>DASTOD010000084.1:0-2476 GCA_035762645.1 Binatia bacterium | reverse complement strand
GAGGAAGACATCGGCGCGATCACCGAAATGCTGGACCATAACGAGGAGAGTCCTTGCGTTCTCTTCGATGAAATCCCGAATTTCAAAACCGGCTACCGCGTCTTAGTCAATTGCATGGGTTCGCGGCTGCGCCAAGCTGTGACTCTCGGCATAGATCCCGCTGAAGCTTCTCATGATCGGCTGCTGCAGTTTTGGCGCGACCTGTTGAAAGGTTTCGCGCCGATTCCGCCCGTCGCGGTGAAGCGTGGATCGGTTCAAGAAAATATTCTGCGCGACGGCGATGTCGATCTAAGTAGCTTTCCGGCGCCGATCTGGCACCCGCGCGACGGCGGCCGTTTCATCGGCACCGCGAGCGTCAACATCATGCGCGATCCCGACACGGGGTTTATCAACGTCGGCACCTATCGCAATCAAGTATTCGACAAAAATGGCATCGGCATACGCGCCGCGCCGCCACATCACGGCGGAATCATCAAAGAGAAATACATGCAGCGGGGACAGCCTTGTCCCATCGTCACCGTCGTGGGGGCCGATCCCCTGATGTTTCTCGCGTCCTGCGTGGAAGGCCCCATCTACGGTCAAAGCGAGCTGGATTGGGCCGGAGGCGTGCGCGGTAGGCCCATCGAAGTGATTCAAGGCGAACTGACCGGCTTGCCGATTCCGGCCCACGCTGAAATCGCCCTCGAAGGTTTCATCACCACCAATGAGTTTGCCAAAGAGGGACCCTACGGTGAGTGGATGGGATACTACCAAGACGGATACGCCAAAGATCGCGTTATCCGCGTTCAGCGCGTTTATCACCGGAGCGACCCGATTATACTCGGCTGCCCTCAGGGTAAGCCGCCGCACGAGGATAATCGCTTTCTGGTGTACCTGCGGTCCGGCATGATCTGGGACCAACTCGAGAAGGCCGGTGTCCCGGGTGTGTGCGGGGTTTGGTGTCCGCCGGAGGCCGGTAATCGTTTGATGACCGTGGTGGCGCTCAAGACGCAATACTTTGGTCACGCCAAGCAGGCGGGGTTGATCGCCTCGCAGTGCGGTGGCGGCATCGACATGAACCGGCTGACGGTGGTGGTGGACGACCACGTGGACATCACCAGCATTCAAGACGTCGTTTGGGCGATCGTCGCGCGCTCCGATCCCGAGCGTAGCGTCGAAATTATCAAAGACACCAAGGGTAGTCGGATCGACATGGCCATTGCACCGGATCGGCGCGAGTTGAACGCCAACTCGCGGATGATCATCGATGCCACCACGCCATTTACATGGAAGAATCATCCGCTGGCGGGCGATATCATCAGCACACCGGAGCGCACCCGAACGATTTTGGAGCGCTGGGGATGGATATTGAAATAGGAATGAGAGTATCTCCCGCAAAGGCGCGAAGGCGCTAAGTTCGGAAAATTATCTTTGCGTCTTTGCGCCTTGGCGAGGAAAAATTTCGAATCCGAAGGTTTCAAATAAGAAGATTCCATGGCGATTGGGCAACCTATCAGCATGGTAGACTCGCAAATGCGGGTGACCGGCAGCATCGACTATACGTTGAATTTCGAGCTGCCCAGAATGCTCCATGCGTGCGTGCTTCATAGTCCCTATGCGCACGCGCGCATTGTCAAAGTCGATACCTCGAGGGCGGAAAGGCTTCCCGGTGTCGCCGCGGTGCTGACGCGGGAAGATCTGACCGGCGATCACATCGACCCCTATTTCGGCCTGATCATTCAAGATCAGACGCCGGTAGCGCTGGACCGGGTCCGCTTTGTCGGCGAGGCCGTGGCCGCGGTCGCCGCCGTAGACGCGGACACGGCGGCCGAAGCGGTGGAACTCATTAATGTCGAATACGAAGAGCTACCGGCGGTGTTCGACCCTGAGGAGGCGCTAAGGCCAGGAGCGCCGATTCTGCATCCAGGTCCGAGGCGCATCATAGCCGGGCGGCCGGATGTGGCGGCGCGATCTTTGGAAGGAACCAATATCGTTCACCTGTTCAAGCAGCGCAAAGGTGACATAACCCGGGGCTTCGGTGATTCGGACAAGATTTTCGAGAACACCTTTTCTTCTCCTTCGGTCAATCACCTTGCGCTCGAACCGCATGTGACGGTAGCGCAAGTCAGCGGGAGCCGGATCACCGTGTGGACCTGCAGCCAGAATCCCCACGTCGTCCAGCGCCAACTTGCTGGAATTTTCAAAGTTCCGATTGCCGATGTGCGAATTGTCGTTTCTACTCTTGGCGGCGGCTTTGGCGGCAAGCTCAATTCCAAACTGGAGCCGGCCGCGCTCCTGCTGGCCAAGAAAACCGGCAGGCCCGTGCGCATGGTGGCGCGCCGCGCGGAGTGTTTTCTCCTCGGCGTTCAGCATGAGTGCAAGATCAAACTCAAGACGGGCGTGAAACGCGATGGCACCCTGGTTGCCGTCGAAGCGCATTGCTATTACAACTCCGGGGCCTACGGTGATACCACGCCGAATTTGATTACCCGCGGCT
>DASTOD010000083.1:0-4765 GCA_035762645.1 Binatia bacterium | reverse complement strand
TGAAACAAAACAGCGACCAAGATGGAGCCGATAAGCGACTTATAAAAAGAGGTTTTGAACTGGTAGGGAAAATCGCGCCGGATCTCGACGCGCGCCAAAATTTCGCTCGCCTCATGACGCAGGCGGCTTAAAAACGTAGTCGAGCATGACGCTGGCTCGATGGTCGCGAGCGTCATAAAGCGGTCCTTCGCCGCGGTCTTTTCATCCATTAAATGGGCCGCCGCCCGAAGCGAGGGCCGCTGCGGCCGGTAGCGCGCGGCCATGGCAGTCAAAGCGAGCAAGGCAACGGACAAAGACGTCGCCACAAATGCCGGCTGGGGAATCCAACCCGATCGATAGAGATAACCGGCAACGTAGAGGCCCACCAATAGCGGCGGCAAGAATACTAAAATCGAATCGCGCAGCACGTGACTGCGGAGCTGCGCGAGCAAGCGATTCAGCCAGTGTTCCGGCGATGCTTGTTTTGCCGATTTCAAAAAGGGTTGCATGGAAGTTATAAGCAGTTCCTGGATCGTGGTACGCGTAGCAACTAGTGAAGCTCTTGAGTAACTATAACATGTTGTGGAGAGCGCATAAACGCGCCCTAGCCACGGCGCGCGTCGGTTTTCCGGCGTGGGGTAGGTTCTCGCGGCGGCTGATACATTTTTACCGCACGGGCATGGTCGTCGAGCGTTGCCGAGAAGAGATGGGTGCCGTCATTCTTCGAAACAAAATAGAGAAATGGCACGTCAGCCGGCGCGAGCGCCGCTTTGATCGAAGAGAGGCCGGGGTTGCAAATCGGGCCGGGCGGCAGTCCCGCGATCACATACGTATTGTAAGGACTTGGCTCCTTCATATGTTTACGCGTCAAGTTGCCATCGAAATTCCTGAGGCCGTAGATCACCGTCGGATCGCTTTGCAGCGGCATTTTAAGCTTGAGCCGGTTGTGGAAAACTGCCGAAATCAACGGTCGCTCGCTTTCAATGCCCGTCTCTTTCTCGATGATCGAGGCTAAAGTAACGATTTGATGCGGCGTCAATTCAACCACGCTGGTGTGCCCTTCAAAGAGCGGCGCCGCCGCCTTGCGAAACTGCTGTACCATCGCCGTGATGATTTCCTTCTCGGAGGTGTCGGGGATGAACTGATAGGTGCTGGGAAATAGATAGCCCTCCGCGGTTTTATCGCCCACGCCCAGCTGAGCGAGCAGTGCCGGGTCCGTCGCCTGGCTCAGGAACTTCTCCCGGTTCACAACCTGCATATTGGCGAGTAGATCGGATACCTCTTTAATTGTCAGTCCCTCAGGAATGGTCACGCGCTGGAAGATTCCTTTGCCGCCGACCATTTGATTCAGGGCCTCTCGCGGCGGCAACGGCAATTCAAACCGGTAAAGCCCCGGCTGGATCTTTTTCTCGGAGCCGATGACCCGAGCCCATAAGGAAAACGGAATCTCGTGACGGATGATGTTCTGCTCGCGTAGCCTGCGGACCACTGTCGCAAACGAGTCGCCGTGTCCCACCCGAATCTCGACCGTTTGGGGAGTCTGTGAAGCTGGAAAAAAGATGTAAAAGAAAAGAACGCCGCCAAACAGCGTTGTGGAGAGAATCAGGACAAGAAGGGCTGTGAGGTACGACTTCACGATCAAAGGCTATGTTCCGTGGTGGGGGGTCGAGCGAGGGTGGTTTCGAAACTGGCCTAGTTTTCCGTAATATTTACCTTCATCCATCCTTCGACCTGCCTTAAAAAGCCGGCGAACGGGTCTTCCCCCGGCTCCGCTGCAAAGTAGGCTTTGCGGGTATAATCCAGAGCGCCTGAATAGTATTCGAACTTTTTCGACAGTTCTTGAAACAAAATAAATCCCGTGCGGTAAAGCGACAGGTCGAGCTCGGAGACAGTCCAGTAGGACCGGCTCCCCTCCTGGATGTAATACTTCAGGAATCCTCCCCGTTCCACGTAACTGCGAAATATGCCGCTCATAAACAACGCATAATCGCCCACATATTTACGAAGGGTCCGCTCCTTCAGAAGATCCCCTTCGTCGGCAGGCTCCTCAGGCTTGCGGGCCAACATTTCAACGATGCTGTCGGTTTTTCTACCAGCCCGGGAGCGGATTTGATAAAGATTATCCGTCCTCGCAAAATCCGTCAACAGATCGGCCACATAGCGGGCGACGGTGGCATCGTTGATCCCTAACTGCCAAAAGCTCTGGCGTACCACGTTGTGGAAAAAGCCGTGCAGCTTGTTGTCTGGTGTTCTCTTTTCCATGAGCCGAATAATACCAAACTTAGCGTTGGTTGGGAATATTATCATTTCCAGGTTTACGCTCTCTCCCCGTTCGTTCCTTCGATAAACTCAGGACAGACTCTGAGCCCGCTGAAGGACTCCGAAAGAGTTTTCAGCAGCCTGTTAGAGTTTTCGAGGAGGGAACCTGGAGTTTCAGAAAGGGCCGCCGTCTCTAGCGATTTTCTAACTTCGCGTTATAATGCGGCCATTTCCAGCATTGTTGTTGTGAACCCAACCGGAGGACTTTATGTCGAGAGACCTCAAAGAGGAATTTTTTCGGCTTGACGGTGCATGGGCTTCCTTCGAACTGATGGCGGTTCGCAAACGAGAGGACTACTTGAAGCCGTTTCGCGTGCTACGATGCAAGATCGATGACCAGGTCGACTTCGATGCAGTGGAATCGCCACGGAATCCGACGGAAGCGACGGTGCTGATCGAGATCTTCGGCGCGCAAGAGCTCGTGGCCGCGAGCGGGCAAGGTGCGGTCCACGCCGTGGACAGCGCCATGCGGAAAATTCTGGAAAAACATTATCCCCAGCTCTCCGAAGTCAAGTTGGAAGAATTCGACGTCCGATTGTTGCATCATGGCGTCACCCGTGACGAAGACGAACAAGGCGCCGAGGCATTGGTGCGAGTGCTGGGTATCTTCTCGGACGGTAAAGAGAGATGGGGCACTGTTGGCGTGGCCGCGGACATCCTTCGCGCCAGCGTCGAGTGCATTATCGACGGCCTAGAGTGGAAGCTCCGAGGCGAGTACAAGCACTGAAAAAGACGCCTCCGGAAGAGTCGTCCATCGGGCAACTGGGTGTTAAGCGAGCGGGCGCGGCAAGTTTGAGCAGGCCGGAAGATAGGCGTTTCTCAGATACTGAAAAATCATCCGCTGCGTGTTGAAAAATGAGCCGTTGAACGCGATCGCCGACCGCATGACTTCGGCAAATTTTTCCGGATCCTTATAAAACAGAGGCAAAATGATATGTTCGAGCTTGTCATATAAGGCCAGGGACTCATGATATGCGTCATTGCCTGAACCGTCTGCCGTTCCGATCGACCAGCCGGTCACTCCTTCAATGTGACCTTCTATCCACCACCCGTCGAGAACGCTCAAGCTGGGCACGCCGTTCAACGCTGCTTTCATCCCGCTTGTCCCTGAGGCCTCGAGCGGCCTGATGGGAGTATTCAACCATAGATCCGCTCCTGCGCACAGCAGTTTTCCCAAAGACATATCGTAGTTTTGCAAGTAAACGACTCGAACTTCAGTGTTAACCGCCGCCGCCGCTTCAAAAACTCGACGGATCATCGCTTTGCCCGCCTCGTCTCTAGGATGCGCCTTCCCGGCATAGACTACTTGCATCGGCCCGGCACGATTGGCGATGCCCTGCAGGCGTTCCAAGTTGGAGAACAAGAGGTCGGCCCGTTTGTAAGCCGTGGCTCGCCGCGCAAAGCCGACGATAAATGCCGTCTCATTCAACTGGGTGCCGGTGAGCCAGCGAACCTGTTGCACCAGGTCTTTTTTGGCCTGCGCATGCGCTTTGCGGATTTCGCTGATGGGAATGCCGATGGCATGGCGAAGATAACAGCTGTCGTGTCGCCATCCGGTAAGAGCGCGATCGAAGAGCGAGCGAAACGGCGGCGAGGTCCAGGTGACCGCGTGCACGCCGTTGGTAATCGCGTCGACACGATACCCCGGGAACATATCGCGGGAGATTTCACCGTGGCGCATGGATACCCCATTGACGAAGCCCGAGAAACGCAGCGCCAGCTCGGTCATGTTCAGGTCGGCGTTCAATACGCGCATTTGGCTCAATGTCTCAACTCGAGCATCGCCCAACACCTGGCGCACGAGATTGCGATCAAACCGATCGTGTCCCGCCGGCACTGGAGTATGAGTGGTAAAGACACATTGCCGGCGCACGGCGTCCAATTCTGTCTCCGAAAAACCATGCGATCGTTGCCCTCCGGTGCTTTCCTCGAGCAAGGCGAGCGGTACGAATGCCGCATGACCTTCGTTCATATGAAAGATACACGGCTCGGAACGCTTGATGGCGCGGATCATGGCAAAGCCGCCGAAGCCCAGCACCACTTCCTGGCAAAGCCGATAGCGCTCGTCGCCGCCGTAAAGATTGTCAGTTAAGATGCGGTCCTGGGGGTCGTTCTCTTCCAAATCGGTGTCCAGAAACAGTACCGGCACGACATGGCCCGTGACTCCCGCATAGAGGTATTGCCATGCTCGAACCGTAACCCGCCGCCCTTCAATCGAAAGCCTCACACGCGGCGCCAACGGTTGTAAAATTTCTTCGGGAGACCACGGTGAAGGAACCTCGGACTGGTTACCATACGAATCGAGACGTTGATCGCAGTACCCCTTGCGATAAAGCAGAGTGACCGCCACAAAAGGAAGGCCGAAATCCGCCGCGGAGCGGATCATATCCCCGGATAAAACACCCAAACCGCCGCTGTAGGTCGGAATGGCCGGGTCGATCGCCACATCCATCGTAAAATAGGCGAT
>DASTOD010000082.1:0-5245 GCA_035762645.1 Binatia bacterium | reverse complement strand
TCGCCGCGCCGGAGGACGCGCAGGCCTTCGCCGATGAGCTAACCCATATTCTGGTGCACCAGAAAGCCTGCTTCAACAGTCCGGTATGGTTCAACTGCGGCATTGAGGAAAAACCTCAGTGTTCGGCCTGCTTTATTCTTTCGGTCGATGACACCATGGATTCCATCCTCGACTGGTACCGCAAAGAAGGAATCATATTCAAAGGCGGCTCCGGCTCCGGCGTGAACCTTTCCAGGATCCGTTCTTCAAAGGAGCAGTTAGGCGGGGGAGGAACGGCGTCCGGCCCGGTTTCTTTCATGAAAGCCGCGGACGCTTCGGCCGGCGTGATCAAGTCCGGGGGTAAGACCCGGCGCGCGGCGAAAATGGTGGTGCTCAATGCCGATCATCCCGATATCGAAGAGTTCATCAAATGCAAAGTCGAGGAAGAAAAAAAGGCCTGGGCGCTCATTGAAGCGGGATATGACGCAAGTCTCGATGGGCCGGCGTACGGCAGCGTGTTTTTTCAAAATGCCAACAATTCGGTGCGAGTCCCGGACGATTTCATGCAGGCGGTCCAGGACGACCGGGAGTGGAAAACGCGCTACGTGACTTCCGGCGACGTCTGCGAGACCTTTAAGGCGCGGGAGCTGCTACGCATGATCGCCGAAAGCACCTACTTCTGCGGCGATCCGGGCATGCAGTACGACACTACAATCAACGAGTGGCACACCTGCTCGAACACGGGGCGCATCAACGCCTCGAATCCCTGTTCCGAGTATATGCATCTCGACAATTCGGCCTGCAATTTGGCCTCGCTCAATTTGCTCAAGTTCCTGCGCGATGACGGAGTTTTCGACACGGAAGCTTTTCGCCGCGCGGTCGATATCATGGTTATCGCGCAGGATATTTTAGTCGATAATTCGTCCTACCCGACGGCGGAGATAACGGCGAATGCTCACGCTTTTCGCGAACTGGGCTTGGGGTACGCAAATTTGGGCGCTTTGTTGATGTCCTTGGGGCTTCCCTACGATTCAGACGCCGGTAGAGCTTATGCGGCCGCCGTCACGGCTCTCATGTCCGGAGAGGGATACCTCCAGTCGGCACGGGTTGCCGCCGCAACCGGAGCATTCGCCGGCTTCGAAGCGAATCGTCAACCGATGCTTCGAGTGTTGAACAAGCACCGCTCCCAGGCCTACAAGATCTCGGCGTCCCAGGTCCCGCTGGATCTGTTGACGGCGGGGAGAGAAGCCTGGGACCGGGCTTGCAGCGAAGCGGAAACGTGGGGCGTGAAGAATTCTCAGATCTCGGTGCTGGCGCCCACCGGGACCATCGCGTTCATGATGGACTGCGATACGACCGGTGTCGAGCCGGATATTGCGCTCATCAAATACAAGAAGCTGGTCGGCGGCGGGTTACTGAAGATCGTCAACCATACCGTGCCGCGCGCTCTAAAGCGGTTGGGATACGATGTCAAACAGATCCAGGAAATCATGGAGCACATCGAGGAGCACGAGACGATCGAAGGCGCTCCTCACATCAGACACGACGATCTGGCGGTTTTCGATTGCGCGTTTAAACCGGCGAACGGCAGCCGGTCGATTCACTACATGGGGCATGTCAAGATGATGGGAGCGGTTCAGCCGTTCATTTCGGGAGCCATCTCGAAGACCATCAATATGCCGCCCGAGGTGACGGTCGATGAGATTGTGCAGGCCTATATCGAGTCCTGGAAGTTGGGACTCAAAGCAGTGGCCATCTACCGCGACGGCTCCAAGCGGACCCAGCCGCTCAACACTTCAAAAGACAAAGAGGAAAAGAGAGCGGCGGCCCCTGAGGCAAAAGAAACACGGCCCTTCCGGCGCAAGCTGCCCGACGAGAGGAAATCCATCACGCACAAGTTCGATATCGCCGGCCATGAGGGTTATATCACGGCGGGCATGTACGAAGACGGCCAGCCCGGCGAGATTTTCATTACGATGTCCAAAGAAGGCTCGACGATCTCGGGACTCATGGACTCTTTCGCCACCGCCATCTCGATGGCCCTCCAGTACGGCGTGCCGCTGCGGGTCCTGGTGGATAAGTTCAGCCACATGCGATTCGAGCCCTCCGGATTTACCAAAAATTCGGACATCCCCATGGCCAAATCGATCATGGATTACATCTTCCGCTGGCTTGCCAGCAAATTTTTAGACGGGGATGCGCAGCAAGAGGTCGGCGTCGTCAGGGACGAAGCAGCCGAAGCCGGTGCCTCCAAAAAGCTCGTGGCCTTGCCGGTGCAAGCTCCGCGCGGGGGCGCGCCGGTGACGAGCATCAGTACCGTCACCAGCCTGTACCAGCAGGACGCGCCACCATGCCCCGACTGCGGCGCGATCATGGTTCGCAGCGGCGCCTGCTATAAATGCATGAACTGCGGCGCGGTGAGCGGGTGCTCATAAGACCAAAGGCTGTATGGTGACTCGCGCTGGATAGAGCGGCGGTCGCGCTATTTTCGCTCGAGGTGGAGCACGCCTTTCTGAGTGTCGATGTCGATGCGAAAATTGCTCAGGAAATTGAGTCCCAGGAGGCCTGCAACCGCGGAATCGGGAACGGCGTCGTGAATCGCTGCCGTGAGGTTTTTCACCTCCATCCCTCCCACCGTGATGGATTCCAAGTTCGCCATCGGAGCCTGAATGAGACCGTTGGCCGTCTGGAACGGCACTGCGGGTTGCGCGGGGTTGGAATCAATGTTGAGTTCCTTCGCGATCGCGCTGGAAATCATCGTATAGCTGGCGCCGGTATCAACCACGAATTTAGCCGCCGCTTTGCTATTTAGCCTGGCTTCGATGACAACGACCTGGCCGTGTTTTTCAAACGGGATACTGGCTTTGGTGGGCGGCGGAGTTTTGGCCGGGTCGGTGCGTTTGGGGCTTTCCTTGGCCGGTATTCGAAGAACGCTACCACGCTCCTTTTGAGGAATGTTGTGTAAATTGTCGGTAAAGTGCACCACGCCATTGGAATCCAGCCAGCGGTAAAATTCCGCGCCCAATAGCGGAAACGCACTGGTCAGTAAAAGACCGCACAGTAGAGGTGGCGCGAGAATCGCTTTCACGCTGGTGATTTTAACACAGTTTGTCTCGCTCCCATAGCCAAACCCCGGGGAAGTCCGCTAACGGGGTTCACGCCGACAAAACCCATGCCTTCGCGTGCTTTACAAGGTTAAGTCGCTGTGCTAGAAACTATTTAAATAAAAAAGGAAAGAGAGAAGACGAGCGGAGAAGACATGGGAATTGCTCAGCAACAGAAACAAGGCGTCATCGAGCAGTTCAGGCTTCATCAGACGGATACCGGTTCCCCCGAAGTGCAGGTTGCTTTACTGAGTCAGCGAATTGAATATCTGACCGAGCACTTCAAGATTCACGTTAAAGATCACCATTCGCGTCGAGGTCTCCTGAAGCTGGTAGGGCAAAGGAGGAGACTTCTCGACTATCTCAAGCAGAGCGATTTTGAGAGATATCAAAGTCTGATCCAGCGCTTAGGAATAAGAAAGTAACCTCGTCCTAAGCAGTGGCCTTCCTTATCGCAGCTCCGTCAAGCACCTCTCATCTCAGAGGGTACCTCAATGAAAAAAGTGGAAGTAGATTTTCACGGCCGTCCTTTGTCCATCGAAATCGGCAAACTGGCGAAACAGGCGGACGGCTCGGCACTCATTCGCTACGGGGAAACTGTGGTTCTGGTCACGGCGGTGGCGGCCAAAGAAGTCAAAATGGACACGGACTTTTTTCCCTTAACCGTTGATTACCAGGAAAAGACTTTCGCCGCCGGAAAAATCCCCGGAGGTTTTTTCAAGCGGGAAGGCCGCCCGTCCGAAAAGGAAATTCTTACCTGCCGACTGATCGACCGCTCCATTCGGCCGCTTTTTTCCGACGGCCTGCGCTGTGAGACCCAGGTGATCGCAACCGTGCTTTCCGCGGATCGGGAGAATGATCCCGACGTGGTCGCGATGTTGGGGTCTTCGGTCGCGCTTCACGTCTCCGATATCCCATTTAACGGACCTCTAGCCGGGGTTCGAGTAGGACGAATCGATGGCCGCTGGGTGATCAATCCGATGCAGTCCCAGCTTCAAGACAGCGATACCGATATTTTTATCTCGGGCAGCCGAGATGCGATCGTGATGGTTGAAGGCGGGGCCCATATGGTTCCGGAAGCCGAGATTCTCGAGGCTTTGTTTACGGGCCATCGGGCCATCCAACCGCTACTCGAGCTCCAGGAAGATCTCCGGCGTGAGATCGGTAAGCCCAAGCGCCATGTGCCGCTGGCCCAACGCGACGCCGCGGTGGTACGGCGGATCGAAGAGCTGGCCTCGATAAAGCTAAAAGAAGCCATCGAAATTCCAGAGAAGCTTCAGCGGTACAAGCGGTTCGGCGAGGTCAAGAACGAGGTCGTAGCTCAGGCGCTGGGAGAATTCCCGGAGAAGGAAAGAGACATCCGGGGCGCCTTCGATGAGCTGAAGCGGAGCACCTTCCGCAATCTCATCATTCAGCAGGAGCGCCGGATCGACGGTCGGGGCCTAAAAGAGGTACGGCCGATCAGCTGTGAGGTCCAAGTGCTGCCTCGGACTCATGGCTCGGCCCTTTTTACCCGCGGCGAAACTCAAGCCCTGGTGGTGACGACCCTCGGAACCGCTTCGGACGAGCAGAAAATCGACGCGTTAATCGGCGAGCACTACAAGAAATTCATGCTGCATTATAACTTTCCTCCGTTCAGCGTCGGTGAGGTAAAATTTTTGCGCGGACCGAGTCGACGCGAGATTGGCCATGGCAACCTGGCGGAACGCGCGTTGTTGCCCGTGCTCCCCCTCGAGGAGAGTTTTCCCTATACGATCCGCATTGTGTCTGAGATTCTGGAGTCCAACGGGTCCACATCCATGGCGACGGTCTGCGGGGGCTCGCTTTCGTTGATGGACGCCGGCGTACCCGTGTCGGCCGCGGTGGCCGGAATAGCCATGGGTCTAATCAAAGAAGGGGAGCACGTGCGCGTCCTGTCCGATATCCTGGGGGACGAAGATCATCTGGGCGATATGGATTTTAAGGTCGCCGGCACGCCCGACGGCGTGACCTCGCTGCAGATGGATATCAAGATCAGCGGGGTCAATCGCGACATTATGGGCCAAGCGTTGCATCAGGCGAGAGAGGGACGGCTGCATATTCTCAAAGTCATGGCGGAGACCCTGCCGTCACCTCGCGCGAGCGTCTCCGGACATGCCCCGCGGATTATTACCCTCAAGGTC
>DASTOD010000081.1:0-3467 GCA_035762645.1 Binatia bacterium | reverse complement strand
GGAACTCAGGCGCGATGAGGCGGAGGGCATGCGCGTGGCATATGTCGCCGCGACGCGCGCGCGGGACCTGCTTGTAGTTCCCGCGGTAGGCGATGAAGAGAGGGAAGGGTGGGTTCAACCGCTGAACACAGCGGTCTATCCTCCGAAGGACGCGCGGCGGCAACAGATCCAAGCGCCTGGCTGTCTGGAGTTCAAATCGACAGATTCGGTGTTGGTCCGGCCGGGCGGCAGCGCTGGAACGAGCACGGTGTGTCCCGGCCTGCACATACGCAGACCGGGTCCCCTCCTTTATTCTTCCCCGCGCGGCGTGGGGAAGGAAAGAGGTAAAGGTACCGAGTTCTCGGTTGTCTGGTGGGATCCGCGCGCGCTGAAGCTCGGCGCAGAGGCGCCGCTTGGCATCCGCCGGCCAGAGTTGATCGTCAAGGACGTGGCGCCGGAGATCGTTGAATCCGGTCTTGCGGCTTACAATGGCTGGCGCGAGCGGCGCCAGCAGGCCGTTGACGTGGGCAGTCAGAGCTCACTGGCAGTGCGAACGGTAACGCAGGCGGCGAAAACAACCGGGGAAGCAACGCCGGATTTGAAGCTCCCGCAGGTGGAGATCGTCGAGCTGTCGCGCGCGGCTGACCGGCCGTCGGGCCGTCGCTTCGGGGCGCTCGTACACGCCGTCCTTGCGAGCGCCGCGCTAGACGGTGATCTGAATGTGACCCAACGTCTGGCAATCGTCCATGGCCGGATACTCGGCTCGCCCGCAGAAGAGATCGCTTGCGCCGCGAAAGCCGTGCAGGCCGCGCTTGCGCACCCGCTCTTGAATCACGCGCGCAGTGCTGCGCAGCAGGGGCGATGCCGCCGTGAAGTGCCCGTCGCGTGGCGCGATGCTAACGGCTTGCTCATCGAGGGTGTAGTCGATCTCGCCTTTGAGCAAGCCGAAGGCTGGACGGTAATAGATTTCAAGACCGACGAAGAGTTCCGCGGAAATGAGCCGGCCTACCGACGGCAAGTCGGAATGTACGCAGCGGCGATCCAGGCGGCGAACGGCGCGCAGGTTTCGGCGGTACTAATGCGAGTGTAAGCGCCAAACCGGCCTTCGGAAACCTGTGCCGAAGAAGAGGAGGACCCCTCCCACCTCGACGCACGGGTAGCGCCTGAACAGACGACCCATCGGCGTGCCGGCATCCACTCGCGTCAAAAGCTCGTTTTCTTCTTTCGAGAGCATGATTGCCGTCCTCCCTACGGTCTCTTTGCGAGAATCCCTTTGAGCAGCCTCGTGGCTTCGGCGGTTTCTTGATCCACGGCAGGTCCGTTTTCCCAGAAGACCGCGTCGTCCTTCAAGCGGTATTGGGGTGCAATCATATCCTTGGGGATATCGGTGCGTCGCGAGTTGGCGTTACGCTGGCCGGACTTGACCGACTGCTCCTGGAACAAGCTTTGTCCTTCCCTTGATAGGAACCAATTGAGAAAGATTTGCGCCGCATGGGGGTGAGGAGCCGGAGCGATCAAGCTGATCACTCCTTGTCCGCCGGCGATATAGTCGCCCTCTTTCAACGTGTGGGTGACCGACTCCACCGGAAGCCCCTGCTCTTTGGCTTTGCCCAGTTCCGCGTCGTCGCAGGGGACGCAGACGGCCACCTTACCGGCGGCTAACCAATTTACCAGCTGCCGGTGATCGCGGCTCAAAGTCACTTGCATGTCGCCATACAGTTTGTTCATGAATTCCGGACCCAGGGACTTGTTCATATAGAGGTACCAAAGAACGTTGCGGGCAACCCCGGCGATGGTAGGGTCGTAGCCGATAATTTTCCCTTTCCACTTCGGGTTGATCAGATCCCACCACGACTTGATTTCGTCCGCCTTCGCCTGCTGGGTGTTGGTGGAGATGTAAAGGCCCCGATGCCCCTGAAAAACGAACGAGTGACGCGTCTCCGAGTCGACAAAACGATGCTTGCCTTTGAACCATTTCGACTCGTCTTTCACCTCCGGCAAGATAAAAGCTGGAGGCATGGGAGCCAGCGCTTTTGCCGGATACAAGACCGAAACATGCGGTCCTTGTCCGCCAATATAGAGATCGGCTTGATATTTTCCCGCTCGCCGCTCGGCCATGAGTCGAGAGGAAAGCGCGGGGCCGCTTGGGCCGTCTACCAGGTTGAGCGTGATCTTGGGATAGGCTTTCTGAAAGTGGCTGACGGTCAACCTGGGATAATCGACGACGTATACGGTGACCTCGCCTTCCGCCTCGGCCGACTTCAGCGTTTTCTCCCACTCCATTTGCCAGGTGGCCCTGGACTCGGCCGCCCCGCCGGCTCTGCTCGCAACGAAAAGAAGGAGCGCGATAGGCAAACTAACAAGAAACACTCGCTTTATGCTCAAACTGACCACCGCCATTTCCATTTGTTGGCGTATCGCAAATATCCTTACAATGAAAGCCACGTCAATAGCAAAGAACTCTAGCGAATGAGCCGGTGGCTTTCGGATTGACCGGTGCCTTCATTCCCGAATCCCAGCCCTTGATGAAGCGACAATATCCCACACGGCCATAAACATCGCCGCGATCACTGGCCCGATCACAAATCCGTTGAGACCGAAAATCGCTATGCCGCCGAGCGTTGAGATCAGCACAACGTAGTCGGGCATCTTGGTGTCTTTACCGACCAGGATCGGACGAAGGACGTTGTCTACGAGGCCGATAACGAGCACGCCATATGCGATCAGAACGACGCCCTGCCAGATCGCGCCAGTGACCAACAAATAAATGGCCACAGGCAGCCAGATCAGGGCGCTACCGACCGCCGGCAGCAGCGATAGCAGAGCCATCAATACTCCCCACAACACCGCGGCGTGAATACCCAAAAACCAGAAGATCAGTCCGCCGAGCGCTCCTTGCACGATGGCGACGACGACGTTGCCTTTGACGGTGGCGCGAATGACGGTGGTGAACCTGTTGAACAGCTCGCGCTGTTGCTCCGCGTGCAGCGGAACCGCATTCCTGATCCGCCTGGCAAGGTCGTCACCGTCCCGAAGCAGAAAGAACAGCAGGTATAGCACGATGATCAGATTGACGATGAAGTCGAACGTGTTCTGGCCAATGTTAAGCGCCTTCGCGGCAACGAACTGACCGCCTTTCACGAGGCCCGTAGACAGTCCCTCTGGCGTCGTGCCAAGGTTTGTCAGCCCAAAGCGCTCCAGCAGATCGGTCAGCCATCGCGGCAGGGCAGCAAACACCTGCCGAAAGTAAGCGCCGAAATTCAGCTCTCCCGACTGGAACCTCTCATAGACGCTCAGCCCTTCCTGCAGCAATAGAGCGCCTACCAAGGTTAGCGGCAGAATCACCATTAGCAGGACGATCATCACCGTAGCGAGGGCAGCAACGGTGCGCCGCTGACGCATGGGCTTCAGAAGTCGTCGATAGAGCGGCGCGAATATGATCGCCAGAATAGTTCCCCAAAAAACCGCACCGTAGAACGGCCAGAGGA
>DASTOD010000080.1:0-17187 GCA_035762645.1 Binatia bacterium | reverse complement strand
ATGGTGGGCAAAAGCCTCTTTACGGATTTTATCCTGCCTTTTGAGATTGTCTCGGTCCTTCTTCTGGTGGCGATCATCGGTGCGGTGGTTCTGGCCAAGAGGGGGCCTTGACGCGTGATGGTGCCGCTTGACCATTATCTTGTCCTCAGCGCCATGGTCTTTACCATCGGCGTGATCGGCGTTTTGATTCGCCGCAACCTGATTGTCCTCCTCATGTCGATTGAGCTCATGCTCAACGCCGTCAACTTGACGTTCGTCACCTTCTCACGGTTTCTGGGGTCTATCGAAGGACAAGTGGTGGTCTTTTTCGTGATGGCGGTCGCCGCGGCCGAAGCGGTAGTTGGCCTCGCGATCATTATCGCGGTCTTCCGCCATCGGCAAAGCCTCGATCCCCGCGAGCTTCAGCTTCTCAAATGGTAACCCCCATGCAAACGTTCGCAGCGGACCTGCTGCGCTGGATTCCGCTGATTCCGCTCCTCGCGAGCATCCTCAATATTTTTTTCGGCGACCGGTGGGGAAGAAAAAACGCCGGCCTATTGGCGTGCGCGGCGGTGGGCGTCTCGTTTGCCCTCTCGCTCTACGTTGTGGCGCTGCTTCCCGCTGAGGGGGTTTTCCGCGACACGGTGTACACCTGGATCGAGTCGGGCTCCTTTCAGGCGCAGTTTTCCTTGCAGGTCGACGCCTTGACGGCGGTCATGCTGGTCGTCGTCACCGGGATCGGCTTTCTCATCCATATCTACTCTCTCGGCTACATGACTCACGACCAGGGGATCATCCGGTTTTTCGTCTATTTGAACCTGTTCGTCTTTTTCATGCTGCTCCTGGTTATGGGAGACAACTTGCTGCTTCTGTTTGTCGGTTGGGAGGGGGTCGGGCTCTGCTCGTACTTGCTCATTGGTTTCTGGTATCACGATTCCCAGAACGCGATTGCCGGGAACAAGGCTTTCATCGTTAACCGGATCGGTGATTTCGGCTTTGTCCTGGGCATTCTCGTTCTCGTCATCGAGCTCGGCCGTCTAGGGATCTGGACGCTCGATTTCGTCACCCTGCAGAGCCATATCCATCACCTCAGTCCTGAAAAGATCACGCTGATCAGCTTGCTGCTGTTTGCCGGCGCAACCGGAAAATCCGCCCAGATTCCGCTGTTTGTCTGGTTGCCCGACGCGATGGCGGGTCCGACTCCGGTAAGCGCGCTGATCCATGCCGCGACCATGGTAACGGCCGGCGTCTATATGACCGCGCGGCTTCATTTCCTTTTCGCGCTGGCACCTTTCACGTTGTCACTGATCGCTTGGATCGGCGCGGCAACGGCGTTTTTCGCCGCCACGGTGGCGCTGGCGCAGACCGATATCAAACGGGTTCTGGCCTACTCCACGGTGAGCCAGCTCGGCTACATGTTTCTGGCCGTCGGTGTCGGCGCGTTCAGTGCGGCGATTTTTCATCTCTTTACGCATGCCTTTTTCAAGGCCTGCCTGTTTTTAGGGTCCGGCAGCGTCATTCATGCTCTGGGTGGCGAGCAAGACATGCGCAAGATGGGGGGACTGAAAACCTACCTGCCGAAGACCTACTGGACTTATCTGATCGCGGCCCTGGCTATCGCCGGCGCGCCGGGGACGGCGGGCTTTTTCTCAAAAGACTTGATCCTGTGGCAGGCCTTTAGCAGTCCCCGCGGCTCCGAGGTCCTGTGGTTCATCGGTTGGATAACGGCAGGCATGACCGCTCTTTACATGTTTCGCCAATTCTTTATCGTTTTCCACGGCCAATGCCGTGCCGAGGCGCATGTTAAGGCGCACATTCACGAATCGCCCGGGGTAATGACGGTGCCGCTCATGATCCTCGCTTTCGGGTCGATCTTTGCCGGCTGGCTGGGAGCGCCGGACTATTTCTGGCACGCTCCCTGGGAGGATTGGCTCCGTCCGGTTTTCGGATCGGTCCATGAAGCCGATCATGGATCGGTAACTACAGAGATTCGTTTGATGCTGCGCACCTTGGCCATTACGGCGGTGGGGATTCTTGTCGCCTACTGGGCTTACGGCCGAGCCGCCACGCTGGCTCAGCGGGCGGCATCCTTGGCCGGTGGCGCGCCTTATCGCCTGCTTCTCAACAAGTACTATGTCGATGAGCTGTATGACCGTCTCGTTGTGCGGCCGTTCACGGGCGTTTCCGGTTGGCTCGCGCAAATCTTTGATCCGGCAGTCATCGATGGCGCCGTCAACGGAGTTGCGGCTAGCGTGCGGGGGCTAAGCGGGAAGTGGCGCGCCATGCAAAGCGGCGATGTCCAGCATTATCTGATCGCATTTGTCGCCGGCGCGCTCGCGCTGTTGGCTTACTATCTCGGTCAAAGGTAACGATGTCGGCAATCGCCATAGGAGATTTGAGTCTGCTGCTCGTCCTGCCGGTCTTAGGCGGCGCGGCGCTCTTGTTTATTCCCCGGCGGCGGACGGCGATGCTTTTCGGCGGCGCGATGGTCTTTTCTGCAGTCGCGTTTCTCTGGTCAATAAAACTCTTGATCCAGTTTGACGGCCGCTTGGCGGAGATGCAGTTCGTCGAGCGCGCGGCCTGGGTCCCCGCTTACGGTATCGAGTACATTGTCGGCGTCGACGGCATCAGTCTTTTTTTGGTTCTGCTCACGACTTTTCTGACGCCGCTCTCCATCCTGGCGTCATGGTCTGTAAAAGAGAAGGTCAAAGAGTATTTGTTCTTCATGCTGCTGTTGGAAACGGGCATGCTCGGCGCCTTCGTCGCCCTCGACCTCTTCCTCTTCTACGTGTTTTGGGAAGTCATGCTGGTGCCGATGTATTTTCTCATCGGCGTGTGGGGCGGGCCGCGCCGGATTTACGCCGCTTTGAAGTTTGTCGTCTTTACGATGACCGGAAGCCTGCTCATGTTGGTCGCAATTATCTATCTGGCCGTGCGCCAGGCGGAGACGAGCCAGGTTTTGTCCTTCGATCTCCTGCGCATCTACGACCTCCACCTGCCTTTTCATGAGCAAATCTGGCTGTTCCTCGCATTCGCCCTCTCGTTCGCGATCAAAGTGCCGGTGTTTCCGCTGCATACCTGGCTGCCGGATGCCCACGTCGAGGCGCCCACTGCCGGCTCGGTGATTCTGGCCGCCATCCTGCTGAAGCTCGGCACTTACGGCTTTTTGCGCTTTGCTCTGCCGCTTTTTCCCGATGCGGCTCGCGTTGCCGCGCCGTTTTTCATCGGCCTGGCGGTGATCGGCGTCATCTACGGCGCTGTCGTCGCGATGATGCAAGCGGACATTAAACGGCTGGTTGCCTATTCGTCGGTGAGCCACCTCGGGTTCGTTATGCTGGGTTTGTTCGTGTTCAATGTGCAGGGTCTCCAAGGCGGCATTTATCAAATGCTCAGCCACGGGCTATCGACGGGCGCTCTCTTTCTTCTCGTCGGAATGATCTACGACCGTCGCCATACCCGCCTGATCCAAGACTTCGGCGGGCTGTGGCGCCAAATTCCGATCTTTTCGGCTTTGCTGCTGGTGGTGACCTTCTCCTCGATCGGACTGCCGGGGTTAAATGGGTTCGTCGGCGAATTCCTGATTTTAGTCGGCGCGTTCAAGGTCGTGCCGGGGTGGACCGCGCTGGCCGCCAGCGGCGTGGTGCTCGGGGCGGTTTACATGCTCTGGATGTTTCGCCGCGTCGCCTTCGGGCCGTTGACCCATCCGGAGAACGAGAAGCTCCGCGATTTAGACCCCCGAGAGATCCTCATCCTAGCGCCGATCGTTGTGTTGATCGTTGTCATGGGCGTCTACCCGCGGCCCTTTCTCGATCGCATGAAGCCGGCGGTCGATCTCACGCTCACGAGAATGGGCGCAACACAAGTGACCGCTTCGGCCGTCGGGAGCGGCGCGAACCGAGAGCTCAACGCGGATGAACGCTAATCTCATAGTGCTTCTCCCGGCCGGTCAGGTGTTGTTGGCGGCCTTGCTGGTGATGCTCCTGGATCTTTTCATCGAAGACGATGAAAGAGGAGTGCTGGCGTGGATCAGTCTTCTTGGCCTGGGGCTTTGCGGCGTGGAAACGCTGCTCCTGTGGGGGCGCCAGGAAGGCGCCTTTGGCGATACGATCTTGTTGGATAACTTTGCCCTGTTCTTCACGCAAATCTTTATCGCCGCCGCGGCCCTGACGATTCTCTCGTCGATCGCCTATCTCAAGCTATCGCGGATCCGTGAGGGGGAGTTCTACGCGCTGATTCTGTTCGCCACCTTCGGCATGATCGTGATGGCGGCGGCAAATGATCTCATGATCTTTTTTCTCGGCCTCGAGACGATGTCGGTCGCGGTTTACGTTCTAACCGGCATGTGGCGTTCGAGCAGCCGCTCGAGCGAAGCTGCCATGAAATATTTCCTGTTCGGCGCCTTCGCCACGGGTTTTCTTCTCTACGGCATCGCTTTGGTTTACGGCGCCACGGGATCGACTCACCTCAACCGCATCGCGGCCTATTTGCTTGAGCAACCGAAAGAGTGGCCTTTGTACCTGGTTGGCGGCGTGCTGCTGATTGTAATCGGGTTCGCTTTCAAGGTCGGCGCCGTGCCGTTTCATTTCTGGGTGCCGGATGCTTACGAGGGGGCGCCCACACCGGTGACCGGCTTTATGTCCGTGGCGGTCAAGGCCGCCGCCTTCGGCGCGTGGGCGCGGATTCTGATGCACCGGCTATCCTCGCTCGACAGCGAGTGGACCGGCCCCTTGTGGGTGCTGGCGATTCTAACGATGACGCTTGGAAACCTGCTCGCGATCACGCAGTCGAGCGTCAAGCGCATGCTCGCCTACTCGAGCATTGCGCACGCCGGCTATCTGCTGATCGCGCTCGCCGTCGGGGGAGAATGGGGCGGCCTGCCCCTGCTTTTTTATCTGCTGACGTATACGTTTATGACCGTCGGAGCGTTCGCGGTCCTCACCTCATTGACGGAGGATGCGACCGCGCGCGAGGGTTACAATGATTTTGCCGGCCTTGGTTTTAGACGGCCATTTCTGGGAATGGCCATGGCCTTGTTCATGCTATCGCTGGCGGGCTTTCCACCGCTCGCCGGTTTTGCCGGAAAATTCTACGTCTTTCGTTCCGCCGTGCTTGCCGGCCATACCACTCTGGCGGTGATCGGCGTTCTCAATAGCCTGTTGTCACTGGTCTATTACCTGCGCGTTATCGTCTCTATGTACATGGAAGAGGGAGGCGCCAGCGGAAAGAGTTTCGGGGAATCTCCCTATCTCTACGTCGCCGTTGGGCTGGCGGCGTTGGGAACCATTTATCTCGGCATCATACCGGCCCCGGCGCTCGAGTGGAGCCGGCTCGCCTTTTTCTTCCTCGATTAATTCGCCTTGGCGAAGAAGGCGACGGCCACGGGCACTTCGGCGGTGCCGGGAATGGTTTCTTGGAATGTAGCCGTCTTGAGGTAAAGCTGTGCCGATCCCCCGCCGTCCAGGTTCAACAGCTCCGGGGTTTGGAGTTGCCATTGGGGAGTGGAAAACAATTCCTGCAGTTCGCCCCAATTCAGACCACCGAGGAGTGCGTCCGTTACGGCGATCACGACGCGCCGCTCCTGGTCGATGCCGATGATGGCCCGGCGGCTATAGCGAGTCTGCCCGCGCGTGACCTCAACCGCCGAGCCGCGATGCAACAGTAAAGGACCGGACTGCAGGGCTTCGTCCGCTTGTGGCGATAGAAAGTCGTTTCGGTGCATGATGAACGGCGCTCCGTCGCGCATGCCGAAGATCCCCGTGAAGAGCGAGCTTTTCGAGACGCTGCGGTTGATCTCTTCTCCGGCGGTTTTCAAGAACCCCAGGGGTCTTCCCTTTTCGTCGAAATAATTTGCGTTAATCACCGCGAGGGCGCCGCTTTTCTCGGCGAACATTTTTACGTTCGCTCCGCCGAGCTGATACTGGCTGCTGCGCACGATTCGCGGCGCGATCCAGCGGGTATCAAAGCGCAGCAGCTTCAGCTCGATGAGCTGTGCGGGGTCAGAACGATCGAGAGTCATCTTGCGATATTCGACGCCCTTATGAATAGTTCGCCAGCTGCCGGGATCGCTCACGGCCAGCGTCGGGCTATGCGTGAGCTTGAGGGCGGCGGAAAGTTTAAAACCGAGCGGCGCGGCCGCGAGAAGAACAAAGCCGAAGCTTATCCAGATCCAGAAACGGCGTGACATGGCGATCGTAGGGGGAGCATAACAGAGGGATGAGGTAAGAAAAAGCTTTGGAGCCTGCAAGCCCGGCGAGCGCGAATAGCGAACCCCCAGCTACCGGGGGGTTATCTCAAAGACGACGCGATCGAGCAAAGCCGGAGAGTCGCGCAGGGCGAGGACGCGCCGGCGCAGATTTTCGTCGGTCACCGTTCTTGCCACGCAGGCATAACGCCGGGTTCCCGCCTTCACCTCGACGTCGGGATTTTTGATCATGTTCTGGCACCAGTGTTTGCCTTCCACCCTGCCGGAGGAAGCGTAGAAACGCCCATGGATATAGACCAGCCTCAATTCCACGGTGCGCGGCCGGCCGGTTTTTCGGCCCGTCGTCGTGAGGTTCCCAACAAACACGGAGCCGTCTTTGAGTGTCATGGCGGCGACTATAGGTGGCTACTTGGGTTGAGGCAAGCGGCCAGATCGTCGCGGGGTAGTGGTTCGGGTTAGCGCAAGATCTCTCATTTAGTTCGAAGATGACAGTTCAGGTACTTGCTTGTCATTCCCATTCCGAGCGGTAGCGAGGAATCTTTCTCGACCTGAAGCTTGCTCACGACTCTAACTGAACCACTACTGGACGCGTTGTTGACAGTTTTGTCAGGCCGGAGATAAGCTTGGCGCCGCCGCAGAGCGATAGAAGTTCGAAACTGCGCGGTTTTCTAAAAAGTTGTGGGAGGAAAGCATGGCAACCGGCAAGCCACTGGGAATCAAACCAACCACGGTTAAATTAGGCGGCGGCATCAATGCCGCTCGCGCGCTGCCGAAGGCAAAGGGCCGCAGGCCGGCCGTTATTTTGCTCCACGAGCGCTACGGCATCGACCAGCACACGAGAGACCTGACGGTCAAACTGGCTGAGGCCGGTTTCGTGGGTCTGGCGCCGGATCTATTCCACCGCTTTGCGGGCGATCGAAAGGCGCTCCAGCGCGGCGAGGCGCGAATGGAGATACGGGACGATGAGGCGATTGAGGATCTGAGCGCCGCCATCGACTACCTGAAGAAGCTCGACAGTGTCGATGGGTCTCGTCTTGGCCTCATCGGAGTCTGCCAGACAGGCCGCCAGCCGCTCCTCCTGGCGTCGCACCGAAACGACATCGCGGCCGTCGTCGTGCTTTACGGCGCCATTGGCGGTAGAGAGTGGCTGCCCAACGACATGCGCCCGACCCCGGTCGATCAGCTGGTCGCGGGCTGTTCTTGTCCGGTGCTCGGAATCTTCGGTGAAGCGGATCACATCATCTCCGTGGACGATGTGCTCAAGTTCCGCGGCTGTCTTGAGCGGGCAAAGAAGAATTATCATGTCCGCATTTATCGCGCCGCGCCGCATGGCTGGTTAAATGACACGATGCCGGGCCGTTATCGGAAAGAAGCGGCGAAGGATGCCTGGGCGTTGATCCTTTCTTTTCTGAAGAAATCTTTCACTGACGGTTGGCACAGCGATCGCATCGTCTGGACCTTTGAAAGCGCCCATTCGCCGCAGTACGATTTTACCAAAAACGTAAGGCTCGAATAGGAGGCTGACGATGAGAAGAGTCGCCGGAGCCTATCATGGCTTAACGCGGCGGGAGCGGGCCGTGTTCGGCCATCTTTTTGTAGAGTCCGATAACTTCCGGGTCGCGCGGCAGCTCGCGGATCGATGTCTCGACCTCTTCCCCGGTGAGAGGCGAGGGCTCGCTGCCCATGAGTTTTTTGAACTCCTCGCTAAAGCCCGGATCCTTAAAGGCCTTGGCCATGGCGTCGCGCAGGAGCTTGACAATTTCCGGCGCAGTGCCGGGCGGCAGGACATAAGGCCATCGCGGATAGAGAAACTCACGGAATAGACCTACCAATTGGCGTTCCCTTTCGTTTTTCGCCAGCGTGTCTGCGTCAGGGACGTTGGCAAAGCGAGGGTGAAACTTTCCTTTTGGAATGGTGATGGTGGCGTGGACATTCAATTCCCCTTTGGCGAGCGCGTCCCGGTTTCTGCGCACCACGGTATCGGCGCTGTTCGCGCGCGCGTCGATTTCTCCACGGGCTAGAGCGATGTCGAGCTCGGGCCCACCGAAGCCGACGACGATCTTGGGCTCCTTGAGGCCCAAAAGGTACGCGAAGATCCGCCCGCTGATGTAGACGGCGTGGCCGACAGTCTGCGCTCCGACTCGCAGGCCCGATGCCGCGCGCAATTTTTCCAAATTGTCCAGTCCGGCCTCTTTCCGGCTCAGAAAGACATAAGGATCGCCCTGCTCGGTGGAGCCCAGGTAAATCAGTTTATCGATGTCGTATTTTGCTCCCGGCAACCCCAGAATCGGTCCGGCCGCAAGACCGGAGCCGACGGCGGTAATGGACAGGCCGTCGGGCTTGGCGGTCGAATAAATGTGGTTGACCGCTCTCATTCCGGCCGAGCCCGGCATGTTCTGTATGACAATCGTGGGATTTCCGGGAACATATTTTTTTAGAAAGGGGATCAGAGCCTTCGCCTGCATATCCCCCGAGCCTCCCGGCTCCCCGCCGCGAATAATGGTGATGGTCTTGCCCTGGTAGTAAGGAGTCTGCGAAGAGGCCTCTTCGGGGACGAGCCCGGCATAACTGATTGCTAACGCCAGTGTGATTGCCGCTCTCGATTTGACTTTGTCCCGCATAAACTCACCCCTCCAAATAGATTCGGACGGCCTATCTTCGTTGACTCACGGCAGTTTATCAAGTAGCGTCCAACCACTCCAGAGCCGAAGCGGTCTTGATGCCGACCGGGCTATTATAAAATTAGGTGACTCTGGAAGTCATAACTGCGCTTACATTAAAGAAAGGGAGGATGCATGCTTACAGGATCATGTCTTTGTGGTGGTATTCGCTATGAAATTCGGGCGGATCTCGATGCAGCGAGCAACTGCCATTGCAGTCAATGCCGCAAGGCATCCGGGACGGCGTTCGCTTCCACCGCCGCGATTCCTTCGGACGCGTTGCGCTTCGTTACCGGAGAAAATTTACTGAAGGAGTGGGAATCCTCTCCCGGGATTCGCCGATGTTTTTGCGGGCGGTGCGGTTCACCGATCATCAAAAGGAACAGTGCGCGTCCCGAAACTATTCGCCTTCGACTTGGAACTCTCGACAGCGATCCCGGGGTAAAACCCTCTAAACACATCTACACGGCATCGAAGGCGCCATGGTTTGAAATCATGGACGGTTTGCCTCAGTCGGAATAGAAAAATCCCTGCTTCGATTGACCGTTGAAACTCCCTCGCTCATTTTACCAACAACCAACCGTCGATGTCGCGCGGCAACTGCTCGGCAAATACTTGGTGCGCAAACATCCTGACGGAACAGCCGTTGGCCGAATTGTCGAGACAGAGGCCTACATCGGCCCCGAGGATAGAGCCTGCCATGCAGCGCGCGGGCGCACGGTCCGTAACGAGGTCATGTTCGGGCCCGCCGGCCACGCATATGTATATTTTATCTATGGCTTTCATCACATGCTGAATATCGTGACCGAGGAGACGGACTTTCCCGCCGCGGTGCTGATCCGCGCAGTCGAGCCGGTAAAAGGGGTCGAGCTAATGCAAGCGAGGCGCGGCACGGGCAAGCTCACGAACTTGGCAAGTGGTCCGGGTAAGCTCTGCGAGGCCTTTGCGATTGATCGGTCACTCAACGGCAGCGATGTATGCGGCAAAGTTCTGTATGTCGAAGACACGGCCGAGCCGGTAACGAACGTTGTCACGACGCCGCGCATCGGTGTTGATTATGCCGGGAAGTGGAAGGACAAACCGCTCCGCTTCTTGATCCGGGGCAATCCATTCGTCTCAAAACCGTGAGCTGGCGCAACTTGTGCAAAACGACAACAGACAACAGACAACAGACTACAGACCGTGTAGTCGGTAGTCCTGTAGTCAGTGGTCTTGCGCGATCGCTCGATTTATTGAGGGCTTTCCTCAATCCATGAATTCCGGGCGAGGCCGCCCAAAGAATAGCTATTGGTTGCCGCCGGGAGAACCGGATGACTTTCTTGGCGGAACGCCGTAGAGACTCTCGGCGGGACTGAGCAGGTGATCGAGCACCAGCCAGAGACTTCGCGAGTGGTGGAAAAAAAGCAGCGGGAAGAGGACCGCGAACGGCACCCAGAGACCGAGTTGCTGGTGGATCGTCAGCGTCGTCCAGGCGTCCAGGATAAAAAATCCCGGCACGGCGATCATGATCGTGGCCGCGTAATTAATATAAATCGCGCCGACGAAGTAGCCTTGCTCGCGTTCAAACTTGAGGTCGCAGTGGAGGCACGTCCGGTACATCGAAAAGGGGCGGCGAAACAAACGACCGACGCCACAGCGAGGACACTTGAGTACCAAGCCACTGGCCAGCAGTGCGGAGATTCTTCGTTTGGCCATCGAAGAACTCAATGAAAAAGACGAGGTATTCGTGCTAGGACAAACACAAGCGGAAACCGTAGGCGTTCAACCGTCGGTTTGTTCTCCCTGAGCGACCGCGGGCGCAGCAGCGTAAGGGTTCTCTTGCGGTGCGTCGTTCGCGGCGTCGCGCGATCCGTTGCCGCCGCCTTTCAGGTACTCGCGCAAGAAACGAGCCGTGTAGGAGCGCGTGCCGTCCTTGATCATTTCCCACGGCGGTCCGCAAGCGACCACCTGCCCGCCTTCATTCCCTCCCTCGGGGCCCAAATCGACGATGTAGTCCGCGTCTTTAACGATATCCAGATTGTGCTCGATCGTCACGACCGTGTTGCCCATCTCGACCAGACGGTGCAGGATCTGAATCAGCCTTTCGACATCGACAAAGTGAAGCCCGGTGGTGGGCTCATCCAGAACATAAAGGGTCTTGCCGTGTGATTCTTTACCCAGCTCATAGGCGAGCTTGATTCTTTGTGCTTCGCCGCCCGAAAGCGTGTTGCTCGCCTGCCCCAGGGTTATATAGCCCATCCCGATATCGTCGAGGATCTTGAGCGGCCGCGCGATCTTAGGAAAGGCGTGAAAAAAGGGCACGGCCTCCTCTACCGTCATCTGCAACACATCCGCAATGTTCTTGTCGTTGTAGCGAATTCCAAGCGTCTCTTCGTTGAATCGCTGTCCGCCGCAGGCCTCGCAATCGACAAATACGTCCGGTAAAAAGCTCATCTCCTTGCAGATTTTTCCCTGGCCGGCGCACTCCTCGCAGCGTCCGCCGCGAACGTTGAAGGAAAAGCGACTTGGAGTATATCCGCGCAGCCGCGCCTCCGGCGTGAGTGCATAAAGCTTCCTGATTTCATCCAGCAAACCCACATAAGAGGCCGGCACCGACCGCGGAGTTTTGCCGATAGGCGCTTGATCCACTTCAACGATCCGCTCTACGGACTCCCAGCCGGCGATTTGTTTATGCTGACCGGGGCGGCCGGCGAACTGCCCGAGCTTCATTTTGAGGCCCTTGTAAAGTACTTCCTTTACCAAAGTGCTCTTGCCCGAGCCGGAAATCCCGGTGATGCAACTCCACATCCCGAGCGGCAGGCGGACGTCGATATTCTTGAGATTGTTCGCTTTCGCGCCGCGAATCGTGAGCCAAATACTTTTTTCGAGATCGCGCTTCGGTCCGATCCGATTTCGTTCGCCGCGGAGAAAAGCGCCGGTGAGAGAATCGGGATTTCTCTTGAGTTCCTCGGGAGAACCCACCGCCACGACGCTGCCGCCTCGTACGCCTGCGCCCGGTCCCAAGTCGACGATCACGTCAGCCGATTCAATCGTTGCCTGGTCGTGTTCGACCACGAGAACGCTATTTCCCACCTCCTCGAGCCGCCGCAGCGTACGCAGCAACAGGGCATTGTCGCGGGGGTGAAGGCCGATGGTCGGCTCGTCCAGGATGTAGCAAACGCCGCGGAGATTGGAACCGAGTTGAGCCGCCAGCCGGATGCGCTGGGCTTCACCGCCGGAAAGGGTATCGGCGCGGCGGTCCAGCGTTAGATAGGGCAGGCCCACGTCAATCAGGAAACTGAGTCGCTGCCGGATCTCCTTTACAATCTTATCGGCAACGGCGCGGTCGCGCTCGCTGTTGCCGTTGCCTGATTGCGCGATACGAAGCGAGTCGAAATATTCCTTGGCAGCCTGAACCGAAAAAGAGGTCAGCTGCCAGATCGCCTTGGCCTCGACTTTTACCGCTTGCGCGCGCGGGTTCAACCTTCTCCCCTGACAACCATGGCAGGGCGATTCGATTAGTAGCTCCGCCAGCTCTTGGTTCCATTCCTCTTCCACTTGCTGCCAAATCTCTCTCAGACAGGGGATCAGGCCTTTAAAAGCCGAGCGGCCGCTCGCGCCGTAGAGAATTTCCTGTTGGGCTTTCTTGGCGAGCCGAACGAACGGCTTGTCGATATCGATCGATGTGTGCTCCTTGAGCGTATCCAGGATTCTCAGCATGGCGCGGCGCAGATGAGCGGCGTTCTCAGAAAATAGCTCCGAGAGGGTTATCAATGTTTCTTTCACCGATTTGCCGGGATCGGCGATGACCAGCTCCGGATCGAAATCCCACTGGAAGCCCATGCCGCTGCAATGCGCGCAGGCTCCCTGGCGGCTGTTGAACGAGAAGAGCCGCGGATCCAGAGGCTCATAACCGATGCCGCACTGATGGCAGAATAATCGCTGGTTGAAGATCTGCTCGCCGCGCTCCGAGATGAGATGCATGACGCCGTTGCCCAAGCGTAGTCCCTGATCGATCATCGCCTCCGCCTCGCGCCTGCCGGCTTTTGCCTTGCCAATGACGATGTCGATATCGTGCTCCTTGAATCGCTCCAGTCCCTGGCTCAGCTCCGGCGCCCTGAGTTCGATCAGCTCGCCGTCGATGCGCGCGCGCCGATAGCCGAGCCGTCGCGCGCCGGCAATGACTTCTTTGTGAAAGCCTTTTCTGCCGCGCACGATCGGGCTCAAGATCATCACCTCTTTGCCGCGGTACGAGCGCCCGATGCGATCGAGGATTTGGCTGCGAGTCAACGAATGGATGGGCCGGCCGCAATGGACGCAATGCTGTTTGCCCACCTTGGCATAGAGCAGCCGCAAATAGTGGTAAATCTCAGTCACCGTGGCCACGGTTGATTTCTTTCCTCCCTGACTGAGCCGCTGCTCGATCGCCACCGTGGGCGGGATGCCTGAAAGCAGATCCACATTGGGCCGCGCCATGACTTCAAGAAACTGTCGCGCGTACGCGGACAGGCTGTCGATGTAACGCCGTTGCCCCTCGGCATAGATAATGTCGAAGGCCAACGAGGATTTGCCCGATCCGCTCAAACCCGTGATGACAACAAAACGATCACGCGGGATGCTGAGGCTGATGTTCTTGAGATTATGCTCTTTGGCGCCGACGATCGTGATCGCGTTGTCACTTTTCGTGAAATCCTCCGACCGTTGAACCGTAGAACTCTTCTCCAGTAGAGGAGCGAAAGGGGAGGCTGTTGCTCTTTCCAGGTAGGGCCGAAGATGAACGCCGGTATGGGAGTTTTCCACTTGCGCAATCTGCTCGGGTGTTCCAAGGGCGACGACGCGACCGCCGCCGTCACCGCCTTCCGGACCCAAGTCGATGATGTGGTCGGCGCATTTCACCACCTCCATATTGTGCTCGATGACGACGATCGAGTGACCTTGGTCGATGAGCTCGCTAAAGGCCCGTAGCAGACGCTCGATATCATGGAAATGGAGACCGGTCGTCGGCTCATCGAAGACGAAAAGGGTTCCCGCTTTTTTCGCCTTCGCCATATGGGCGGCTAGTTTAAGCCGCTGCGACTCTCCTCCCGAGAGGGTGGTCAAGGGTTGCCCGAGGCGGAGGTAATCGAGGCCGACGGCGCGCAGCGGATAGAGGCCGTCTTTGATCTCGGCGATGTCCTTGAAAAATTCCATCGCCTCGGCGACCGTGAGATCGAGAATCTGCCGGATATTCTTGCCGCGGCAGGTGACTTCCAGGATTTCCTCGCGAAAACGGCTGCCGTGACACTCGGGGCACGACGTGTAGACGTCGGAGAGAAACTGCATTTCGACCTTTTCGAAGCCTTCCCCGCGGCAGGTTTCACAGCGCCCGCCTTCCACGTTGAAGGAAAAAGTCGACGGCGAATAGCCGCGCATGCGCGATAGCTCCGCGGCGGCGAAAAGACGTCGCACCCCGTCGAAGATCTTCATGTAGGTGGCGGCATTGGATCGCGGCGTGGTTCCGACGGGAGCTTGGTCGACGAGGACCACCTCGGAAATTTTGTCCATGCCTTCGATAGCCGCGCAATGAACTACCGCTGCCGCGGGCGATTCTTTAAGTTTTTTCAGGTTACGGCAAAGAACTTCATCGACGAGGCTCGATTTCCCCGAACCCGAGACTCCGGTAATGCAGACGAGAAGACCAAGCGGAATCTCGACGTCGATATCCTTGAGGTTGTTGGCGCGGGCGCCTTTGATCCGGATCGCTCTTGTCAAAAGCGGTTTACGATGCCGGGATGGAAAAGGAATGGTCGCGCGCCGGCTCAAATAGGCTGCCGTAAGCGATTGCGGGTCCTTGAGAAGCGACCGGTACGGCCCCGCGAACATGACTTCACCGCCCCGCTCGCCCGCCTTTGGCCCGAGATCGATGATGTAGTCGCTTTCTTTGATGATTTCCGGGTCGTGCTCGACGATGACGACGGTATTTTGGTTCGACCTCAAGCGGTGGAGAATTTCTACCAGCCGGCGCGTATCGCGCGGATGCAGGCCGATGGACGGCTCGTCGAGCACATAAAGTGTATTCACCAATGATGAGCCGATGGCTGTGGTGAGATCGACGCGCTCCAACTCGCCGCCAGACAGCGTCCGTGACTGGCGATCCAATGTCAAATATTCGAGGCCCACCCCCATCAAATAGCCGAGCCTGCGCCGAATCTCCTCCAGGACCAGGCTGGCAATCTGGTCCACGGCGCCCACGGGCCGGTACGCATCGAAGAAGCGATATGCTTCCGCGACGCTCATGGCATTAATTTCGGCGATGTTTTTGCCGGCGACCCGATAATGCAAGGCATCGGGCTTTAGGCGGCTTCCCTGGCAATCCGGGCAGAGAAGGTAAGCCCGGTAGCGTGCCAGGAACACGCGGATGTGCATGCGGTAGCTTTTGCGCTCCAGCCGGCGGAACCAACCGCGAATACCTTTGAATTCGCCGTCGCCGTCGATAATGAGCCGCTTCTGCTTTTCGGTAAGCTCGCCGAACGGTCTATTCGCCGGTATCCGCTTGCGCTCGCAGAATTCCATCAGCCGCCGGGTTCGGCGCGGCTTGGTGAGCCACGGCTTGATGGCGCCCTCGCTCAGGGATTTGCCGGGGTCCGGAATGACCAGATCCAAATCGATATCGATCACGCGTCCGAAGCCGCGGCAGGTTTCGCACGCGCCGAGAGGGCTATTAAAAGAAAATAAATTGGGTGTCGGGTCACGGTAAGAGATATCGCAATGAGGGCAGTGAAGATGATTGCTGAAGGGTTCGCGGCGCCATTCCTGTTGGGGGAGAAACAGGTTCAGCTTTCCTTTGCCGTAGTGAAAGGCTTGTTCCAGAGTATCCGATATTCTTTTTTTGTTGGCCGGCCGGTAGACGAAGCGGTCCGCGACCACCTCTAAGGCCATAGTGTTTTCCGGGGCCTCTTCGAGATCTTCGATTTCCCGAATGCTTCGATCGCAGAGCAAGCGATGAAAACCGGCGCGCTGAAGGCCGGTCTTGACTTCTTCCCAAGAAAGGGTGGCGGCGGCCAGCGGAAAGGTCACAACAACATGAGCGCCCTCCGCCAGGGAAGAAAGCTTCTTGAAAACCGACGGCGGCGTGTCGCGCTCTACCATCCGCCCGCAGCCGCGACAATGAAGCAACGCAACTTTGGCGAAGAGGAGCTTCAGATGGTCGTGAAGCTCCGTCATCGTGCCGACCGTCGAGCGGGAAGTTTTTACCGGCCGGCTTTGGTCAATGGCGATGGTGGGCGGGATCCCTTCAATGCTTTCGACGTCCGGTTTGTCCATCCGGTCGAGGAATTGTCGGGCGTAGGCGGAGAAACTCTCAACATAGCGTCTTTGCCCCTCGGCATAGAGAATGTCGAACGCCAGCGTGGATTTGCCGGAGCCGCTGACGCCGGTAACGACCGTCAAGGCGTTCAGGGGAATTTGTAAATCGAGATTTTTGAGATTGTTCTGCTTGGCGCCGCGGATGTGAATCCAATTCTGGCTCATGGGTCAAAATCTCAGTCTCGAGTCTCGGGTTTCGGGTCTCGAGTCCAGTTCAAAATCCAAAACGAAAAACTAAATACCGACCTTTCCTGGTGGCTGGCGGCATCTAAGGCTTTTTGGATTCACGTTGAGTCAAGTGTTGGCCGAGAACAAACATCCTACCGGACTGAAGGCGCGCGCGAAGTCTTGACAGCATCATTGCAGCCGGTATTTTTCCGCCAAGATGCGACGGAAGCGCGAACCGTAGATGAGATCGAAAGTTTCTTCTTTGTCGGGAAAGAGTTGCATCGCCGTCTGTTTGGCGTGATTCACCACGTCTTGCGCTTCCTCCAGTGTCAGATCGACTCCCCAGAGCAGCACAGCGGTGATGTCCATGGCCCGGCGCAGCCGGCGCAGCTTGCGTTCTTCCGCCAGCAGTGCTTCCTTATCTATGGTCATACTCCCACCGATTGGCTGTAAGTAAATAGACGCGCGTGGTTTTATCTCGCGCCAACCTACAATGTCTATCAGCACGCCGCGGCCGAATCAAGTTTTCTGTGGCTTCTGTCAAAAAGTGTAGTTTCGAGGAGAAAACCTTCCGGCCTGAGTCAATGGGTCAGTGCTCGAAGGCACCCTCCGACCCCTTCGGGTGGAGTTGACGATAGCTGGGCCTGCCATCAAACGCCGCGTCCCTGTGACTCAGGCCTCCAGGTTCTCTTCTCGAAACCACTTCGGCCTAAAGGACTGTGGAGGAGGGCCCTCTCAGAAGAAAGGGAGACGTCCGGCACTGAGGCTCAAGAGAAGTAAAGTTAGCATCTTAACAGCCCGACTTACAGAAGCAGAAGCCCATCGGCTCCCGCTGAGGTGCAGGCCTTCCTCCAC
>DASTOD010000079.1:0-2201 GCA_035762645.1 Binatia bacterium | reverse complement strand
CTCCCCCGCGAGCCCGAGCAAGCGCAATTTTTGAACTCCAAACGGGTTGGTCAGAACGTTCCACGTGTTGAAACAGTGAGATAGGGGCATGTCGACGGGTCCGAAACAGGAGAATCGAGGTGGCGCCAGGCCGAATACAGGCCCAAAGCCACAGACTCTGAGCGCTCGGCAGGTCAAGAAGATGCTGTCGAAGGCCAAAAGGTGGGCCAAACAGCGCGGAAAGGACATTGATGACGTTCTTTTGGGCTTCATTTACTCAGAGGAAGAGAAAACAGCCGACCGGATCGCCTGTATCAAGCTCTTTAAGGAGTACACCCTCGCGAAAATCAGCGAGGGCGGCGAGACAGACAAGCAATTGGGCCCCGCGGTGTTCTTGCCAGAGCAGCGGCCGACCTTGAAAGCGGTGGACGGTGGCAAAGCCGCGTGAGTTGGATACCCCATCCCGGGGCACAGACCGAATTTCTCCGCCGTTCTGAGTTTGAGGTTCTATTTGGCGGCGCTGCAGGCCCGGGTAAGACAGATTGTCTGGTTGCCGGCATCACCCGGGACATTGCAAACCCTCGATATCGAGCGGCGCTGATTCGCCGAACGTTTCCGCAGCTTCAAGAGATCATCGATCGGTGCTGGCGGCTGTATCCGCTGCTCGGTGGCTCATATCGAGCGACGGAAAAGCGTTGGCTCTTCCCGTCAGGAGCCTTGATCGACCTCGGCCACATGCAGCACGAGGATGACAAGTACAACTGGCAGGGCAAGGAGTATCACCGGTTCGGGATGGACGAGCTCACGCAGTTTACCGAGACGCAGTACACGTACCTGTTCTCTCGGTTGCGCACGACGGATCCGGACCTCAGCCCTCAGATTCTATCGACGACTAACCCAGGCGGCATCGGCCACTACTGGGTCAAAGATCGGTTCGTGACGATCACCGATCACGGCCGAACGTATATTGACCCCAAAACCGGGTTGTCGCGGGTGTTCGTGCCGGCGACAGTTGAAGATAACCCAACGTTGTTCGCCAATGATCCGGCCTATCTCGCGCGCCTCGAGGCGTTGCCAGAGATCGAACGAATGCGGCTTCGTCATGGCATCTGGGATGCCTTCGAAGGTCAGGTTTTCACCGAGCTTAGTCAGCGCGTACACGGCTGCGAAGACTTCGAGATCCCACCAGAGTGGGAGCGTTACTGCGTGCTGGACTGGGGCTTCGCGAAGCCGTTTTCCGTGGGTTGGTACGCGATCGACTACGACGGTGTGTTGTATCGCTATCGTGAGTGGTACGGCTGCAAGCGCGAATCGCTCAACGATGCAGAGGGCGCCGACGTCGGCTTGAAGCTTCAAGCCTGGGAAGTTGCCCGCGGCATTCTCGAACGCGAGAAACACGAAAAGATCCGCATGAGGGTTGCGGATCCATCGATCTTCCATCCGCACCCGGATAGCCGCAAGCGCGAGGCCCGCGGCGTGACGATCCACGAAGACATGAGCAATGAGGGCGTTTATTTCCTCAAGGCCGATAACGATCGAACGCACGGTAAGCAGCAGGTCCACAAGCGGATGAAGTTTGAAACCGAGGTGGACGATCAAACCGGCGAAGTGCTCGATGAGCGGCCGATGCTGAAGGTGTTCAATTCCTGCAAAGGCTTCTGGCGCTGCCTGCCTCAGATGAGAGAAGACCCGAAGAATCCCGAGGACGTCGACACCGACCAGGAAGACCACATCTATGACGAGTTTCGTTACATGTGCATGGCGCGGCCGATTCGGCCGAAGAGAGTAGAGCGCGTGCCGGAAGGATCATTCATGGCCGAGCGCAACCGCCTCATTCGGGCCAAGCAATACGCGCGCCGCCATGGTGTTTCTGTGGACGCTGCCTATTCGCGGGTGCGCTGATGGCGAGTGACCTGCAGAAAGCGTGGGAAGAGCGGATCCAGCGCGCGAAGAAGTGCCGCGAGAAGTGGGCGGAAGAGTTCAAGATCCAGATGGGTCGAGACTACTTCGAGGGGCGGCAGAATCCAGGATACCCGGGCGACGAGTGGATCACGGTCAACAAGATCTACTCACATTTGCAGGCCCAGCTTCCGCTCTTGTATTCGATGGATCACTACTTCTACGTCAAACTGAAGAAGTCGTACTCCATTGAGCCGAATGAAATCGCCATGATGGAGAAGAAAGGGAAGACTCGTCAGGCGATGCTTAATTATCTCAAGGGG
>DASTOD010000078.1:0-3420 GCA_035762645.1 Binatia bacterium | reverse complement strand
ACTGGAGCTATGCATCGGTCTACCGTTTGCCGCTTTGTTTTCCAACTCACGGCTGCCGCCCGTAGAGACATTTTAGAGACATTGACGCGTTGCGAGGGGAGGGGAGACGTGCTAACTACTTGAAAAAACAATACGCCCCCGTAGCTCAGTAGGATAGAGCACAGGATTCCTAATCCTGGGGCCGTGAGTTCGAATCTCGCCGGGGGCATTCAAAATTCCAACAACCTAGAGCAGCGGGCGGCTTTACGCAGCTGGGATCTGACCCTCTGGCTCTGGTTCAGTCTCTCCATGAGAAGGTGCTGGGTTCCGAGCGAACTATACTAATCGACCCAACCGGAGAGAGTTTGATTACCAGCGGATCTGGTAGGGGTTGAACTGATAGGGATTTTGAACGTGCCCGGTGGATCGGTCTGAGCTGAAGTTGTTCTGGTTCCGCAAACTTTCCAGGTAAAGGTGACGGCCTCGCGTTGTCTCTTTCTCGACCTGGGGATCCACACCATCCGAACTACGATTCGAATCCAGACTGCTCCGCCACTGCGGTTGCATCTGCGTCCCACCTTTCGCCGTGGCTGGATCGGACCACACCTGCGCCTCGGCTGTCGTGACGCAGGAAAGTAAAAGAATAACCACCAGTGAAAGCGCTTGTGCCATCGTACCCTCCGCTCCCGGAAAGAGTTCCGTATCTATGCTGTAGCAACGGATTTGCCAGACAATTCATAGGAACATCTGGTCGGATTACGGGAAGTTACAGGGGGGCCATGGGTGCCGTATATTTTCATTGATGCCGCATAGGGGCATCTGTTCACCGGCTCAGTGATCTTTATTGCGAGCAGGTCTGAAGTCAGGAAGGCAAGTCGGGACAGGGAAAATTTATACAGTCACGATCTCATTTCCCCACTGTGAGCGCCTTCAGCGCGCTTCTGAGGTGATCGGCCCAGCGGTTGAGTGTCGTTGCGCTGACTCTTCCATCGAGGATATTCACATTGCTTCCATCGGTGCTGATTTCCAACAGTACTGATTCAAGGTGGTTAATAACCTGCCTAAATTTACCTTCAGGCAAGGTTGTCCACGCCTGCGGCACCGACTTATATTTCCTTGGGACTGCGGCTCCTATTTCATTGCTGTTTGATTTGCCCGCGTCAGCCTCAGGTTGGTGTGCCGTGCTAATGTGAACTTCGTCTTTCAAGTGCGTGTTCCCCCGGATCAGTCGCTGTCCGACCGTTCATGGAACACTTTTCGAGGCAAAGAGCATGCCACGCAAAAATTTGTGGGTTCATTGAAAACAAAGAAGTTGTAACGTCTCGAGCCGTTCGGGCATTCTCTTTAATGCCCGAATGGGCAAGCAGTAGAACTAAGGTTCAGTTCTGCGAATTGTGGCGGTGGAGACAGGAACTCGCCGGGAACTGGCCGAGCAGAGAGCGCCAGAGCACGTAGTCAGTGGTCGTCGCCGCCTCGCCTAACTAAAGCTGCGCCTGGCGACTCGCGGGAGTTTCCGATACGTCGAACTCTTTGGTGGATCCCGCCGTTCCGCCGCTGCTCGTGGGTTTCAGAGACGAACGGAGATCGCTGCTGGGAATCTGCGGAACTTGCGCCCACAGGCCGCGCAACGATAGCTCCCCCTTTGCGGTGAGATATGGCGTGACGAAATTTAGAAGCTGCCTGCGGATTGGAAGACGCGCGGTTTCGGAGAAAACGAGCCTTGCTGCTTTTAAGACAATCGCCACCCACAAACCAGCGCTGAATGTATAGCTTCGACCGATGTAAAGTCCAAAGAAAAGTCCCAGTATATGCGCCACCGCCAGCAACCCCAATATGCAAAGGCTGGGAGTTAACAGGTACAAAAAGAGTGTGCGCCACTCAAGATATCGCCTTGCGGTCCAGCTAAGAAGACGAGGGAGGCCGTAGAAGAACGGCACCAGAACGAACAAGAATAGGACCAATCCGAAAAAGAATCCACTAAAGAGCAAAACAACTTGTAAGAATGCCGTGTCCATTGCTCACCGTATACGCAATGGATGTGCCATCGAAAGAAATCATGGGAAAAATTAGGCATGCGGGTTCAAAGCGGGTTTTCGCCTTATTTCTCCAATGTATTCTCCTCGATTGAGCAAGATCTCTTGAAACTAATTTCCGCTCCGCAGGCCATGAAATGTCATCTGTTCGGGGAACATTCCATTTTTCGTCAAAGTAGTCTTCGTCAAGGGGGCCCTAAAGGTCGGCAGATCGCGAATCGCTCGTTCGAGAAGTTGCTACCGGGCCGCTCCCCGTGTTAGGAGAAGAACAAACAGTTTTTCTGGAGAATGATCATGGCGTTATCCGGACAAGCGTTCGTGAAAGAGATCTTTCAAATGGTCCGCGCGAAGCACTCCAAAGATCATCCGATTATCGGAATGATCGAAAGGGGAGAGTTATCCCGCGACCAGCTCAAAGGGTTTGTCGGGCAGTTTTATCTGTTTTTTCCTAAACCTTTCCCGAAGCCGATTGCGGCGATGCTCGGGCGCTGTCCGGATGATCCAGAACTGGAAAAGATGTGGATCGAAAATGTCATCGAAGAGGGGACGGGCGAAATCACCGGGAGCGATAGCCACAAAGGGCTTTATATCCGGTTCGCAAAGACATGCGGTTATTCCAAAGAAGAGCTCGATCGGGTCGAACCTACGCCCGAAGCGCAAGCGTTTTTAGATTGGCGTGAATTACTCATGTACCAACGATCCTGGCTCGAACTCTATGCGTGCCAGGGCTTTTGTCTGGAAGGCACTGCCAATGAAAGGATGACCAGAATCGTCACCGGATTGACCCAACATTATGGATTTGATCGGAATTCCGACGAGGTCAGGTACTGGACCCTACATATGGGTGTGGACGAGGAACATATGAAAGTGGGTCCGCTGGCGGTGGAACGTTACGCCGTGACGGATTACCAACAAGGACAGGTTCGCGCTGCGGTACAAAAGACGCTCGATCAGTTTTGGCTAGCGTTCGACGGGATCAAGCGCGCGTTCGTGGATCAGGATCCGCTCTACGCCAGATGGAGAAACGGCAGATAAGGAGGTTTGGCTCTATGGAATTGATCGACCTATCGCGCGTCATTTATGACGGCATGCCGAAAATCCCCGTATTACCGGATGTTCACGTCAGGAAGTTCTTCAGCCTGGAAAAGGGCCACCCGCTGAACGTCACTGAAGTCTCTTTGCCCTGCCACGCAGGCACGCATGTGGACGCGCCCGTCCATATCGTGCCGAACGGGAAGTCCATCGAAGAACTACCGCTCGAGGCATTCGTCGGAACCGGCGCCGTGATTGAGGTGACGAAGAATGGGGGAGAAGAAGTAACCGCGAAAGATTTGGAGACCTCGGGTATCGCAGTCAATCGCGGTGATATTCTTATGCTCTACACGGGCTGGGATGAAAAATTCGATAC
>DASTOD010000077.1:0-6166 GCA_035762645.1 Binatia bacterium | reverse complement strand
GGCGCGATCCTCACGACCGGTGCTGCCACGACGCATGTCTACGGCCGCGCGATCCTCTTAGGGCCGCATGACATCACACCGCGCGTTTTAGCGCACGAATTCGGCCATATTCTGGGATTTAGGGACTCTTATTTTCGCGGCTACAGAGATCTAGGCACCGGCGGGTTTCACATCATGGAAGTGGTTGCTGAGCCCAACGATATCATGGGTGCGCCCGCCACCGGGACGGTTCGCCGCAGCCATTTTGAGAGAATTTTAGCCGGGATAATTCGCGGAATGAAAAAAAGCGCAGCCCCGATGTAACAAGCCGTAGGGGCGGGTTTGAAACCCGCCCCTACACGGCTCCGATCAGACCTCTCTCCCTCCGCCACGCGAAGCTGCCACAATCGCTACTATCACGACTGCGAGAATAGCAAGGCCCACGAGGAGGGCGACGGTCGAATCGATCCCAAGGATGGTGCCGCCTCCTGGTCCGGGGTCCCCAGCCGGTCCGCGCGGCCCCGGTGCGCCCGCAGGCCCCTCAGGGCCCGGTCTCCCTCTGTCTACATCACGATCTCGCACGCCGCGCTTCCCTTCCTCACCCTTTTGTTGCACTTGTATATCGACCTGAGTATCTCCCGATCGGCCTTGAATATCGGCCGATGGACGTTCAGCCTTTCGGGGGGAATCCTGAGCTGCGGCTATTGTACCGATCCCAATTGTGAAAAACACGATTAGGACGCCTATCAGATATTTTCTCATGGTCACCTCCTTCATGCGGAAGTGGAGCAAATTATGTGCCCGGAGAATAAAATCGTGAGATATCGGCGAAAAAGCCAAATCCCAAAATTCCGGACCTGCCTAGTTGTTCCGAAAACGAGACAACGACGCTCGGAGAAGTTGCCAGGGGCCGGGGCCAGCTGAATGCGGTGTTCAAGGGTGATACAAACTCAAATTGTGGAAGCAGAATGCGTGTTTATTGCGGGGTTGGGTCGAGGTGCGGATGGTTTATGTTGCCAATGGATTGTGATACGGTGTCGGGCATGGCAAACGAAACGTACAAAAAGCGTCAAAAGGAGTTGGCACGACAGCAAAGGCAGAGGGATAAGGCGGCTCGCCGGGAACAGCGCAAGGCTAACAAGAAAAAAGGCGGCCCGCCGCTAGAAGGCGAAGATCCGATCACTGGAGAGATCCACCCTCGACCCTACCTCTAGCTCCGAGGTTTGTTGCCCGTCGCGAACAGTCAGTGCCGCGCCCACATCAACCGACATAGATGTGTATCGAATCTTCCGGGATCCTCTGGCCGCCGGTGATCAGCCGGATAATGCTGCAGACGTTGCGGCTCACATTGTCAATTTCAGCTACCGGAAAGCCGTCTTTAAGAAATCTTCCGATCAACCGTTCTTCGCCTATATGGATAATATGGAGGTATTCCACGTTGTCCTGTTTAAAATAGCGATCCGTTCCTGGCGCCGGCTTATCGAGTCCATTTTGTAATTGCTTCGAAATCTTCATGCCCACAAACAATTGCTTATCCATCTCTTTTTACCTCTTGACTGTGATTCTCTGTTTATATTGGGGCCGCAGGAACCTTGACGAGAGGACAACGCTTGGCATCAACTCGTCTCCTCTACGAAACAGATCCCGATTCTCGCACGCCGATCCTCCAAGGCGCCGAATCGTTTGAGGGGCGTGTTTTGCCGAAAATGGTCGGTTTTGCGGTTTTGCTTATTTATATACCGCTGCATTATCCCTGTAAACATACGTTTTGACAACAGCGCGTTAAATGTCGTCTCTGATAGACTGTTAGACCGTGGATGGCGGGCGGAGGGACGATCAAGGCGACAGGAGCTTTGTTATGAAAAAATACAAAAAGATTCCTTACGTGGGATCGGTCATGACCCCTTTCCCCTATTTTGCTGAGACCGATGATGCGGTCGCCGAAGTGGAACGCTTGATGGCTGAGCACGGTATCCATCATATTCCAGTGCAGCAGAACGGTCGCGTCGTCGGGATCGTTTCAGAGCAAGATCTGCATCGCCCATCGGATCGGGCTCCATCGAATACAGCCAAGACTCGTATGCGCGCGCGCGATATCATGATCGCTAATCCCTATGTCGTGGCGTTCGACACACCGCTAAACGAGGTTGCGGTGGAGATGGCCAAGCGGCGCATCGGTTCCGCCATCGTTCTCCATCATGAGAAACTGGCAGGGATACTGTCTGCAACGGACATCTGTCGTATTTTGGCGGAAATATTCGAATCTGAATTCTCACCGAGCGGGGGAGATGACGCGGCCTAACAGCGCCTCAAGAGTTTCTTTCAGCAGCCCGGCTCGGGTTCTCACGGTAGGATCGCACAGACAGCACCTGACGAACTTTGTTCGCGTAGATATCACGATTTTTGAGCGCGCAGGAATCCGCTTCAATGGGCTCATGAAAGATCAGCTTTAGAGGCAGCGGATTAAGCAGGACACTTCCCCGCTTGAGGGCGTCAAACGTCCCTTCGATCAGAACCGGGACAACCGGGATTCGCGTTCGAACGGGCAGAATAAAAAGTGCGGTTTTAAACTCTTGGATCTCTCCGGTCGAAGTCCGCGTTCCTTCAGGAAAGACCACGACTGAAATCCCCTCTTTCAGGAGCTCCGCCGATCGCCTAAGGCTTCTCAGCGCCTTCCACGGGTTTTTTCGATCCATAGGAATGTCGCCAGAGCGCTCGAGGGTCCTCCCCAGGAGCGGAACTGAAAAAAATTCCTCTTTGATAATGAAACGAAAATCACAAGGGACATAGGCGAGAAGCAAAAGGATATCAAGAAAACTCGCGTGGTTCGGCATAAAAATGTAGGTGCTCTTCGGATCAAGACGTTCTTTTCCGGCGATCTCCACGCGAAGCCCCGCCAAGGCGAGGCTGAGTCTGGCCCATTGCGTAAGGCATCGGTGCGCGAGATTGCCTTTAGGGCCGAAGAAGCTGGCTAGATAGCTGGCCGCGACTCCGCAACAGGTAAGCGGCAAGAAAAAAAGGATGACGAAAATCTGATAGGGTAAAAGCCGCGCCTTCCGAGACGCGTTCTTGATAACCATGCCGGGCAAAAAGCCCAACGTTCGATAGCTGCCGCTTTTTCGCGACCACGTAAACATGCAAGTTCACGCTAGCTGAATTCGATGTTCAAGACCAGCCCTCAAGGCTGGCAATCGCGGGTCCTTGTCAAACCGGCATTGGCCGCGGCCGGCTCGTCGTCTGATTACGCGCGTTCGAGGGCGGCGGCGAGGTCCGCGATAAGGTCCGCCGCATCTTCGATGCCGACCGAGTAGCGGATCAGGTTGTCCTTGATACCGACCTGGAGGCGCTCCTCGGTTGTGAGCTCATAAAAACTCATCAGCGCAGGCTGTTCGATCAGGCTTTCGGCGCCCCCGAGCGAGGGCGCGATCTGCGGGATGCGGCACGCGTCCACGACTCGGGAAGCGGCCTCGAGGTCGCCGGCAATTTCGAACGACACAACGCCGCCGAACCCGCCCATCTGGCGTCGGGCCACCTCATGGTGCGGGTGAGTCGGCAGACCGGCATAGTGCACGGCATTGACCCGCGGGTGCGCCGCCAGAAACTCGGCGAGCGTCTGGGCGTTGGCATTCTGCCGCGCGATTCGGAGCGCGAACGTTTTGAGTCCCCGGACCAAGAGGTAGGCGGCGAACGGGTCTACGACGGCGCCGGTTACGGCCTGTAAGGCGCGAATTCCCTCGATGAGATCGGCGGCGCCGAGGACCGCGCCGGCGAGGAGATCGTTGTGCCCGCCGAGGTACTTGGTGGCCGAGTGCAGAACCAGATCAATGCCGAACTCCAACGGCCGCTGGTTGAAGGGCGTGGCGAAAGTCGCATCGATGATGGTTTTCACGCGATGGCGCCGGCCGATCGCGGCGAAGCAATCGAGATCGACGACGTAGTTGTATGGGTTGGTCGGCGACTCGCTGACCAGCAGGCGCGTGGTGGGACGGATCGCCGCCTCGATCGACTCGTAGTCGCCGGCTGGCGCCATCGATACTTCGATGCCGTAACGGTGCAGCACTTGAGTGAGGAACTGCCGGGTCCGGCGATAGGAATCATCCGTGATGACAACGTGCGAACCGTGCGAAAGCACGGCGAACAACGTCGTCGTGATCGCCGCCATCCCGCTGGCGAACAGCAAACAGTCCTCGGCGCCTTCGAGCGCCGCCAGCTTCTGCTCCGCGATCCGCTGGGTCGGGTTGCCGTAGCGCCCATACTCCTCGCGTTCGATGCGTCGCTGAAAATGATCGTGAAGCTCTCGGGTGTCGGCGAACGTGTAGGTCGCGGTCTGCACGATCGGCGTAGCCAGCGCATTTCCCAACTTCGGGCGCGGCTCACCGGCATGCACGGCGAGGGTGCTGATCCCGCGCCCCGCCTCACGAGCACCGCTACTCATTGCGGCGACGGAGTTCCCGGGCCGCGAAACCCGACCGGCGGTCTTGCCGGCGTTCTTGCTCTCGGCACTCATGACTGGTCCAGCAAGCGCACGCGCTCCACGTAATGCGAGATCGTATCGCTGATCTGCCTCGTGTCGGCGCTCACCTCGACGGGGCGGTTCTGCTGGCTCGGGTGAATTCCAGCGAGCGTACCCGAGTGATAGCCGATCTTCTGCTCGGTGAACTTGAGCCCGTTCGCCGTCGAGATCACCACGACCCGGTCGTGCGAGCGGATCACTTTTCGCTTGGCCAGCTTTCGGAGCGCGGCCAGGGCCACCCCCGTGTGCGGGCAATTGAACATGCCGGTGCGGTCGGCGCGCGCGGTTTCCTCGCTGAGCTCCAGCTCCGAAGCCTGCTCCACGACGCCATCGAACCGTTGCAAGGTAGCGATGGCTTTTCGAATGCTGACCGGATTGCCTATCTGAATCGCGCTCGCAAGCGTCTCTCGCGCCGTCACCGGCTCGAACTGCTCGAAGTTTTTCAAGTAGGCACGGTAGAAGGGGTTCGCGTTCTCGGCTTGCGCTACGCAGATACGCGGCAGCTTGGAGATCAGCCCGAGATCGCGCATCATCAGGAAACCGTTGCCGAGCGCGCTTACGTTGCCCAGGTTGCCGCCTGGCAGCACGACCCAGTCGGGGACTTCCCACTCGAACTGCTGCACGATTTCGATGGCTACGGTCTTTTGCCCTTCAATCCGCAGGCTGTTCATCGAATTCGCCAGGTAAATGTGCTTGTGCTTGGTGATCTCTTGAACGGCGGCCATGCAGCCATCGAAATCCGTGTCCAACGACAGAACCAGGGCGCCGTTTGCCAGCGGCTGGACGAGCTGCGCGGGCGACACTTTGTTGCGCGGTAAGAAGACCACGGTGGGAATGCCGGCAGCCGCGCCATAGGCCGCGAGCGCCGCCGACGTGTCACCGGTGGAAGCGCAGGCGACGGCGTCGATCGGCTGGCCATCGGCCATCATCTGTTTCACCACCGACACCAGTACCGTCATACCGAGGTCCTTGAACGAGCCGGTGTGCGAGTTGCCGCATTGCTTCACCCAAAGGTCATCGAGGTGAAGCTGCTTGCCGTAACGATCGGCCCAGAACAGATTGGTGTTACCCTCGAACATCGAGACGATGTTCTCGTCGTCGATGAATGGAACGACCCATTCTTTCTTAGCCCACACGCCCGAGCCGTAAGGGTAGACGTTCTGCCGGCAGCGATCATCGAACAGCTTGATCCACGCCGCGGCGGCTCTCGTCTTCAACGCATCCATGTCGTGGCGGACCTCGAGCAGGTCACCACACGACGGGCAGCGGTAGATCACTTCCAGCAGGCTGAACTGGCCCGGGCAGCCGTTGATGCACTGAAACCACGCGTTATACTTCATCGCTAAAAGAGCTTTCGCCGCCCGCTTGGAAAGATCTCGATGACAAGAAATTGCTTCGGAGGCATGGCCGATAGGGCACTAACTAATTCCGCCATAGCCAGCCCAGTTTCGCGAGCCTTAGCAAGGAGTCAACGGGACAAACCGGTCGGCTATCCCTCGATTCGAACAAAGACTATCCGATACTATTCGGCGGTGTCAATATGACCTTGATGTGAGGATTGGACCAAAGGCGACACAAGCCTTGCAGCGGCTCTAACAGCGGTCTTCAGGCTCGATGAGCTAGGCCAGTGTGCAGTAAGCAGAAAGGAGTCGGACGGGCATTTAGCCCGAGTGA
>DASTOD010000076.1:0-7699 GCA_035762645.1 Binatia bacterium | reverse complement strand
ACAAGTACAAAGGTACGGGAGCCGGTGGCGGAGCCCATTGTGGGGAAATCGTTCTGCGCTAGGACATCAGGAACGTGCAGCGTGCCGTGCTCGCGTATCCAGCGTATCTGTGGTTCATCAATAGATCTCACATGGCCAACGGGTATGGGACCAAAATGAGCCTCTGGAACCATAGCGTTCCCCTCGCGCAGCCGCAGCACGACGTCATCAATCCCACAAACCCGGGCAGCGCTCTCGACGATGGCGTCTAGGACCGGCTGCACATCGGTGGGCGAGCGGCTGATAATGCCGAGCACCTCGGCGGTTGCAGTCTGATGCTCCAGGGCCTCGCGCAATTCTGCGTTGCGCTCCTGGAGTTCCTTGAAGAGTCGCACGTTTTCGATCGCGATGACGGCCTGATCGGCGAAGATCTTAAGCACAGTAACATGCTTCTCAGTGAAGGGCCCCACCTCGGCGTGCCAAACGGTAAGTGCACCGATAGGGCTCTCGCCACGGAGAATCGGTACAGACAGGACGCTGCGGAAACCCGAGATGCGGGCAACACCAGCTCGGTCAGAGTCACTGTGCCACTCGAGATCGCTCCGGACGTCGGGAACATTAATCACCGCCCGATCCAGGATCGCCCGGCCCGTGAATAACTGGCGGCTGGGCTTTGTCGGAAAGAGGTGCCGCGAGAGTTCAAGGGCCGCGGGAGGATAGTTGCGTTCGGCAACCATATGAATCAACTCGCCATCGAACTGGTAGACGGAACTGAAGAGAGCCCCACAAAGACGCATAGAACTCTCGGCGATAGTGTCGAAGACCGGCTGTACATCAGTCGGCGAGCTACTAATAACAGAAAGGATCTCGCCCGTCGCTGTCTGCTGCTCCAAGGCCTCGGTGAGGTCACGGTTACGGTCTTGGAGCTCTTGCAGCAAGCGGACATTCTCAATAGCGATCACGGCTTGGTCAGCAAAGGTGGTCACCAGCTCAATCTGCTTTTCTGTGAAGGGCCGGACTTCCGTGCGCCACATTGCGATCACTCCAAGGAGGACATCCCCCCTGAGCATCGGGACAGCGAAGACCGTCCGAAAGCCGCCCAGCTTCTGAGCCTCAGCCAATTCATATTCGGGATCGGCAAGGACGTCAGGGATAAGGACAGTTCGGCGCTCAAGCGCGGCCCTGCCCGTGGTGGAGCCACGTCCAGGGCGCATTACATTTCGCTGCCAAAATTCTCTGAAATCGGCGGTGGCACCGTAGTGAGCCGTCACCCGTAAGACCTCCCCGTCGAACCTACTAATGAATCCATGTTCGGCATTGCACAGCCTCGTAGCGTTCTCGATGAGAGTGTCCAGCACAGGCTGCAGATCAAACGTGGAGCGGCTAATTACTTTGAGTACTTCACTCGTGGCGGTTTGTTGCTCCAGCGCCTCGGTAAGCTGTCGATTGCGATCTTCCAACTCCTTGAACAGCCGCACGTTCTCGATGGCAATCACTGCTTGATCGGCAAAGGTCTTCAAGAGAGCTATCTGTTTGTCGGAGAATGGCCGAACTTCGGTCCGCAGCACCGCTAGAGCACCGGCAGCTGACCCCTCGCGGAGCAGAGGCGTAACCGTCACGCTACGGTAGCCGTAACGCTGTTGCAGCGCCTTGGTATCAGGAAATTCCGATTCGACTGCTTCCGCCAGGTCAGCGACTACGACGGTTGTTCGGTCCAGCACCGCGCGCCCCGCTGGAAATCCACGGCCAAGCGGCATCGGACTTCCGATGGGAACCGTCTCGTGGAGCCCTGAGTGGGCCGCCAGGAAGAAACGGGAACCGTCGAGGCGGACGACAACCGAGTCGCTGGCATCGCACAGGCGGGTGGCACTAGAAGTGACGGCGTCAAGCACCGGCTGTATATCAGTCGGCGAGCTGGCGATGACGCCCAAGATTTCACTGGTCGCAGTCTGCTGCCCCAAGGATTCCTTGAGTTCTTGAAACAGCCGGACGTTTTCGATCGCAATGACCGCCTGATCGGCGAACGTTTCGAGGAGCTTGATCTGCGCTGGGGTAAAGGGACGCACCTCGAGGCGACGCGCGTTCAGCGTGCCAATGACTTGCCCTTTCTGCTGAAGAGGTGCAGCTAAGAAGGTAACAAACCGGGTGGTGGAGCCCAACGTTGGGAAATCATTTCTCTGCGCGTTAACGTCGGGAATATGAAGTGTGCCATGCTCGCGCACCCAGCGATATTCGGGTGCATCAATACTGATCTCCGCGGGGGGCGTAGGCATGGGACCAAAATGAGCCCGGACTACCATCATGCCCCCATCGACAAGCCGCAGCACCACGTCATCAATTCCGCAAACCCGGGCGGCACTCTCTACAATGGCATCAAGAACCGGCTGCACGTCTGTCGGGGAGCGGCTGATGATGCCAAGAACCTCGGCTGTGGCTGTCTGATACTCCAACGCTTCCGCGAGCTGACGGTCACGATCATGCAACTTTTTGAGCGCTGTGCGCTCCCGCTCCATGGATTCCGCGAGTTGCTGGCGCAGCTCCGCCATCGTCTGTGCTTGTTTAGCCGGCGACGTTTTTACCGCGGGACGGCGGAGTTTTACCTTTTTACTCTTAGAACCGTTTTTGGTGGTGATTGCCATAAAAACAAACAGACCGCCCGGAGATGTTGATCGCGGGAGAAACTAGAAGTATGACGAGGTCCGGCTATGCCGTGGCAACAAGCTCCCCCAACGGCTGAGGTGACTTTTACTTCAGGTGATTGATGGCGTCAATCAGGAATCTGGAGCACACTCAGTGAGCGATTCCCACCCAATGTGCTTTACCCGGTCCAATTAGTCGACGACACGAGGATTGCCAATTATCGGCGCACCGCGGCGCTCAGACCAATCAAACCGAAGACTCTATAAAGGTGGCGGAAAACGAATCCAGCCGACACGAGGATTCCAAATCCTCTGCGCAGAGTCCTCCTTCTCCATGATTTGGCTCGCTATAGCAAAATGAACCCAATGACACGAGGATTGCGAATCCTGCCCGGCTTTTAAATTTCGAGACAGATCCCACTGACGCGTCGTCAATTAAATTCTGATTGAAATATATTTTTGTCTTGACATACTTAACTCGATTGATATTTGTCACCAGGTAACCGAGCCTCCCCCATCATAGAGCAGGCTTCTGGCATGATCTGAGGCCAAACTGGAGGAACGCAAACTGTTCCTCGGAGGGGGATATGAACAGAAGAGTTTTAGGCCAGCCGCTCTGGCAGTTCAGGCCAGGGTGTGCTGGCTTTTTTGTTCTCAAAGAAGCGGACACAAACCTCGTACTTTGATGGAGCGGGACTCCAAGTCGTACTACTGAAGCTTTTTGTTTTCTCCAGCGCTCACAACTGAAGAGAGTCTCTATAAATTAATAGGAGGTGCTTTATGGTTAAGGGAGTTATTTTAGTGGACTATACAGATCAAGGCCGGCGCACAATCAAAGATTCCCCTGATAGAGCCGAGTCGGCCAAAGCCGAGGCGAACAAATTGGGCATCCAGGTCAGAGACCTCTTCTACACGCCAGGCGGACCGCACGATGCCGCAATTGTCATCGAAGCGGAGGGTCCCGAGCCTATCAACAAGTTCATGTCGAGCGTCCAGTCGTTGGGCAACGTGAAAATGAAATTTATCCGGGCGTTCTCAATCGAGGAGATGCGCAAAATGGTTTAGTGTCCCAACTCAAGAGGTGAGGGCTGAAAAGTTTGGAGCATGCGCAACCCTCGGGCCAACTGAAGCGTCGCTCTCGGCAGGGGTTCCTCCACCAAGCTCCTGCCGAGACGACATTCACGTGTCGTTTAATATTGGGTTGGCACCCATCTTGAGACTAAACTTAGGCTCTGCCTACGGAATCGAACCGAACGACACGAGGATTGTCGATTCTCGTAGCATCTCTAACTGCTAGAATCTGCTTTGCCATTACTTTGCCAGAAGAGAAAACGGCGAAAAATTCGAATCCATCCAAGAACGCGATTACGAACCGCCCTCGTGAATCCGGTTGGGTGGGAGCCCGCCGGAGACTCGAACTTCTCTTAGCCGTCGCATATCGGCAAGTACGGTCTAAATAGACGGAATCTTGGGCGCACTCCAATGTCATGGTGGATAATTAGCTATTTCGTATTGTTTGCAGTCCTTGCAGCGGGAGGCCTATGGGACGACTGGCGCGACCGTCGTCCAGCATGGTTTCTCGGCTGCGCCCTTCTTTCCAATGTGATAATCGCTTACCTGTTTGTGGCTTTTTGGCAGCCGTCACTTCGCGCCCCGCTGGGTGTCGTTGCACAGTTGGCGTTCGCTGCTTCGATATGCTGGGAACTGTTTCAATTGGTCCAGGATATTCATGGGCTCCATAGCGACCCTGAGCTTTCAGAGCGGCAGCAGCGCCTATATGCTACCGTGGTCGCCATTGCGGTGCCGCTTATTTGCTTGCCAGCGTTTCTTATCGCCGGCATCACGGCATTCAGGCTATGAGGACCATGCGCCTAAGAAAGTTGGCGGAGGTCGAATTCAATAGAAGCGGGCAATGGAGGGCGTTCGTTCTGCTCGGGTGTGGGAACAGAACGAGCATAATGCCGTTCGCCAGAGCAAAGACAGGTCTGCTTGACACCTTTCGGGTCCTCTTTTTGGCGGCTGGTGCGTTATAAGATAACTCTCGCGTCGCCGTGACTGTAGGAATCGGTAACACACTGGTGAGTATACTCACTGAGACAAGATGGTAAGAAATTGGAACCCGCTTAAACTGATTTCCTTTCTTCTCCTCGTATCAGCAACAGCCGCCATCGCGCAGGTCGGCAGTTCAGTATTGGAAACGTTCGTATAAGGTCATTGGACCCACTGGCGGATTCATCGAGATCACCGGACGCGTACGGGTCACCTTCCCTGCGAGATTTTTTGCGAAGCCTGAAACGGCCACTGTCCGGATCAGGCCGATCCCACAACGGACACCTCTCGCGCTGGTTACGAGCTTTGGCGCGTCGGCGGGCCATACCTTCCTTTCGACGGTCTGGTCGACGCGCCGGGCAGACGCCACAGACGGATTACGAACTGATAATAACGTTGGCCGACCGATTGTTTGCGGCAGATACCTTCTAATCTCAAACCTATGGCGTTTCGCCTAATACTTCACGGCAGCCCAGCAGAGCTTCATTACCATTACGAGGCGCTGCCAGCTGAAGTGGTTTACAACCGACTTCGCGTCAAAGTTCCTAAGCTCACTTTCTATCGCCTGGAGCGCTTATATGACACGATCGTGGTCGGGTGTGTACGGCGCTAGCCTTTAATGTCAGTCCGATCCTGGCAGCATCGCGCATCCACTTTTTCGCTACTGGTATCCAACGAGCCTGTGTCTGTCCAGAGGGACGGCTAGGAAAATTGTCTTGCCGGTCTAAGTTGCGGGCTGTAAAATCGTCGACACTGGCGATCTGTTTAGCTACTTATGTTGGATCACGAGTGGCAGTACGTAATGTTAAATCGTGTCTGCTCTTGACGATAACGACTTCGGTCTTGGCGCTAACTCTGTTTTGTCCGTGATGCGACTACGTTCCAGCAGCAACCTGGTCGTTGCTTCAGCGAACAAAGGTAATGGGTGCGACGTTCCCGAATGACTACCTTTTTACGACTGATAAACCACTGCCCGCAACATTGGAGGACCAGCTGCGAAGAATTGCGGAGCAGTATTCCGAGGAACTCTTCGAATTCGAGGGCACGGCGAGCGATGTCGCTGTTGTATTGGGCAGAATGGGGTGGCCCAGAAAAGGTGCGCTCGCTTCATGCCCATTGGACCGATTGGCGCCTACTTATGTCGCGGTCTAACAGCCTGGTTGTTGAGCGACGCCTGCGTGTCAGCACTGCGTGCTTCCTTCGGCGCCACAACCGGAACGTTAGCGAGAACTAAGATTACATGCGGCTTCCAGTGATCCAAGGTATAATTCGGCGACGAATCCTGGTGAATTTTCGGGTCGCTCCCGATGTAATGCGGACGCAGCTACCGTCCCGATTTACTCCAAAGCTGCAGGGTAACCACGCAATCGCGGGAATATGCCTTATTCGTCTGGAGGGGATTCGGCCGCGGCTTTGGCCCGCTTTTGCTGGACTATCGAGTGAGAATGCCGCCCACCGAGTGGCCGTACTCTGGGAAACCGACGCGGGTGAAAAGAAGGAAGGCGTCTTCATTCCGAGGCGCGACACAGGCTCGTTAATGAATCATCTCGCTGGCGGTTGCCTGTTCCCCGGCGAGCATCATCGTGCCGCGTTTAGCGTACGCGAGGACGGTGAGACCATCGATTTCCTGATGCAATCGCACGATGGAGTAGTCTCGATACGGGTCTCGGGCCGCCTTGGGGGCACGATTCCAAGCTCATCCTGTTTTTCCGCGTTGGAGGCAGCATCGCGCTTTTTCGAGCCAGGCTCTCTCGGATATTCGGTGACAGGCGAGCCCGGAAGGTTGGACGGTATCGAATTGCGGACTCAGGGCTGGTGTGTTGAGCCGCTTCAGATCGACGAGGTACATTCCAGCTATTTCTCTGACACGACCCGCTTTCCCCCGGGCAGTGTCGAATTCGACTGCGCCCTGATGATGCGGAATCTGACACACGAATGGTACAGTGCTCAAGACCTTTACGTCTAAAGCGCCCGTTAAACGAACGGCCTGGTTGAATTCTAAAAGAAGGGGGATGTGGCCAGGGACAGAATCGAACTGCCGACACGAGGATTTTCAGTCCGAGAGAGTACCGGGACTATGTGTCACTACTGGTCGTCAACTGAATGAATTCAAGCTTTTGTCGGCGCCCCGAGAGCGTCGATTTTACCGATTCGAACGAATAGTGCCAAATGGTTCTGGCAAAGTTGTGGCAAAGTAGCACTTGCCCGATGAATTCGCGGCAAAAGACCATATCGGGACTAAGTAAGTCTATGTAAGTTCGTTGAGTAATGCCTTTGCTGCTTTCAAGTCGGCGGTCTCAAAACCTTCTGTGAACCAGCCGTAAATATCCCCGAGCAATTGCTGGGCTTCGGCCGTCTTACCCTGCCTCTGCCACAGGCGACACAAGCTCATCGCGGCCCGCAACTCTAACGACTTTGCGCTCTGGCCGCGCGCAACCTTAATCGCCTCTCGAAAACAGCTTTCGGCTTGTTCCTCGCTCGGAACAGGTTCTGTTATCAGTAATTCGCCCTTGATGCGATGCAGCTCAGCTTCGTAACAACGACACTCGCTCAGCTGCGTTCTGTCAATGGCGTCGTTCACGACGTTGAGTCCGTCGACAGTCTGCCCTGATTTCCGATAGGCATCACCCAGCAAAGCTGCCTGGCGAATGTGGAACCGCAGAGAGCCCGGAGAGGCCATAGCCGGCTCGGTAACAAAAATCTCAAACATTTGCTCTATGCCGGTTTTAGCATGACCCTCTTCGACCAAGAGCCACCCTTGCAAGAAAGTTGCTTGCACCCGCCCCATTAAAAACCCTTGCTCGGTTGCCAGCGCCACACCCTCATGGATTCGCGCCTGAAGCGACTGCTTCTCACCACGAACCTGATCGAACCAAGCCGTCCAGAACAACGCGACCGACATGGTGATCGCGTGCGATAGCTCTCGTGCCAAGGTCAACGAGTTTTGGCTTCGCCGTAGGGCATGATCCGGATAGCCAAGCAACCAAAGCACCTCTGCTGACTGGAAGCGAGAGCAAACACCAGGGTCATGT
>DASTOD010000075.1:0-2449 GCA_035762645.1 Binatia bacterium | reverse complement strand
GCGGTTCCACATCCGTCAAGCCCTGAAGCAATGGATATCTTGGACCGCCATTAAAGGAAAACCGGATGGTCCCGTCGCTATCTTCGGAGACTTCGAGGCCGAGCGCTTTGCCGTGGCGCTTCGCTTCGCCGATTATTTGTTCGGGAACGTAATGGTGATGAATATCGATAGCGCCCATATAGGAAGTTCCCGGTTCAACGTTCAAGGTTCAATGTTAATCTAATCGAGCCGGTTCTACTTGATCACCTAATCCGCTCTCGCCAGCACGTTCGGCGGAATCGGCAGACCGATCTGCTTCGCGGCGTTCAGATTGATCACCAGTTCAAACTTTCTGGGTTGTTCCACCGGCAGATCAGCTGGCTTCGTTCCTTTCAGAATCTTTGTCCATACATGGACGGCAGCCGATTTGTCTGCGCAAAGCTCGCGATCTGGCTCCGATTCGCGAACGCTACGGGATTGACTCCAGGCACAATCAACGCCTGCGCGCGCGCTCTCGATCGTCTGAGTCTCTCGTTTGACCGCCGCAATCGCCACATCTGTGGACGCCACGATTACGTCCATCTTGAGGCCCGCTAGCTCACGCGCGAGCTCCGCAATTCGTTCGGCTCTGGCCTCGCCGTAGCGAAGCTCCAAGACGAAAGTTTTCCCTTCGACATAGCCAAGCTCCCGCCTCCCTTCCCTGAATGCCTCGATATTATGCGCTGCAGCCGCTGGAGTGCTCGCAAAAAGGTACCCAATCCTCGCGATCTTCTTTGACTGCTGCGCCTGGATGAGATCAGCAGCGGCCAAGACTAAGACTGTCAGGGCCACGGAAAGAATTTTTCTTCCCATCGTAGTTCTCCGTCCGTCCCTCTCGTGTGAGATAGAAAAGACATTGTCTGATTTCGCCCTCATCCTCGTGTCGAGCGAAGGTTTTCTTACCCGTGGGTTGCTCCATTGACTTTCATCATTGCGTGCCTTATAAAATATCTAACACTTTTTATAACTGGATACATTATGGGAGCAATAGCCGTTTCAAAAAAGGAAGAAGAGCAAATCGAAAAGCTTCGTAAAGAACTGGGAATTTCAACCAAATCGGGGTTGATCCGCGCCGCTCTTAAGGTCTTAGAAAAGCAGAGCCGGGAAGAAAAATTACGGCGTGAGATACAGGAGTCTGTGAAGCGCTGCGCCGCGGCAGACCGGGAAGAGAACCAAGAGCTGTCTTGGGCCGGCGTTGCCCGCAAGAGCCGCGGTGAATGAATGCCGATTAAGCGCGGGTACTTGTATATCATAGATTTTAATCCGCGCATCAAAACAAAACCAGGTAAGCTCCGCCCCGCCTTAGTGCTCCAGTCAGATCTCGTCAACGAGGCTGAGTATCCATCGACGATAGTCATCCCAACCACCACGCGGCTTGTAGAAAATGCCGGGATTCTTCGGTATCGCCTCAAAAAAGGCCAGGGTGGCGTTGCGCGCGAAAGCGATCTCCTTCTCGGCCAAGTAATCGCTGTAGCCAACGAATCCTTCCGGCAAGAGATCGGTGCCTTGCCAACTACGGTGATGGAGGAACTCGAAAATCGCATCCGTACTATTCTGAACCTATAGCGCGCCCGGGCAAGAGATTCTTTCGACTCATTTGTCTTTCTCCGGGCACTGTTGCGTGTTGCCTTGCCTTACGCCTGCCGACGTGGCCGTGGTGGCAACCGGCGACGAAGGAATAAAAACCAGCCGGAAATCCAGTTCATATTTTTTAAAGAGACGGCCTCCTGAGCGATCCAAGGCATCGACTGCGACATGACCTGCGCCGAGTGAAGGCCGATGAGCCGGTCTGCAGCCTGAACCTCGTCTGCGCTGCTCAGTGCCGAGCAGGCTGACAAAGCTATCACGCGAACGGGTTTGAACAAGCGACTAACCATGATTGTCTCTCCGATGGTGTTGTGAATGTTTAGCGTCGCGCATCGTCACATTTGGGCCCATCGCGTATGGTTCCGGCCATAAGCCATAAGCTAAGCCATATGCCGATGTGCGTTAGTTTTTTTTCTTAGCTTCCGCGAAGCGCTTCTCCGCCGCTTCGGCGCCTTCGGCGCGATTATAGTCCTGGTCTAAGTCGCCGTCTCCGGCGGGACTTTTCACTGTAAAGAAAACCGCTGGACCGCCGATGGCCCGGCTTCGATGATTGGTAAAGCGAGGAATATGAATCATGTCGCCGGGCTCGCAGATACGCTCTTCGTCCCCCAGGACGAAGTGGAGCTTGCCTTCAAGAACGAGAGTGAACTGTTCTTCATTGGGATGCATGTGGAGCGGCGGCCCTTCATCCTCTGGCTTGGTGACGATTCCAGCCTTCATGAATTCGCCGACGGCGCTCTGCACGAACTGCCCTGGGTTGGCGGTGCTACGGTTCTGTTGCATCTCCGCGATTTTATAGAAAGGCATTTTTCTCCCTCCTTTTAAACCGCCCCATACTCCAAGT
>DASTOD010000074.1:0-3375 GCA_035762645.1 Binatia bacterium | reverse complement strand
GCTCCATGAATGCCCAGATCCGGCCTCCAGCCGGTTACGTAAAGTTCCACCTGGTCTTGAAGTTTTTGACTCGCATTGGGCGCCGGAAACAGGGGCCGTAGCTCGTCGCCGACCTCGACGGCGACTTGGCGCTCCGCGCGGGCTACGACCAGAAGGACAGATTTGGATAAATCGTTCGCCGCCAGCGGTAGGCTGTCGAAAGCTTCGCGACCCACACTTTCGATATTCTCGCCCTCAAGGCTTTTTACCGTAAGAACAACAACCGTGTGGCCGGTCTGCTTTTTGAAACGCATCAGGGTCTGTTGCAGTTCGTCAAAACTCGCTTTCGGAAAAACTCCAGCCAGGTCGTTGACGGCAGTCTCAAGAGGGGGGAGATCGAGAGCCCATGCAGAAGAGCAAAAAATGATGTTGGCAAGCAGAATAAGGCCGAGGAGTATCATTCTATCTTCGCGGCTTGCCTGGCCCGTTTGTCCAGCGATTGCAGTTGGTCGTCGCTCAGGGGAAAACCGAACTGCTCGTTGCGCATGCGCAAGCGTTGGCTGGAGATGTCGCAGATGATTGCGGCGGCGCGCTGGAAACTTTTTTTCGTCTTGACGAGTCTCCCGAGGGCGCGCGCGCCGGCGTCTTTGTGCGCTATTTCATCTGCATGGATCTCGCGAAACACGTTGGCAATTTTTCCGTTAACCCCCCGTTGCCCGAGCCCGCTGCAAACTTGGTAGAGCGCCCCGCCGCCGCCCTCGGTCAGCGTGATCGCGGCCCGCTCGAGGTCCTCGTCCTTTCTGCGGATCTCTTGGGCGCGGAGAGCGCCGTTGCCGTGCAGCAGCGCCGCAGAGCTTCTCGAGTACCGCGCGCGAATTCGCGCCAACTTTCGGTCTTCCGGCAGCCAAAGCAAATCTGCGAATATGACCCGTTTTCCGTGAAACTCCTCTAAAAGGTCCATCACCAGCCTGGCGTGCTTGGTTTCATCGGCGAGTTTCTCGGTCCAATGCTCGAATTCATGGCGATCGATATGAACGTCAAGTTCTGGATAAAGCTTTGCCAAAGCGGTGAAAATCGGCTTGATGGCGGAATACTCCTTGAAGGCTTGCGCGCGCAACCACGGCAGATGATCCCGCTTTGTTCTTCGGCGCTTGAAATAGAGGGCAACAATGTGAGCCTCGGCTGCGCGAAAGCTTTCAGCCAATTGGATCAGCCGTTTGACGCGGGAGTTCATGCGCGAGATCGCTCCGCTGGGTGACACTTGGCGCCCCGCCCTGCGGGCCTGGCAAGGCCAAGCCGAATATAGCGCTATTATCACAGGCGCGCCAACAGATTCGCGGGCCCCATCGATGGATGACGCGCAAACGAAAGACAGCCCGGAATATTCGTGCCCAAGAAAAAAACTACGACACGGTCTCGATACAGGGAAGCTTCAATGGACCCGACTTCGAGCTAGGGTTTTGTAGACCCGAAACACCGACAGGTTGGACGGCCTTTTGAGCGGTCTTACTAGTTCGGGCTTCCCTTGAGGTAAAGGGGTGTTTTGTTGGGGGCTAGAATAACCGAAGGGGTTGTGCCGGATTCGCCCGATCTGGAAAAAAACGTTTCCAGCACATTTTCGATGGAAAGGACGCCGGCGGTGGTGCTGTTGCCGTTCACGACGATGCCGACCAGATATCCAGAAGCGTCGATTACAGGGCCGCCGCTCATATGGTTGTCAACCCGCATTCCCCACTTGGTTTCGGGTGATATACCCATTCTTTCCAAATAGCCTGCGGCGTAAAGCTTATAGTCGGCGGCAAAGTATCCGCGGTTCTTCTCGTCCGTCAGGTTCAGAAAACCAGAGGAGATCTTGAAATCCCGATCCTGTGGGTAGCCCGCTATAAAGACCCTTTTAGGCGGCACCAGCGGCTGCAATTCGAAATCCGCTCGGGGGTTGCGCAGATTGATGAGCCCTTGATCGAAATCTCTCAATGTCCAGTGCGCGAAGCGCATACCCGGTTTGGCTTTAAGTTTGCCGATCACGAAGTCTCGGTGCTTGATGATTTCATCGGGAGAGTGCGAGTCTTTGCCGCTGGTCGAATCCTTCTCTGTTAGGTGGGAGAGAATCTCGACGCCAAACTCTTGATCGCCGTTTTGCGCCGTGTAGCGGACTCGAGAGTGGGCGGGAGAACAATCGCGGTTCACGGCAAAGCCGCTTGCAGCTTTTTGTCCCTGCAAACAGTACTTCATCACGTGATAGGCGCTCACAAACAGGCCATCGGCGGAGATCAAAAATCCGGAACCCAAGCTTGCCCGCTTCCACTGGTCGCCGTGGTCTTGATAGTCCACCACGATCTTCAAGCTTTTGGACCTGACCTCCGGCCAGGAAAACTCGGCGCCGTGGGCCTTAAGCTCTTCAGATCCGGACAGGTAGTTAGGAAATGCGGATGCAGGAAAAGCGAGCCAAAGGATGAGTAAGCAAGGGATGAATCGCACTGTTGGGACGAATTTTAACTCGAATGTCCGAACAATGCAATTTTTTTCTTAAGAAATCCCGATAATCGGACAAAAATTTGCGGGTTAGGAGGTAAACGGAGACGAACCTCAACCGTTTACCTCCCCGTAAGATACCCAGGACTAACCGCAACGACCCGAGGCGGTGTTCTGGTTTTCTCCCCTACTTGGTCGGGCTCTTGCTATCTGGCAGAGAGCTGCCAGGTCCGGGCTTGGGTGTGGGACTGAGTTCGCCGCCTCCCTTTAACGTGCTGTCCGGCGAGGCCCCCGGGGTGGATCGGGGTTGACTTTTTCCGCTAACCCCCAGTTTTGCGGCGGTTGCTGCATCGATATTTCCGGTCACGGGAAGATTATTGGCCTGTTGAAACTGACTAATAGCCTGTCGGGTCTCAGCATCCAATTTCCCGTTCATCGGCCCCGGATTGTGTCCTTGCGCCTTGAGGGCTTCCTTGACTTTATTGATCTCGTCTGCAGACATGCCGGATTGCCCTGGCTGTTGAGCCCCTGCCGCCGGTGGTTCCACTCTCTCCGGGATTTTTTGCTCCGGTAGCTGCCGTCCCGGAACTTTCTCCGGTGCTCCTGGTTGCTGCGTCAGACCCCGTTCTTGTGCCGATCCCGGCTGTTGTGCTGATCCGGGCTGCTGCGATAATCCCGGCTGTGCTGACCCGGACTGCGGCGCGGTTCCGGATTGCTGCGCGGATACCAATTGTGTCACGAGGCCGATGGTACCGCACAGAATTATCGCCATGAGAAGCGATTTTTTTCCATTCATATTTAAAGACTCCTTTCTGCTGGTGGTTAAGATGTTTTCTCCTCAGGCCGTTCCTGGCCATCTTCAACGCAAGGCATATGCCAGCGCGTGGGGATGAAGCGCCGGCGAGTGTATGCATGCGCCTATAC
>DASTOD010000073.1:0-2634 GCA_035762645.1 Binatia bacterium | reverse complement strand
ATGCCGAACGATGTACCGACCGTGGATTTCAGCGGCTGGCCGATGGTGGTCCGAGCCGACATGCCCGATGACGTCGCTCACGCGGTTTGTGAAGCGATCGAGAAACGCAAAGATTCGATCCCCACTGACAATTTCAAACCTCTCGACATCGCCCAACTCTGCGCCAACGACGAGGAGGCGCCGTTTGATATACCGCTCCATCCTGGAGCCGAGCGCTTCTACCGTGACCGCGGATTTTTGAAGTGAGTTTCGGCGGCACGGACTGCGAAAACCCGGACGCGAGCATGACTCGAAAGGTTGCCAAATCCAGGCCGGGCAGACACCCGCCACCATGCCCGCAGTGCGCTTCCTCGAGTATAGTTCCGATCATTCACGGCCTTCCGTCTCCGGCAGCGGCGAAAGCCATCGAACGGGGCGAGGCCGTTCGCGCCGATCGCGAGGAATGGGAGGGCATGCCGGAGTGGCATTGTAAGGAGTGCGGTTGCGACTGGAGCGGTCGATGGAGAAGGTTCAAAAAGCCGGCTCGCACTTGATGGAAGCGCCCGCTTCCGGCACCAGAGTCGTCGCGCAGCGAAACATTCGCCCCTCCGGCGTCTTCACCTCGGACGCTAAACCTTGACCCATTACCACATAGGGACCGACTTTAGTGACGGCAGCAGCCGTGTCGCTTTTCGCTGCCGGCGGCGAAAATGCGTCAATCGCCAGATTCATCAGGCCGACGGTCGCCACGCTCTCAATCGCCGAGGAACGGTCCTGCGCGGTTAGGTGACTACTTGTAAACTGTCGCTTAATGGTCGCGCCGAGCGTCTCAATCTCCTGGCTCATCGTGATCAGCTCTTGCTGCATCTCCCTTTCGCGATCGGTTTTCAGTCCCCCCGCGCGCAGCGTAATAAGAAACTCCCGCCGCCTGAGGTCGAGGTTTACCAGACGATTAAACTCTTCGGATCCACCAAAAGTCGCCAGGTAAGTCGTTTTGACCGATTCGGCGAGTCTTTGCCGGTCCGGCCAACGCTCCGGCCTGGCCTCGAGAGTTTTCATTTCCTGGTGGTAGCTGTAGAGACCGGCCCACAGTGTTGCGCCGGGACTTGCCGTCCGAGGCGCGCAGCCCGCGAACCCCACAAATGCCGCTAGCAACACCATAATTTTGATCTGCATGGCGCGAGAATAACATGTTTGAGAGATTTTTCGGAAGGAAATTTTTTCCGCCATCGACCTAAGCGTTATCTTCGGCCAGGGCCAGTGAGGGTGAATTGACCCGGATCAGTACGGCTTCGGGATCAGCCCCGTAGCGCAGCGGTAGACCCACACTCCCCAATCCACGCGAAACCACGAGAACAGCTCCGTTGTGTGCGTAGGCTCCTTCGTCCAGACAATACTGGCTCTGGCGCACAAGGGGAGGCGTCCACGGCGGTCGAATTTGCCCGCCGTGAGTGTGGCCGGAAAGCGTGAGGGCGACCTTTCGAGCCTCCGCTTGATAGAATAGGTCGGGATGGTGCGCCATCAACAGGTGCGGCGGACCGTGGCTCGAGAGCAACTGATCCCAATCGGGACACCCGAAAATGGGCTCATCGATTCCTCCGAGGACGAACCGGCCCGTTCCGTGATTCACTATCGCCGATTCGTTCTTGAGCGTGGTGATGCTTATGGAACTCAGCCGTTCCCGGATGCCGGCCGGATCGCCGCCAAAATAGTCGTGGTTGCCGTAGCAGAACCAGGCGCCCAAAGGCGCGCGGGACAACGGTTTCAATGCGGGAACAAACTCATCGAGCTCGGTGGTTTCCCCGGTCACAATGTCTCCCGCAATCGCAACCAAGTCAGGTTTCACATCATCCATCAGAGCCATAACGATCTCTGATAAGATCTCCGGCTTGAGAAAAATGCCGGTATGAATGTCTGAGATCAAAAGAACTTTCAACTGAGGAAGATTGGCGGGCCATCGTGGCGGCGAGATCGAGATTTCCGCCAGAGAAAAACGATTATGAAGAAGCCTGCTGTAGGGGTTCCAAACTCCCAGCATGTGAGGATAGACGTAGCGCGACACCAGCACATCGAGCCGCCGTTCTATCCTTTTGAACAGACCTTTGCTGGGGTCGAGCCAGCGACGCTCCTTGCCGGTAGTCACCCGCGGCGGCTTCAGTTGTCTTCGCTTTAGAACCATCGAGTAAGAGGTTTCGAGATCAATGATGCCGAGAGGGGATCCGCCGCGCGAGAGATCCTTCCCAGAAAGATGGTGAATTTGTTTGGATAATAGGCAGAGTGTAACGAAGGATCGCTGTGACAGCAATACTCGCGCGCGAGGTTGGGCAATAATTTAGGTCAGCCCGAGGCACGGCGGGATCACTGTCCGTTCATCGACGATTTTTCGCGGATGATTTCAATGTCGTTGGGAAAGGCGTAGGCGCATACTCCATTATCCCACTCGACCATCAAGAGGCGCCTGCCCAGATTGTCGGTCTCGGAGACGATCATTCCTTCAGTGAACGCCGCGACTCTCCCCACATGTGTGCGGATTTCTATGCGCGCCCGACAGCGCAATCCTTTGAATGTCTCATCGGTCATTATTGTTATTACCTCCACGTGAGAATGGTCTCATCGTCCCGGCGTTGATTTCACGCCCGGCGCTCCGCATCCCTT
>DASTOD010000072.1:0-6553 GCA_035762645.1 Binatia bacterium | reverse complement strand
GCTCTCCGTTGAGGCATAGACCTTAGGATACATATATTTATATATATATGATGCATAGTTATATCTAACGTTATATAAGAATATATCGAAAGTTTATTGCCCGTCGCCGAGTCCTTATGTTTAGGTAAAAACAGAGTAATTAAGCATCCGTGCCGGTGGCTGCTGCTATGTTCTTCAACTTGGGGGTAAAATTAGCTGCTGCTAGAAAGCGCTGGAGCGGGCTCCAACGAATACGTCTATCGTTGAATTCCCGGGGCCAGTCGGTGGTCGAGTTTACTCTGGTTTTCATCCTACTGTTAATCATCGCCTGGATCCCAGCCGATTTCGGCCTGGCCTTCTATACCGGCCAACTGGCGCAGAACGCGTCTCGTGAAGGGGCGAGAATCGCGGCGGCGGACCGTACGCTCACCAGCGGAACGACGAGCTGCACGATGCCGTGCACGGCCGCTGGAGACGTTCTTCAAGAAACGGCCGAAAGAATATCGAGCGCGCTTCTTCCGGGCGCAACGGTGACGTTGACGTTGGATCCTGCTAGCGGCACGAACTGCAACCGCATGGTCACGGTCAGCGTATCGGGAAACTATAATTACTTTTTCTATAGGCTGCTAGGTTGGTTGGGCCACACCGTACCAAGCGCGGTAAATATCGTGAGGTCGACCAGCATGCGATGGGAACATCAGCAAGGTTGCGTGCCTTAATCCATCGTGGAAACGTAACGGACAATGCCGGTAAACGAACGAAGCGAAAACAGAGCAAGCCGAGAACACGAAAGAGGCCAAAGCATCGTGGAGATCTCATTGATGACCCCGCTTTTGCTTATCGCGCTTTATATCCCCGTCGACTTCGGCATAGCGTTCTACATGGCAAATCTCACTCAGAACGCGGTACGGGAAGGAGCCCGGATCGGCAGTGGCTTGGGAACCCCCTTTGGCGATTCCGAAGCGACGACGGTGAAGAACGCGGTCTTGAGCCGGATGCCGAGCAACAGTAGCTACTTCAGCAACCGAAGCGTCACCGTGAAGTTTTACGATGGTGTAAATTGCATGGCTTTCGTGGAGGTATCGGCCACCGGGACTTACAATTTCTTTCTATATCAATTGATGAGATTTTTTGGATTGTCGGCGCCGGACACGGTTCCGATAACCCGCCAGACGCTGATGCGTTACAATTACCAGGCGTATTCGAATACGACAGCGTGCACTACGGTCGCTACCTTCGGTCCATTCACGAGTTAAATGGGGAGGCTTGGATGGAATCTGCGAAAAATGAGCGAGGCTCTGTGATTGTATTTGTGACGTTAGCAATCGTCTTGCTTTTGATCATGGTGGGCATGGGACTGGACACCGGACATCTTGCCTACATCAGGGCGCAAGGGCAGCCGGCGGTAGACGCGGCGGCGCTTGCTGCGGCTGCGGCCCTTCCCACAGGCGACCTGGCGACCGTCCAGAACCAGGCCGCGGCGTTTAACGGTGCCACCAAAAACAATTACCTCGATAGTCCGAACAACTTGATCGGTCCCAGTAATGTGACGCTTGTTCAGTATAACGATTCCACGGGCGCGATTACGACAGCAGGAGTCACCATTAATAATGCGAACGGAGTCCGCGTCGCGTTAGAGAATAACAACCCCTACGGCGGTACTGTAGGGGCGCCCATGAAGTCTCCTCTGTTCTTAACGCCCCTCTTGAACTTATTCGGGCAAACCGCCAAAACAACTGCTGACATAAGCGTGAGCGCTGTTGCGGTGATCCGAGGGTCGCCTGATCTTCCCCTAGCCATTGAGCAGGCCCGGTGCACGGCGCCCAACCCTCAGAAGCTTCTTCAATCCGATGCGAACAAGGATAACTCAGGGTATACGACCTACTACATACACAACGCGAGCGCGACCGAAATAAAGGGTTTGATCAATAATCCTCTAAATTGCAACGGAATACCTCCCGTCGGAATTGGATTCTGCACGGAGCTGAATAACGGGCAAATCGCCAGTGTATACGACGATTTCGAGGGTCTATTCACGAAGAACCCCGGTAAGTGTTATATGATTCCTGTGGTGGCGAATAGCGCCAAATGGAATCAGTGCTCTGATATCCTCGACTTTGCCAAATTCTGCCCGGATCCGACAAATCCGGTCCAAAAACAAGGTAATCCGAAATACTTGCTCGGGACGATCACATGCGGGCAGAACCCCTACAATACCACGGATAGCAACTGTTACGTGCCGACTTTGGTCAGAGACAAAAAGTCGGGAATGTAATCATCGACCTGGCTTTTGTCTTGGGTATTAGGAAACAAATCTGATATAAGTGAATTTCGCTCCGGTCGACTCGGCCATTCGTCGTGAGCTTCGTCGAAGGATGAACGGCGGGCTCAGGATAGAGGGCTGTTGAAATGATGAAACTTGCGTCAGTTTCGCTGCTCGTTGCCGCGTTATCGCTACCTGCCTGCCAAAAAGCTGAGAACCGTAAGATCGCCGAGGTGGACGGCCAGGCTATTCTTATCTCGGACCTTGAAAAAGCCTCAGGCAGAGATCTTTTCAAGGAGAGAGAGCGTCTCTACCTACTCGAAAAGCAAAAGCTCGATGAATATATCGGCGCCTTGCTCCTTACCCGCGAAGCTCAAAAGCATAATATGTCGGTCGCCACGCTTTTGGATCAGCAGGTTCATTCGAAAGTGCTCGCTGTCGCGGACGACGAAATCGAAGCCTTTTATAGAGCTAACAAGAACCGATTTTCCGTGGGAGTGGAAAAAGTCCGAGACAACATCCGCGAGTATCTTAGGAACCAAAAAATCGAGGCGCAAAAATCGCTGTACTTTAAGTCTCTAAGAGCGAATGCCAACATTATAACCTATTTGAAGCCGCCGCCGATTTACCGCGCCGATCTCTCCATCAAAGGCGACCCGTTTAAAGGTCCGGAGACGGCGCCGGTTACAATAGTCAAGTTCGAAGATTTTCAATGCCCGTTCTGCAAACAAGGTCAGCCGATATTTGCCGAGCTTTTGTCGCGCTACAATGGTAAAATCCGAGTTGTTCATAAGGATCTGCCGTTGGATAGCATCCATCCCCAGGCCCGTCCCGCGGCCGAAGCTGCACGCTGCGCGCAAGAGCAGCAAAAATTTTGGGATTATCACGATAAACTATATGCGAGCGCTCCCCATTTGGCTGCTGCCGATCTGAAGACCTATGCCAAAGAAGTGGGATTGGACCTTGGCTTGTTTGAACGTTGTTTGAACGCCGGCAAATATAAAGAGCTCGTGCAGAACAACTTGATGCAAGGTGCAAAACTCGGGATTACCGGGACGCCGACTTTTTTTATCAACGGCCGAGAAGTTTCCGGAGCTCAGCCGATCGAAGCCTTCACCACCATCATTGACGAAGAGCTGGCACAGGCAAAATAAGTGACTCAGTAATCACCATTATGCCGTAACCTCGCCCGCGATGCGAAAAGATCGGAGTTTGCGGGATGAACAGATGCCGGGGATCCGCAGGCTTTCTTAATGATTAGACGACCGTGGAAATGATCCAGGAATTGACCACTCTCTTATTGAATAATCAGAATCCCGATGGGGGGTGGGGTTCCTCGCGAGGAAAAGCTAGCAATACGGAGGTTACTTCCCTGGCCGTCATGGCATTGGCGGCGCTGAATCCGGACTCGAAAGCGGAGCACTACCGCCGTGGCGTGACGTGGTTGGCGCAGCGCCAAGCTACCGATGGAAGTTGGCCTTTGAGTGACGGTTCTAAACTGCCTTCGTGGAGCACCGCTATGGCGATGCTGGCCTTGGGTATCTCGCAGGAAAATCAAATCCGAGCTGTTAAAGCTGCCAAGTGGGTGTTACGGCAGGAGGGGAATCGGCCGAGTTTACTGGCCAAATTCCTGTTTGCTCTTTCATTCAAAAAAAGAGCCGAGCTTCATTTAAACATAGACCTCGTCGGTTGGCCCTGGTTGGCGGGAAATTTTAGCTGGGTCGAGCCGACGAGCTACTACGTGATTGCCCTAAAAGCACTCAAGTCAAGGTTAGCCGGGGTGAGTATCGACGAGCGAATCAAACAGGGCGAGCTGATGATTTACGATCGCATGTGCCAAGGCGGGGGTTGGAACTACGGCAACAGCGCCGCTCTTGGCGAAGATCTATGGCCTTACCCCGATATCACGGCACTGGCTTTGATCGCGCTTCAGGATCACCCTGAAAAAGAGGCGAATCGCCAAAGCCTACAGGCGCTAAAAGCGATGCTGAAGGATGTCAATTCTGGACTGGCACTGAGCTGGTCGATCATCTGCTTATCTCTTTACGGTGAAGACACCAGCGAGTGGAAAAACTATCTCGAGCAAAGCTTCCGCCGAACGCAATTCTTGGGTGAAACCAAGAGTGTTGCGCTTTCTTTACTGGCGCTGGGCGATGGCGTAAAATTTTTCAAGATCTAGACTCCAATGCTCACTAGAAGAGAATTCATAAAGATTTCCACCACCGCCGCAGCGTTGTATCCGCTAACCAGCGGGTGCGAGCAGCTGCCGCGGTGGGAGGGGAGCGCCTATCGGAAGCCGCAAATTTCGCGAGTGGCTATTTTCGGAACCGGAAGCTACGACAAGTCGCTGAGTGATACGATTTTGCGAGGGATCAAATTATTTACACTGGATTTGAAAGGCAAGACGATTGTGCTCAAGCCCAATCTGGTCGAGTTTGATCCTCACGGCGTCATCAACACTCACCCCAGGCTCGTTGCGGCAGCGATCGAAGCGTTTAAACGCCTGGGGTCGAAAGAAGTCATCGTTGCCGAGGGCCCGGGTCACCGGCGGGACAATGAGTACTTGTTGAGCGCTTCCGGACTCTATGACGTTGTCAAGGAATATCGCGTTCGCTATGTCGATCTTAATACCGACGATGTACGACCGACCAAACTGCGAAGCCGGTTTACGACCCTCGACCAATTGTACCTGCCCGAAACGCTGTTCAACGCCGACCTGCTGGTATCGATGCCAAAACTGAAGACGCACCATTGGGCGGGCGTGACGCTTTCGCTCAAAAATATGTTCGGGGTGGTGCCGGGAGCCGTGTACGGCTGGCCGAAGAACGCGCTTCATTGGGCCGGAATCCACGGCAGCATAGTCGACATCAACAGCTCACTTCCGCTGCCCCAGTTCGCGATCGTGGATGGAATCGTCGGGATGGAAGGCAATGGCCCGCTTCAGGGTCAGGCGAAGAAGAGCGGTGTTTTAGTCTTCGGTGACGACTTGGTTGCCGTTGATGCCACGGCGGCGAGGCTGATGACAATCGAACCACGGAAGATCAAGTACCTGGAAATGGCGGGTGAATTTCTGGGCAATATCGATTACGGCAAGATCGAGCAAATCGGCGAGAAAGTGGAGCGGTTTCAGCAAGACTTTCGTGTGATTGAGAATTTCAAAGACCTAAAAACCCTCACGGGCTGACTAGCGGTACTCCACGCTGTCTCGGGTCTCGCGTTCCGGGTCTCGGGTTGAACACCAATACGGAATTCTAAAACTCGAAACTGCCGTTGGCGTACGCCGGGGCTGCTTCGACTTATCGCGAGGCTCACCCCGGGGCTTGGTTGCGGATAGACAGACCCCGGGAAAGTTACACAGTTGTGCTCGAGCCGCAATGAATACAATTAGTGATAGAGGTGATTGAACGCCCGCTGAGGCAGTTTCTTTCTTTTGCCCTTCCAGTTTTCGATTCATCCTCCTGCATCGTTTTGGCATCTAATCTCTGATATTCTCGACTTCGCCAGGTTCTGTTAGATACGACATCCAGCCCAGAAACAGGGTAATTCGAAATAGCTATCCGGAACCATTCAGTGCGAGCAGAACCCTCACACCACAGAGATACCGGCTGTTATGTTCCAACTTTAGTTAGAACATAAAGTCGCAGGTGTAATCATCGGGATCAGCCTGTAGAAACCTTCCGTGACCTTCGAGACCTTCGCAGTCTAGACATTTTTTCGCCGAACCGGTGCCTCTTTGGATCGGCTGCTGGCTGATAGGTATATATCTTTCGGTGTAAGAAAATATATCCACTGTTCTATTGCTCAAGGCGGTTTAGATTGATAGGCCGTTACTGTAAATCGAGTCTACCGTAAGTAATTGATTGAAACGGTTTTTTGCAACGACAAAACATGTAACAGTTTTTATCCGTTTCGAGAAAAATGTTTCGAGTTAGCGACATGTTTCCTTCCGGAATGCGCGTGCCTGCTCGTGGGAAGTTGGGGAGATTGGTCCCCGGAAAGCCATCGGGGGTGCTGAAACGAATACTTCTGAATTCCAACGGCCAAAACCTCGTCGAATTTGCGCTCGTATTTATGCTGCTTGTGGCCGTTGCCTTTATCCCCGCCGATTTTGGAATTGCATTCTTTACCGGCCAGCTTGCTCTAAATGCGTCTCGTGAGGGCGCGCGGATCGGCGCGGCTACCAAGCCCTTTGATGCGAATAACGTTCTGATCGAGACATGCAAAAGGCTCCCGTCGGCGTTGCTGGTCCATGCGACGCCTAACTGTTTACCCTACTCTAGGGCTCGGGTGATTGTTGCCCCGCCGGCTGGG
>DASTOD010000071.1:0-2442 GCA_035762645.1 Binatia bacterium | reverse complement strand
TTTACTTCATCGGTTTGGCCTCAGCCTGGCTTTTGTGGGCGGGTTTATCTTTGTCGCCGCTCTGATCGTCATATCGTTTGTCGACCTAGACGTGCGAATTGTGCCGGATGTGATTAGTCTCCCAGGGATCCTCTTGGGCTTTCTTATTTCCGTTGTTGCGCACTATTGGCTCAGGGACTCCCTGTTTGTCATTCCTTCTCCCGTAAGCTCGTTGCTGGGGATTTTGATCGGCGGCGGTTCTTTCCTGTTGATGGCTTGGGCCTACCATTTTTTCACCGGCGTTGAAGGAATGGGTGGAGGGGACGTAAAACTTCTCGCCATGATCGGCGCCTTTTTGGGTTGGCCGTCCATTCCCGTGACGATCTTTTTTGCTTCCCTCGGCGGGTCCGTCGTCGGGCTCACGTTGATGTTAAGCCAGGGGGTGGGTGGTAAGCATGCGCTTCCGTTCGCGCCCTTTCTCTGCATCGGCGCGCTGCTACACCTTTTTTTCGGCGACGCCGTGCTCGAGTGGTATCTCCCCGGCGGCTAAGTCTTAACGTCCCTTTTACTGCCGGAGTTTGTTAATCTGCGGTTTTTTGTCAACCCGGCGATCAAAAAGCGACCGTTTCCCAATCGGGACTCAACGCCATCCCCCGCGATTTCAATCGGTTACAGTGCGCCTCCCTTGGCATGTTTTTGGCTGCATTGTCGGAACGCGTAGAAGCGTTTACGGAGGCGTTTATCAACTTCGAGACCAATAGCCGAAACAGCGGCGGCTACACGCTAGCAGAGCTGCTCGTGCTGATGGGCGTGATTGCAGCTCTTTTGGGGACCGGGGTCCCGGCTTTTCTTTCTTACCTGCCGTCGTTTCGGTTGTCATCGGCGGCCCGGCAAGTGGCGGCGGATCTCCAATTAGCGCGCATGCGGGCAATAGCGCAAAACGTCTCTTACACGGTAACCTTTGATGTGTCGACCGAGAGCTATACCTTCGGCAGCGACTCACGCAATTTGCCCGATTTGTTTCCGGGAATCACCATTACCGCGGCGTCCGATGCGACCTTTACCTCCAGGGGGACTGCAAGCGCGGTCGCGATAGAGCTCAGCAATGGCGCTGGGCAGAAATTTGTCTGTGTGAAGGTCATGGGGCGCGTGAACATTCAGGACTCGAGCTGCACATGAAGAAAAGCGGGTTGCCAGCTCGAAACCAGCAGCAAGCCGGGTTCTCGCTTATTGAAGCGTTGATAGCGGTCGGCATTTTCGCGATCGCGGTTCTTGGCTTGACGATGGGGGCAACGTCAGTGATCCGGGCGAACCAGACGAGTCTCGTGGAGACGACTGCTGCCAATATAGCGCAGGATAAATTGGAAGAGCTGAAATCCAAGACCTCGGCAAACATAATCTCGGGAGGGCCCACCGTTCAGACGGTCAACGGCTTGAGCTTTTCCACTAGCTGGACGGTGACTTCGGGGTCTCCGATCTCTGGCATGAAGCGGATCGTTGTCACCGTTTCATGGACAGACTACCAAAACCGCACTTTGACTATCTCTTCGGCGGTGAAGGAATGAGCGATGGGCGCTGCTGCGTGTAAAGAGCGCGGGTATAGCTTCATAGAGCTTTTAGTTTCGCTCGTGCTTACCTCCACGATCATGGGAGCGGTTTATGGCGTCTTTCGGATGCAAACGCTCTCTATAAAGGCTCAAGAGCAGCGCATGGAAGCACAGGACTATGCCCGCTCGGTTCTCGACATCATGGTGCGGGAACTGCGAAATGCCGGTTATTCGACGGGAGCAGGTACATGCGCCGGGATTGTGGTCGCCAACAGCCAGACGGTCCAACTTCGCACAGACTCCAATGCCGACGGCGATTGCGGCGATGCCAACGAGGACATCACCTATGCCTACGACGCCGGCACCCAGAATATTACCAGGACGGCTGGGGGTACGACGGAAAACCTGACCGATGGCAACGCGACAAATCTGCAATTCACCTACTATCCGCAGAACTGCACCAACAATTTTTCGACTCCGGTCGGCGGTGGGGCAACTGCATGCCCGGGTTCACCGGGCGGCAACGCGGGAACCCTGACCGCGATCCAGAGAATTTCCGTTTCTTTGACGGTTCAGTCCGTGAACACGGGGAACAATATGGGCGGGGGCACGCTTAATGCGACCATGACGTCCAATGTCGATTTGCGCAATCGCGGGCTTCCATAAGCGAACAGCTAGAGGTGGGGTGAATATGAAAACACTAAGGGACGCTAAAGGCACGGCGTTAGTGATGGTCTTGATGATCACGATGCTGCTTTTATCGATTAGCGGAGCCGCTCTCCTGTTTAGCGGTATGAATCTAAGGACCACGGCCAATTTCAAGCAGCGAAACTCGGTATTCCACATTGCCGATGCCGGGATCAATCATGCCTGGCAGGAGCTGGCCAACAATGACGGCACCAATGATTTCACCGCG
>DASTOD010000070.1:0-8598 GCA_035762645.1 Binatia bacterium | reverse complement strand
CAGCATGACCCCGTCCACCATGGCGAGCGTCCGCTCCACCTCTCCGCCAAAATCGGCGTGGCCCGGCGTGTCGACGATATTGATCTTGATCTTGCCGTAATGGATGGTCGTATTCTTCGCCAGAATCGTGATGCCCCGCTCCCGTTCCAGATCCAATGAATCCATCACGCGCTCCGCGACGTGTTCGTGGGCGCGAAAAATTCCGCTCTGATGCAACAAGGCGTCCACTAAGGTCGTCTTGCCGTGGTCCACATGGGCGATGATCGCAACGTTGCGAATGTCGTCGCGGCGAATCGTCGAACCTGAAGCCATGCGTCTTTTATTAGGGAGCGCCGGCGGATTGTCAAGTGAGTTCGGCCCTAGTGGATTGCTGAAAAAAGATAGGAATGCTTCGAGGACCTCAGCATGAACGGAATTTCTCAGTCATTTCAACCTCTCTTCGTTCGTCCCTTCGATAAACTCAGGGCTGGCTCTGAGCTTAGCCTGTCCTGAGCGACAGTCGAAGGATCGAAGGACTCCGAGAGAGTTTTTCAGCAGCCTGCTAGTGCGAAAAGTGTGGGTTCCCAGTTATCGCGACTGTTTTTCGGCCGGCAGTACAACGGCCGTTCAGAGCATTTCCTTGCGAACTCGCACTCCCTAGAGTATTTTGGATGGTTGCATGGGGCGACTGAAGCAGTACGTATGGCGCTATCGGCGCCGCTATTGGTTGGGAGCCATCTGTCTGTTGGCGACCGCGACGCTGGTGATGTGGATTCCCTGGTGGATCCGCGAGGCCGTGCGGATCATCGAGAGCGGCGGATCGCTTGAAGACGTGACCTTTTACGCGGCGGTCATTGCCGGGGCGGCACTACTGCAAGGCGTGGCGCGCACGCTTTCCCGCACGCTCATCTTTAACGCCGGCCGCGATGTGGAGTACGATCTGCGAAACGATCTCTTCGCCCACCTGGAGCAGCTGCCCCTCTCTTTTTACCACTCGCAGCGAACCGGTGACCTGATGTCGCGGGTGATCAACGATATCTCGGCGGTGCGCGTGATGTTAGGTCCCGGCGTGCTGAACTTCGTCAACGCTCCGCTTTACTATGTCTACGCGCTCGCTCTCATGCTCTCGATGGACGTGCGCATGACGCTTGCCGCGCTGCTGCCCTTTCCGTTGTTGATTTTTGCCGTACGCCAATTTCGCGGCAGAATCCTCAAGTGCTCTTTAGAGGTGCAGCAGCAGATGTCGGCCCTCAGCAGCCACGTTCAGGAGAATCTCAGCGGCATGCACGTGGTCAAAGCCTACACGCAAGAACATTATCAAACGCAGAAATTCGTGGAGCTGAACGAGGTCTTTCGGGCCAAGAGTCTGGAAATGGCACAGATTCGTGGAGTGGTCACTCCCGTGATGCAAGGAATCAGCGGTCTCACGGTTCTCATCGTCCTCTGGTATGGCGGTATTCGTGTGGTTCGCGGGGATTTGCTGGTCGCCGATATCGTCGCCTTTATCGCCTATCTCAACGTGCTGGCATGGCCCACCGCCGCCTTTGGCTGGATGCTTTCCCTGGTCGAGCGCGGCCGCGCCGCCATGAAGCGCTTGGAAGAGATCCTCAAGATCGAACCGGCCATCGCCAATCCCGCCAACCCGGCGCCGATCCACGGGCTCAAGCGGGGAATTGAATTTCGCAATGTCTCTTTCGTCTACGACCAATTGAAAAACGGTCATCCGGCAGTTCACGATGTTAGCTTTGCCTTGCCTGTCGGCCGTACGGTTGGATTGGTGGGCCGCATCGGGTCCGGGAAGACGACCCTGGCGCAACTGATTCCCCGGCTATTCGATGTTTCTTCCGGCGAGATCCGCATCGATGGGCGCGATATCCGCGCGCTGCCGTTGGGCGAGCTGCGCAGGCTGTTGGGGCACGTGCCTCAAGAGCCATTTCTTTTTTCGACCTCGCTTAGGCGCAACCTCGCGTTCGGCCGGGGCGAAGTCTCGGATGAAGAATTGGACCGCGCCATCCGGGTCGCCAGGCTCGATCGTGATCTGGCCATGTTTCCCGACGGCGTGAACACGATCGTCGGCGAGCGCGGCGTCACTCTGTCGGGCGGACAGAAACAGAGAGCGACTTTGGCGCGCGCGCTGGTGATGGATCCGCCCGTGCTGATACTCGATGATTGCCTGTCCAGCGTCGACGCGCAGACCGAAGCGGAGATCCTCCAGGGCCTCAAATCGATCCTCAAGGACAAAACCTGCCTGATCATTTCACACCGAATCTCGGCCGTTAAAGAAGCGGACGAAATCCTGGTGTTCGACGAGGGCACGATCGTGGAACGCGGCAGTCACCAGGAACTAGTCGACCGCGGCGGCGTCTACGCCGAACTCTACCAGCAGCAACAACTAACGGAGGAGATGGAACAGGTCTAGATGACGGAACCCTCCCAGCAGGAAGAGAGCCTCGGCCAAGCTTACGATCTGCGCCTCGTCCAACGTTTGTGGAAGTTCATCCTTCCCTACAAGCGTTTGTTTTGGCTCGCCATGCTGTTGCTGCCTCTCCAGCAAGCGTTCGGCCTGGCCCAGCCCTATATCATGAAAATCGTCATCGATCAGTACATCGGGGGCCGCGATCTGTGGGGCCTGCAGGGCATGGGACTGCTTTTTTTCGGCGCCCTCGCGGGGGAAGTCGTCACCTTGTTTTTTCATTACTATCTCACGATGGCCGTCGCCCAAAGCTGTCTCGCCGATCTGCGCGTGGCGATTTTTTCGCACGTCCAGAAGCTCCCCATGAGCTACTTCGATCGCAATCCCGTGGGCAGGTTGGTGACCCGCATGACCACCGATGTGGACGTGCTGCAGGAAATGTTCTCTTCCGGCGTGATGACGCTGATCTCGGATTTTGTCATGGTCGCCTGGATCGTCGTCATCATGCTTTACATCGACGTCCACCTGGCGCTGGTCTCACTGGCCCTGATCCCGCTGATGGCGTTGGCGATCAATTACTTTCGCGTCAAAGCGCGGCAAACCTACCGGCAGATACGCGAACGGATCGCTCGAATCAACGCTTACTTGGGCGAAGCCATTTCCGGCATGGCGGTGATCCAGCTCTTTGCCCGTGAGGAGAAAAGCTATCGCGAGTTTGAGGCGCTGAACGCGGCTCACCGCGACGCCTATCATTTATCGAATCTTTACGAAGGGGCGCTCTACTCCATGGTCGAGGCGGCGGGCTCGGTCAGCGTCGCCTTACTTCTCTGGTACGGCGGCGGCGAGGTGTTGCACGGGATGATCGGCATTGGAACGTTGGTCGCGTTCAAGGAGTACATCCATCGGTTTTTCGTTCCGCTCCGCGACTTCAGCCAAAAATATGCCGTGATGCAGTCTGCCATGTCGTCGGCGGAAAGGATTTTTCAACTCCTCGACACGCCGATAGCGATCCAGAGCCCCAAGCAGGCGGTGATTCCCAGGCCGTTCCGCGGCGAAGTGGTGTTCGACAACGTATGGTTTCGCTACAAGACGGATGACCCGGTGCTCAAGGGTGTATCGTTTCGCATCCATCCCGGAGAGAGAGTCGCGATGGTGGGACCGACCGGCTCCGGAAAGACGACCACGATCAAACTCCTCAATCGTTTCTACGATGTCCACAAAGGCTCAATCAAAGTGAGCGGTGTCGATGTTCGGGACTGGGACCTGCAAGCTTTGCGGCGGCACATCGGCGTGGTCTTGCAAGATGTGTTCTTGTTCTCGGGAGACGTGCGCGCCAACCTGGCTCTCGGGGATCATTCTATTCCGATGGAACGGATCGAGCAGGCCGCGCGATCGGCCAATGCGGACAAAATAATTCATCGGCTGCCGGCGGGATTTGGCGCCGACGTGCGCGAGCGTGGCAGCAATTTCTCCGGCGGGCAGCGCCAGTTGCTGGCCCTGGCCCGTGTGCTGGTGTTCGAACCGGAGATCCTGGTGCTGGATGAAGCGACCTCGAGCATCGATACAGAAACCGAGTCGCTCGTGCAGGACGCGCTGGAGCGGGTGATGCGCCGTCGAACCTGCCTGGTCATCGCTCATCGGCTCTCCACGATCCGTAACGCCGATCGCATCATTGTGCTGCATCACGGGGAGGTGCGCGAGATGGGCTCCCACGCGGAATTGATGGAAAAGCGCGGCCTCTATCACCGTCTCTACCAGCTGCAATACGAGCGGGAACAGTTGACGCTTGCCACACGCGAGCACGTGCCCCATATTCATGACTAACTCTGATCGATGGGCAGTATCTGCCTGGCGTCTCTTGCGGCTTTGGGCGAGATCGCGTTTGTTCGAATCAGCCTCATTATCGCGCCAAGCACGTCCTGAGCACAGTCGAAGGGCACGTCCTGAGCACAGTCGAAGGAACGCGAGGGCCGCGCCGCTGGTTAGATCTTGTGCTAAAGTATCACGGCTGATCGCGGTGCTCGGAGTTCTCCTGGTGATGATTTCCAGCTGCTCGCCGCTGTACGTGATGCGCGCGGCCTACGAGGAGGGAAAAATCCTGTGGCGCCGCGAGCCAATCGCCGCCTATCTACAGAATCCGCGATTGGAGACCGAAACCAGGGAAAAGCTCGAGCTCGTCTTGGCCGCCCGCGAATATGCGCATACCGTTCTCAAATTGAACGTCGGCGGCAGCTACGCCAGTTATTCCTACGTGGATCGGCCGGTCCTTTCGTACATTTTACTGGCAGCGCCGCGGACCGAGCTCAAGCCGTATTCCTGGTGGTTTCTCTTCGTCGGCTCGGTTCCCTATAAAGGATTCTTTACCCATGAGGACGCCAACGCGGCCGCCCAGTCGCTCGAAGAGCGCGGCTATGACACCAGTATACGGCCGAGCGCGGCCTTCAGCACGCTCGGGTGGTTCGACGATCCGCTGCTGGCGCATCTCCTAAAGTACGACAAGAGAACATTGATCGAACTCATCTTCCATGAGTTATTTCACAACACGTTGTACGTCAAAGGCGCGGGCAGTTTTAATGAAAGCGTCGCCAATTTCGTCGGCAATCGCGCCGCCATTGATTTTTTTCGCCACCGCTTCGGTGCGGCGAGCGAGGAGTATAAGACCGCGGTTCAGGCATGGGAGGACGAGCTGGAGTTTTCGGAGTTCATCGAACAATTGGCCGACTCGCTCAATGAGCTGTACGCGAAACCGATCTCGGACGATGACAAGCTCCGCCTGCGACAACAAGTCTTCACCCGGGCCAAAGAGGAGTGGGGACGGCGGATTGCCGACCGGCCGCGGCATCGGTTCCGCAGCTTTTCCCTTCTGCGGCTCAATAATGCGGTCATGATTCACTACTTGCTTTACTTAAAGAACCTAAAACTGTTTGAATCCGTCTATGAGGTAGAGGGAAGAAATCTAGTCGAGGCGATCCAGGCGATTCGCGCGGCCGCAAAGCGCCGCGGTGACCCCTTCGAATCCGTGCAGACGCTGCTCGCCCGGCGCCGAGGCCGGGACGACGCACCCCAGAGCCCCGAGCCTGCAGGTCGTAGCCCTTCGGCCTTTTCGGGTCACGACGCCGAGAACGCACTAGATTAATCGTCATCGCGAGGGGTCGGTTTGTCAGGCGTCCCGTTAGGCCGTAAAGGCGTGAGGGGAACGGAGCATCGAGGAACTAAGCGTAAGCGCTCCTTACGCCTAACGCCTCACCCCTAACGCTTCTTTAAAGCGCCGGATCGCATCGATATGAGCGGCAGGAGCGGCGAGCCCGGCTTTCATAGTGTTGGCCGTCAAATGAGTGGCACCGAGATCTTTCCACGCTTCCAGCTCCTTGAGCCAACTTTCAGCCGAGCGCTGGCCGATGGAGATTCGGCCTTCGATGCCGATTTCTTGCGGGTCCCGGCCCGCGTCGCGCGCATACGTCCGTATTTTTTTGATGGCCGAGCGGCACGTCGCATCGGGCGCTAGCAGCGGAAACCAGCCGTCGCCCATACGCCCAACGCGCCGCAGGACGCGATCGTTGCTGCCGCCAAACCAAACGGGAATGGGTCGTTGAATCGGCCGCGGGTTCAGGCCGGCGTCTGTGATCTTGTGCCAGCGTCCCTCGAACGTGACGAGTTCCTCGGTCCAGAGTTTGCGCATCACCTCGATCTGCTCCTCCGAGCGGCGTCCACGGTTTTTGAAGTTTTCGCCGAGCGCTTCATATTCCACCGGGTTCCAGCCGATGCCGACGCCGAGCCGGAGTCGGCCGCCGCTCAGAACATCCACGGCGGCTGCTTGCTTTGCGACCAAGACGGTCTGCCGTTGGGGAAGAATGATGATGCCAGTTACGAGTTCAATTTTTCTCGTCAGCCCGGCAAGATAGCTGAAAAGCACGAAGGGCTCATGAAACGCGTCCCGATGTGTGTAGGGCGGCTGCCAACCGGGTCTGCTGGCCGGATTGGCTCCGATCACGTGATCATAGGCTAGAATGTGATGATAGCCCAACTCTTCGGCAGCCTGCGCGAAGTCGCGAATCGCCAAAGGGTCCGTGCCGATCTCCGTTTGCGGAAAAACGACTCCCAAGTGCATGATTGATTCCTCTTATTTATAGGATATGCTCGGTGCTGCCCATCGCGGGGACTTGATTTCTGGGCGTTTCGTGCGCAAATTAGCGACAATCGAAAGAACTTGACTTCACTTTTCAATCACTTAGGATACTCCTAACCAGGAGGAAAGGCTATGAATACCTTCCGTACCACGATTCTGTTAGCGGTTCTCACGGCGCTGCTGGTTTGGGCCGGAGATCTGCTAGGCGGCCGACAAGGCGCCATCATCGCTCTGGTTATCGCCGGCGCGATGAATTTCATCAGTTACTGGTTCAGCGACAAGATAGTCATCAAAATGTATGGCGGCCGAGAGGTCTCGTCAGCGGACGATCCGGAGCTTTACGGGATTGTGCAGGATCTCGCGCAGCGCGCCGGTTTGCCGATGCCCAAGGTCTATGTGCTGCCGCAAGAGACGCCGAATGCGTTTGCCACCGGACGAAATCCCCAGCATGCCGCCGTTGCGGTGACGGACGGAATACGAAGAATCCTCAACAAGAGGGAACTCGGCGGAGTATTGGCGCATGAGCTCGGCCATGTCACGAATCGCGATATTCTTGTCAGCACCATTGCGGCAACCCTGGCAGGCGCGATCAGTTATCTCGCGCAAATGGCGCAGTGGGCGATGATCTTTGGCGGTCATCGCCGCGACGATGAAGGCGAGGGCGGTGGAAATATCTTCGGCCTGATCGTCATGATGATCGTCGCGCCCCTAGCCGCCATGCTCATTCAGATGGCGGTGTCGCGCTCGCGGGAGTACGGCGCCGACGAAGCCGGCGCGAAGATTACCGGCGACCCTCTGGCTCTCGCCAGCGCGCTCAAAAAGCTCCACCTGGGCTCGCAACACATTCCGCTACAGGCGAACCAGGCGACGGCGAGCGCGACGGCTCATTTATTTATTGTCAATCCGTTGAGCGCCGGGGGTCTAGCCAACCTGTTCAGCACGCATCCTCCGATGGAAGAGCGCATAGCTCGCCTCGAGGCGATGGCCAGCGCAATGGGTGCCCGAAGGTATTAGTCTAAGGATCCCTCGTCGCTTCGCTCGGGACAGACAAAACCTTCGTTTCGAGCCACGCCGAGAGGTCCGCGAGGCTTCTCGGCGTGATTTCGTGTCCCATTCCATACTCACGGTAGGTAACCGGTATCCTCAAACCGCGCAGCGTTTCCACCGAGTCTCGCGCCCGCCCCGTTTCAATCAATTGATCCTGCGAGCCGTGCTGGACCAGAACCGGCAGCGACCGGGCTCCCTCTCCTATGCGGAGCATGGCCGCAAGCTCCTTCGGAAGCCATGAACTGAGCACGGCCACAGCCGCAAATCGCTCCGGGCCTTCCAGCGCAAGACTGTACGACATCACTCCGCCCTGGCTGAAACCAAGGAGGATCAGCTTCTTGGGATCGATAGGATAACGCGCCACACACTCATCCAGGAAGATCCGAAGCTTATCTCTGGCAGACAAAATCACCGCTAGGTCGGGCGGGCCGCCGCCCATAGTCATGGGATACCAGGCGTAGCCCGCCGCCCCCGGGCCGATGGGAGTCTCCACCGGTCCTTGAGGGCAGATCATCAGAAGACTCCCGTCACAGAGATAAGGAGCCAGGCCGAGAAGATCCAAGCTGTTGGCGCCCCGTCCATGAAGCGCAAGAATAGTCGGGTGTGGCCCGGAGCCGGCGGGCTCGTAGATTGTGTGAATCAAGTGCATTGGATCATCTTAGTGTAGCGGAAGTCTGTTGAATATTTCCGCACGTTCGGGCCAAAAATCTTCCCTGCCCCTCTTTTGCAAAGGTTTGCAAAGAGGGGGTTGGAGTTGCTCGTCCTGAGGAACCGTCGAAGGACTGCAGCGGGTTTTTTAGCGATGGACATGTAGTCCGTAGTCTGTGGTCAGTGGTCGGTTTCTTTTATTCGCTCCAAGTTATTGAGGCCGAGCTTTATCGGCAAAACCACCGCGAGCGCGGTAATCGCGGCCACGGCGCACAACGAAGGCCCGATCAGCCGAAAGGCCGGTACCGTCATTTTTCCAGGCCGCTAAGCCTCCAGAGCCAGCTGATAGACGGGCCAAGCCTCAATCATGACGACGATGCCGATA
>DASTOD010000069.1:0-2065 GCA_035762645.1 Binatia bacterium | reverse complement strand
CGTATGTCTGCGGTGAACCGCCAATGACAAGCAGCTTGTAGTCGCGCGGGTATTCCAGTCCCTTGACTTTGAGCACGTGTCTTAAAGCAAACGTTACGCCGGAAGTGAGGCTAATCGCGCCCAGGGTTGCACCGCGCAGGTCGTTATAGTTTTTGAACTTCTTCGCGGCCATGATTGACTGCGTGAGCCCATTGATAATGCCGCCGATCATCACCAGATCGAGACCCTTTTCAACGGCAGCGATCGGGGCGTCGGCGGCGCTTCCGGCGATGTCGAGCGATCCTCCGGCCAGCGCTTGGATGCCAACGTCCGAGGCGCGAATCACCACCAGATCGACGTCCAGCCCTTGGCGGTCAAAAAAACCCATTTTGGCGCCGACCCAAAGCGGGCCATAGCCCAGAGTCTTGGTCGCCGAGCTGACCCGGAGCTTTAATCTCTCTTGTGCGAAAGCAGGTGAGAGTTGCAGCAGAAAAACGAAGAGGAGCGCGAAGGGAGAGATTTTTCTGAGCATGTTGTTCTCCTTCATCACTCCTATCCTAATCCTTCGACTGCGCTCAGGACAGGCCCTTCCCCCGTGCAAGGGGGAAGGAAGTTAACGTCGTACTTGCATGACCACGATCCGATATACGAATCGACGCGCTACGTCAGAACTTCTTCCTGGCGCCATCGTTCGATGGCTGCTCTATCGTAGCCGAGAATTTCCCCTAGAATCTGCTCGGTGTCGGAGCCGAACCTGCTAGGGAGCTTTAAGGGTTCGTCGGTCATCCCGCGAAACAAGATTCCGCTACGGGGAATTTCAAAGGGTCCGATACGAGAGTCCGAGAATGAGGCGAAATAATTTCTGTGCCGCAGTTGCACATCCTTGAGGAGGTCGGCTCCGGTCTGGACAACGCCTGCGGCGATACCGGCGGATTGGAGTTTGCTCACAACCTCTTCCGCGCTCCTCACCTCTGTCCATCGCTGCACGATGGACTCAAGCTCGGAATCGTGCCGCACGCGCGCATCATGGTCGGCGAAGCGAGGATCGGTAAGCAGATCTTCCCGGCCGGTCACCCGACAAAAAGTTTTCCACTCATCCTCGCTCCTGACAGAGATCACGCACCAGCGATCCTCACCGTGACAACGATAACAGCCGTGCGGCGACGCTAACGCATCGCGGTTGCCTTGCGGTTGTGGATCATACCCGTTCACCGCCGCATCCAGATAGGTCACGCCGAGCGTGTAAGCGGTTCCCTCGATCTGTGCCAGATCGATCGACACACCTTTCCCGGTCAACCGGCCGTGCAGCAGCGCGGCAACCATAATCGTCGGGGCCATGATGAAACCAAGATGATCGGGGTAGACACCCTGACTGCCGACGGGACGGTCCTGCGCGGGATGATTCCAGAGATAGGTCATGCCGGAGAATGCCGTCAGATTGAATCCCCATGTCCCATATCCACTCTTGGGGCCTTCGGATCCGAAACCGGGCAACTTCACAATCACCATTTTGGGATTTATCTTCCTGAGCTCCTCGTCGGATAAACCTAGCTTATCCAACACCCTCGGCCGAAAATTTTGTAAAACCGCATCCGATTTTGCGGCCAGCTCTTTGATTAACTCCACGCCGGTTGGATGTTTGAGATTGAGGCTGAGGGAGCGAACGCCTAGATTGCATTCTATAAAGCGCGGCGCCGCATCGATGTCCTTGTGTTGACCGTAGTGGCGAAACGTGTCGACCCCGCCCTTCCGCGACTCGATCTTGATGACTTCCGCGCCGTAAGTAGCCAATAACCTGCCGGCGAACGGGCCGGCATAGCCTGTCGTAAAGGTCAGGATGCGAACTCCTTTGAGAATCTCGTTGGTACTGTGCATTGGAATGCCGTAAGGCGTGAGGTGTCAGACGTGAGGCGCGATAGTAATCGAACTCCATCCCGATTCGAAATCGCCTAACCCCTTACGCCTTACGCCTCACGATCCCCCTTAATTGGAATGCCGTTAGGCGTGAGTCGTCAGGCGTGAGGCGCGACAGTAGATCGAACGCCGTCGATCCGAAAGCGCCTAACTCCTCACGCCTTACGCCTCA
>DASTOD010000068.1:0-2871 GCA_035762645.1 Binatia bacterium | reverse complement strand
GGATTGGTCCACGTAGGCCAGCTTGACGGTCTCGCCGATCTTGATGGAGCCGCTATCGGGTTCCTCCTTGCCGATGATCATCTTGAGCAGGGTGGTCTTGCCTGCGCCGTTGGGACCCACAATCCCGATGAGGGAGCCGGGGGGAACGGCGGCAGAAAATCGGTCCAGGATGAGGCGGTCGTCGTAGGATTTGGTCAAATCATTGAACTCGAACACGATGTCCCCGAGCCGCGGTCCGGGTGGGATGTAGATTTCCAGGTCTTCGCGGCGCGCTTCGGCTTCCTGGTTCAACAGTTTTTCATAGGCTGTAACGCGGGCCTGTCCCTTCGATTGGCGGGCTTTGGGCGACATGCGGATCCATTCGAGCTCGCGTTCGAGCGTCTTCTGGCGCTTGGATTCGGATTTCTCTTCGACGCGGATGCGCTCCCGCTTCTGTTCGAGCCACGAGGAGTAGTTGCCCTTCCACGGGATGCCGTAGCCGCGGTCCAGTTCGAGGATCCAGCCGGCGACGTTATCGAGGAAGTAGCGGTCGTGGGTGACGGCGATGACCGTGCCCTTGTAGTCGCGCAGGTGATGTTCGAGCCAGGCCACGGACTCGGCGTCGAGGTGGTTGGTGGGCTCATCGAGCAGGAGGATATCGGGCTCGGTGAGCAGGAGCCGGGTCAGGGCAACGCGGCGCCGTTCTCCACCCGATAAAATGCTGATCGGCGCATCCGAGGGCGGACAGCGCAGGGCGTCCATGGCGAGCTCGAGGCGGCTGTCGAGATTCCAGGCGTCGTGCTTGTCGAGCTGTTCCTGCAGTTTGGCCTGTTCGGCGACGAGGGCGTCGAAGTCGGCGTCGGGTTCGGCAAATTTGGCGTTGACTTCGTCATAACGCGCCAGCAACGCCACAATGGGCTGCACCGCCTCTTTCACGACTTCGATGACGGTTTTCGTCTCATCGAGCCTGGGTTCCTGCTCGAGCAGACCGACCGTGTAGCCCTTGCTCATGGAGATCTCGCCGATGTAGTCCTTATCCACGCCCGCGATGATCCGCAGCAACGTGGATTTGCCCGCGCCGTTCAAACCGAGCACGCCAATCTTGGCGCCGTAGTAGAAGCCGAGCGAGATGTCGCGCAGGATCTGTTTGTTCGGGGGAACGATTTTCCCGACCCGATTCATTGAGTAAATAACTAAAGATTCATTTGACATAGTATTTTGGATTCTTTCAATCAGCTGGGTGGTTCGTGTTTGCTGGTGCGCTTCGCGCGATCTTGGCCACACGGTTCATGGAGTAGATGACGAGATTCGGGGGACATACTTGCTAGAGATTAGTTGTTAGGGAATGGTGGCGGGTATTGTATCAGAGAGTGGTGCGCAGGAAGCGGGAAATGACAAAAGATTTATAATTATTTGCCCTCTAAGCATTTTACAGAAGGGGCCCGTTTATGGCGAACGAACGCACGTATCCTCTTCTCCCGTGTGCCCAGCTGGACGAATCGATCGCATTCTATGAATCGCTCGGGTTCAAGAAAACATACCGGCAGGTGCGCCCGAACCCGTACGCGGTCGTGGCCCTGGAAGACATACAGATCCATCTCTTTGGCATCGAAGGTTTCAATCCTGCGGAATCCTATGGCAGTGTCATTGTGGCGGTACCGGACCCCGACAACCTGTATCATGATTTTGCTGCCGGGTTGCGGAAAAGGTATGGCAAGCTGCCCGTCACAGGCATCCCGCGCATCCTGCGGCCGCGAAAAAAATACGGCACGGTGCGTGGATTCAGCGTCGTCGACCCGGGCGGGAACTGGCTGCGGATCTATAAGCTGGGTGAATCGGAAGAGGCAGACTCAGCCGAGACAGCGGAGGGCTTGACTCAGATCATGTACGTGGCGGCGCGCCTGGGCGATGCCCATGGAGATGAGGCGCTTGCGCTGAAAACGCTCGAAAGCGGCCTGACCCGTTTTGGCAAAACTGCCGGAGCACTTGAACTCGCCCGGGCACATCTCTATCGAGCGGAGTTGGCCGTTCGGACCAAGGACCATGAACTGGCTCAAGTCTCACTGACCGCGGCAAAGTCGCTCGAAATGACTGACGATGAAAGGGCCGCTCTGGCAGACGAATTCGCTCACGTGACAGAGCTGGTCACTCAAGAATGAGAGAGAAGTAGAGATTAGTGGCGGTCGAGTAGCCCCGAATGTGTCTCCTGCTCACACCGCCGTCCCCGGCGGCGATTACTTTGTAAAGCCAACGCCGAGGACGGCGTTGGGAGCCTTTTTGGCTATGCTATACTTTCAACCCATGCTCACCATTGACCAACTCAACGCACGCGGCGAAGGTTTCCTGCCAGGCCTGATCGGCATTGAATTCATCAGTATGGAGCCGGGGCGGCTGACCAGCCGCCTGGCCCTGCGCCCTGAGTTGCTGGCCCCCAACGGATACTTGCACGCCGCCACGGTCATCGCCCTGGCGGATACGACCTGCGGCTACGGGACCATTGCCCACCTGCCGGATGGGGCACAGAACTTCACCACCATCGAGCTCAAGAGCAATTTTCTGGGTACCGCCCGCGAAGGAGTCATCGCCTGCGTTGCCACTCGCGTCCACAGCGGGCGGACGACCCAGATCTGGGATGCCGAGGTGACGGATGAGACCAGCGGGAAGACGATTGCGTTGTTCAGGTGTACTCAGTTGATTCTGTATCCGCGCGCGGAATAATGTGAAGCACGGCGAACTCTGTGTCGAGAGCCGTTATCCCAGTCGGTTAGCTCGCGCGTGGATAGATTACCTCCAGCCCTTTTGTGGAATCCATTTGTGAGTTGATTTTGTTTGATTCAGGAAGGCTTGCAGAGGAGGGTCAAGGAATTCCCAAATCTGTTCCATGCCATAGTA
>DASTOD010000067.1:0-9273 GCA_035762645.1 Binatia bacterium | reverse complement strand
ACTCCCTACGACCGCTCCACCGGCGCCAGTCGAACCACGACCTTGATGGGCCGCGCGGTCATGGAAGCCAGCCGCGAAGCGATCCAGCAAATGGTGCGGATGGCGGCGGATGTGCTCAAGGTAAAGGTCGAAGAGATCCAGGTGGTCAAAGGCGGCGTGCGCTGCGGCGAGGCCCAGCTTAGTTGGTCCGAAGTGATCAGCAAGTACTATGCTCTCCCCGATGGCGAAGTCATCGGCCGCGCCTATATTCGCAAAGACGGCGATTTTGCCAAACTGCCGGTTTTTTGGGAAACGGCTTGCACCGGCGTCGAGCTTTCGGTCGACGAAGAGACGGGCAAGATCCAAATGGAAAAACTCGCGACCGTGGGCGACGTCGGTCTCGCCATCAATCCGGCGCTGGCGGAAGGGCAAGACATCGGCGCCGCCACCATGGGGATGGGCATCGGACTCTTTGAAGAACTCGTGTACGATGGGCCGCAGTTGGTCAATGGCTCGATCCTGGACTACCGCGTGCCGCGGTTTTCGGACGTACCGAAAAAAGTCGAGCTCCACCTCGTGCAGAACCAGGACGGCGTCGGACCCTACGGCGCCAAGGGAGGTGGAGAGGCTTCGCTCAATTCGATGGCCGCAAACATCGCGAACGCCGTCAGCCGCGCGACGGGAGTGCGCATCCGCCAGGCTCCGCTCACGCCCGAACGGGTGTGGCGCGCCCTGAAAGAGAAAAAAAATCTTTGAGAATGGACGATCGAGGATAGAAGATCGCGATCCGCCATCCTCGATTCTCTATCGTCGAGCTTTAATATGATGCCCCTAAGACGCTTCACGGTTCACCAGCCCAAGACTGCCAGCGAAGCTTCCGAGATGCTCGCTCATTATGGCGAGCGCGGACGCCTGTATGCCGGCGGGACCGAGCTGCTTTTGGCGATGAAACACGATCTCCTGCGTTACGAGCACCTGATCGACGTGAAGTGCGTTCCCGGCCTGAATAAAATTGAATTGAAAAATGGTTCGTTGGTGATGGGCAGTGCGGCAACCCATCGCGCCATCGAAAGATCGCCACTTGTCAAACAGCGGCTTGCCGTATTTGCCGACATGGAAACCAATGTGGCGAATGTGCGCGTGCGCGCGACTGGAACGATCGGCGGCAATCTTTGTTTTGCCGAGCCCCATTCAGATCCGGCGGCGTTGCTTCTTGCTCTCGAAGCAAAGGCTCATGTCCAGAGTAAAGCCGGAACGAAAACGCTTACTATCGCCCAATTGGTCACTGGCGCGTATGACACTTCTCTGGCGCCCGATGAGATCTTGACCGAGATCGAGGTGCCTCTGCTGAATCAGCTTCAACGTGCGGTTTACGTCAAATTCCAAACCCACGAGCGGCCAACGTTGGGGCTCGCGCTCGTGCTCCAACTCGATGGGACTGGGCGGAATATCAAAAGCGCCCGAGCCGTGGTTGGAAGCGTTGGCGCCGTGCCGAGCCGCTCGGACAAAGCCGACGCCTTGTTTGTCGGCTCCCGGGGTCAAGTCGAAACCCACCTGAACGAAGCCGCGCAGATCTTGGCCGATGCCGCCGATCCGGTGGACGACCTCCTGGGCAGTGCCGAGTACAAGCGCCATTTGATCGGGGTGTTCCTAAAACGGGCCTGGATCAAGGCGCTTACGTAACTTCCCTGCGGCTTTCTATCAAAAGAGCAACCGCCTAGTTTGCGACAGGGCCGAAACGGTAAGAAGCGACGACCGATTACAGACTACCGCCGCCTACCCGTGGTCCTGTAGTCAGTGTTCTCTTTTGGCATACGCCAGGTCGCGGGAAACAGGCGCTGCGGTGACTCTTCTGTCAACAAAATGACAAAGGCGACAAATAAGCGCACTTTCGGGAGGCCTTCGCGAACCCGCGGCTAGCCAATTTCAAGGCAAATTAAGATGAAGTTTGTTTTGCACGGATCTTGCTCATACCACAACATGTAGAAAAGGATTATTTGGTCATAGGGCTTCCCGAGGGAGGGTTTTATGGACCTGATCGGGGAACTGACACTACGTTTGTACTGGGAGCTGTATCCTGTAATCAATTGGGTGTTGAACAATTGGGGCACTAGCCTGGTGATCTTGCTGGTCGTGATCTTCTGGTTAGGTCACAATCGCCGCACCAAGCACGTCTAGATCTTATTGACTACGGTCACCCAAGGGTCAGGAGCCTTTCCGGAAGAGCTCCTTACCCCCCTCCACATAACCTCCGAAACATCGCCGGTTGAGCTTGACCCCGAGCGCCAGTCGCGAACGTCGGCCATTGAACCGCCAAACCTAACCCACCGAAAGCACCACAATGCCCAAAACCATGGCGCAGGCAGCAAGCCAGCGGCGGCGAACGTCGCCCTCTTGAAGCAGGCGTGTTCCCATCGCCGTGCCGATCAGGATGCTAATTTCACGCGCCGGCGCGACGTAGCTGACCGGCGTGAACTCGAGCGCCGTAAGAACGAGGATGTAAGAGAGCGGCACAAGCAACGCAACCCCCACCGCTTCCAAGCGGTGCGTTTGCCATTCATTACGCGCGTTAGGCCAATAGCGGAGTGCAAACGGGGTGAGCAGCAGCGCCCGTCCAACGTTCGCGCCCCAATCGAGCAGAATAGGCGCCACCGCAAACCGGCTCACGGCTTGTTTATCCCACAAGGTGTATCCCGCGATAAAAGCCCCGGTAAGCAGGGCGTAAAGCATCGCCTTTCGGACTCCGGTCTGGGTCAGTGTTCGCGGATTGCAACTAAGGACGACGACGCCTCCGATGATCATCATCGCCCCGGCCAGAGCGGTTATGCTCGGTCGTTCACCAAGAAGGACGATGGCGGCGATGCTGGAGAGGAGCGGGCCGGTGCCGCGCGCAAGCGGATAAACGAGTGAAAGATCTCCGGCGCGGTAACCCTCATTGAGGAGAACAAAGTAAGCCGTGTGAAGCGCTGCGCTTCCCACCATAAAACCCAGTTCCACCCACCCTATCCTCGCTTCCCAGAGAAAAATCATCGCCGCGGCGATGGGCGCGTAAAACAGCGCGGACAGGACCGCGACAAGCCACATGAAAGTCGCATGTCCGCTGGCGCGCTTTGTCAGCAGGTTCCAGCTCGCGTGAATGAAAGCGGCGGCGAGTACGAGCGTTAGAGCCCAGGGGGTCACGACAATCGATGGTCAGGAATGCTCGAAGCTCCGGCGCGAATCGGCTGACCCACGAGGATTGTCCCCCAGCGGACAATTTCCGCCCGCAAGCCGCCCCGATGAATCAAGCCGCGCAGGGCGCCTTTCACCGCGACACGACACCGGCTTTTCGTTCACCAGATCAACTCACTTTCTTCTTGCGACCAGCGCCGATATCTCCGGCGTCTGCATGCCGTCCTCCATTGCCGTGACCGTTCCGCGCTCCAAGACTTCTCGCGCCAGTCGTTGCGTCGCGCCGATGGCCGCTTTTAAAAATGCCGAACCGTAGCTCACGCGCCTAACGCCCAACTCCTGCAACTCGCTCACGCTCGGGGACTGAGGCCCGGCGAGAATGCTCACGGGCGCTTTGACTTCTTTCGCTATAAGGCCGATGGTGTCCCGATCATGAAGATTCAAGTAAAAAATACAGTCGCCGCCCGCCTCCGCATAAGCGTTGCCCCGGCGGATCCCTTCCTCCAGGGCCTTTTTCGAATCGTCCGTGAAGACATGGAATGCGTCCACTCGGGCGTTCAGAAAAAACTCACTGCCCAGCGCGCGTTTCGTTTCCATCACTGCAGCGATTTTGCGCAGCTGGTCGGCAATCGGCAGCAAACCGCGCGCCCCACCCGGTTTAGCCCCGGCACCATCCTCCAAATTCATTCCCGCAACGCCTCTCTCGACGAGCGCGCGCACCGTCTCTTGGACTTCGGTCTCGCCGCCATAACCCCGTTCGCCGTCGGCATTGAACGGAACCGACACCGCTGAAGCCAACTTGCCTGAAACGTCCAGGAACAGATCGCGGCTCATCACCTCGCCGTCAGGATAACCCAAGGACGCCGCAATGCCGCCGCTCGTTCCTTGAATGGCTTTGAATCCCATCCGCTCAAAGAGAAGCGCGCTTAGAACGTCGTAGGCGCCGGGCATGACGAGAATTTCCGGCGCGCGCACGAGCTCTCTGAGTTTACGGCTCTTTTCATTTGCGGCGGCGAGAACTGCAGCTGGGATTGACTTCATGATGACCCTCCGTTGATTTTCACTCGGTTGAGTAAACTATCAGGTTACTGAAAAATTCTATGTGCAGGCTGCTCAAAAAGATCTCAGAGGCGAGACGCGCGAAAATCGACCAGCGGAGGCGTACTTGCGCAGTACGTTGGAGCGGGGCGATTGAGCGCAACGAAGCATATGAGGCTTTTTCAGCAGCCTGCTAATGGACCGTATGGTAAGTCCGAATCGGCAAGGGAAGCAAGAGCGATCCGGCTTGTAGCGGAAGAACTTCTCTTTTTAAGCTTCGGGGAATTCACTGATTCAGGAGGACGACAGCCGCGAGCCCCACTACCAACCCGAGCGTCTTCTGTCTAGACAGGCTTTCTTTGAAAAACAACATTGCCAGGAGCGCGCTGACAGCGACCACGCCGACACTGTAGATGGGAAAGAGCTGAGAGCTTTCCCAGCCTTTCAAAGCCAAGACGTTGAGCAGCGCGTAAACGGCGATATAGTTGACGAGACCTAGAAATATGCCCGCCAAGATGTGCCTGACGCGGAAATCGACCGACGAGAACACGCCTTTTCCAACACCGATGACGATGCTCGATACGAACGCAAAGACAAATCCGGACATCACGTAGTAGTGATACGATGAGTTATCGAGATAATGGGCCTGGAGGTATTTCAAAATCGAAAAATAACAACCGAAGGTAACAAAAACCAGAATCGGCAGCAGCTGAAATAAACGCCACTTCAAAGTAGCCGTCTCTCGGTCCGGCGCCGTGCAAAGGTATAACGCAAGCAGCGCTGCGATTAGCCCGGCGATTTTCGCAACCGTTAAGGAATCGTCGTAGAGCAAAAACGCGAGAAGCGACGGAATCGCCACGGACAGCCGGCTCGCGAGAGCTGCGATAGCAACGCCAGCGCGCTGCGCCGTTTGGGCAAGCAAGTAAAAGTTCACCGCCAAAAGGATCCCCTGAAGGACAGCAAAGCCAATCCAAGACTGCGAAAGTAATCCTGAAACGCTGAGAGAGTTGCCGGCCAAGAAGTTTCCAACCAAAACACAAGTGATGTAGTTCGCCGGTATCGCCCAAAACAGACTGACACGCCAGCCGTCGAAGGCGCGGAAGATAACAGGAATGACACCCGAGCCGAAGATGGCGAGGATTAGGAACAACATGGCTATAATCGCCTATCGTAAAGCACGGCGGGAGGGCTGACTCAAGCCGCAAAAACGGAAAAAACTGCCGAATGAACCGGCTCGAACCGAGTGTGCAGCTCTGCTAGGATGGTGTCCCCATGAAGCGGTTGGCCAAAGCGCTCACGATTGCGGGCTCGGACTCAGGCGCCGGCGCCGGCATTCAGGCGGATCTCAAGACCTTTGCCGCCCTCGGCGTTTACGGGACATCCGTCATTACCGCGATCACGGCGCAGAACACGGTCGAGGTGACGAAAATCTTCGAATTAGATCCCCGTCTGGTCGCGGCGCAAATCGATGCCGTCGCCGAAGACATCGGCGCCCACGCCGTAAAGACCGGCATGCTGGCCAACTCGAGGATCATTCAGACCGTGGCGTCGAAAATTCGCGAGCATGATATGAAAAAACTCGTGGTCGACCCCGTTATGGTGGCGAAAAGCGGAGATCTGCTTTTGCGCAAAGAGGCCATTGCGGCGCTGCGCGCCCGCCTCATTCCGCTGGCCGCGGTGGTAACACCGAACATTCCCGAGGCGGAAGCACTGACCGGTATGCGAATCAGGACAGCCAGAGATGTAGAGCTGGCCGCCAGCCGATTGGTCGCAATGGGAGCCAGGAGCGTCGTGGTCAAAGGCGGCCACCGAAAAGGGCCCGCCGTCGATGTTCTTTACGACGGCAGAAATTTTCATCAATTTAGCTGCCGCCGGATTCGCACGCGCCATACCCACGGGACCGGCTGCACGTTCTCCGCCGCTATTGCAGCCTATTTGGCCAGAGGTGAGAAAGTCCACACTGCGGTCGCTCGCGCGAAGGAATTCATCACCGAGGCTATCCGTCACGGCTTCGCCGTCGGCGCCGGCCACAGCCCGACCCATCACTTCCACCGTTTCTGGCGCGAATGAACCTCGTATTTACGATGGCGGGGCTTTGCACGTGAATGCACTGCCCGTCATGACCATCTTGGGAAGTTCGGAACCCATACCTATTTCCTCCCCCGCGCAGCGCGGGGGACAAAGGAGGGGGTCGGTAACACGAAACCCGAAACTCAAAACACGAGACTGCGACAGCCTAGCGGCTGCCGCGCTCCATCTCGGCTACGATCGCCCGTGCCACGGCAACGGGATCTTTGGCCTCAAGTATGGGCCGTCCGACCACAATGTAGTCAACGCCGACTTGAATCGCGGCCTGTGGACTCATCACGCGTTGCTGGTCATCTTTTCCCCTTTCGCGCGGTCTGATTCCAGGGGTAACGATCACGAAACGGGGCCCGCACGCCGAGCGGATATCAGCCACTTCGTGCGGCGAGGCGACGACCCCATCCATGCCGGCCTCTTGCGTTAACAGCGCCAACCGCACGACTTGATCGGTCATTTTTCCGTCCACCCCAACGCGTTTGAGGTCGTCCTGATTCAAGCTCGTCAGAACCGTAACCGCCAACATGATCGGCTTTCGCCGTTTTTCTTGAAGGCATACTCGACGCACCTCTTTCACCGTGGTGCGCATCATGTCCAAACTGCCGGAGGCATGGACGTTGAGCATCCTGACTCCCAGGCGCGTGGCCTCCACCGCGGCTTTGGCGACCGTACTCGGTATGTCGTGAAATTTGAGGTCTAGAAACACCTCGCCGCCGAGCTCTTGAACGAGCCGTACCGCCTGCGGTCCCGCATGGGTGAAGAGTTGCTTGCCGACTTTGAACATGCCGATTTCAGAGGCGAGCCGTTGGACCCAACTCCTTACCGCGCCGAGGTCATTTACATCCAAGGCTACGATAAGTCGCTCCCTCATCGGCCCCCTCGAGCGAACCAACTCCAGGTTGGATGGATGTCTCATGCTCCTACCGCCCCGGCAACGATAGCCTTAATTTTCTGCGCCGCTTCGTTCAGTCGAATCTCTTCGACCTTGCCATCACGCCGCCAGCGCAACTCCACCAAGCCTTTTTCCAGACCTTTGGCTCCTACCGTGACCCGCAACGGCACGCCTATCAGATCGGCATCTTTGAACTTGACCCCCGGTCGTTCCTCCCGGTCATCGAGCAACACCTCGACGCCGCGCTTTTGCAGCTCTGCGTAGAGCCGGTCGCAGACACCCTGGATCTTTGAATCCTTGTAATTGACCGGCAGCAGCAAAACGTGCACCGGAGCGATGGAAAACGGCCAAACGATGCCGTTGGGATCGTTGTTCTGTTCTATGGCCGCAGCGACCAAACGGCTGATGCCGATACCGTAACAGCCCATTTCGATAGGCCGTTCGCGGCCCTCGGCATCGAGAAAAGTGGCGCCCAAGGCTGAACTGTATTTCTTGCCGAGATAAAAAATCTGACCCACTTCGATGCCGCGATGCGCTTCAAGCAAGCCGCGCTCGCACCGGGGGCAGGGATCTCCGGACCCGGCAAACCTGAGATCGGCGAAAGCCGCCGGCGTAAAGTCTCGCTCTTGATCGACCCCGACATAGTGCGCGTCGGGTTCATTGGCCCCGATGACCGCGCCTTGAATCCCATGAATTGCCTGATCCGCAATCACCCGAAGTCGCAGACCCATCGGTCCCAGGAAACCGGGTCGGACACCGGTGGCGGCCTCGACTTCCGCCTCGTTGGCCAGCGTCACTTGGCCGCAATCCAATACCGACAGCAACTTGAGCTCATTGATTTCATGATCGCCGCGCACCAGCACAGCCACCAGTTCGTTTCGATCGGTTCTGTAGACCAGGGTCTTGATGAATTTTTCCACCGGCAAATTCAAAAAACGGGCGACCTCAGCAACGCTTTTCTTTCCCGGAGTCGAAACTTTTTGGATCTGGGGCGATTTCTCCGCCAAATCTCGCCCCGCGGGCCGGCGGCTTTTGATCTCAGCTTTCTGCGTGTTGGCCGCGTATTCGCACTGGTTGCAGCTCACGATCGCGTCTTCGCCAGATTCGGCAAGCACTTGGAATTCATGGGATTGGCTGCCGCCGATCGCGCCGGTGTCCGCCTCCACCGGCCGAAACTGCAAACCGCAACGGGTGAAGATCCTCTTGTAAGTCTGAAACATGTTGTCGTATTCACGCCGGCAGTCTTCGATGTCGGTATGAAAACTGTAGGCGTCCTTCATAATGAACTCGCGCCCGCGCATAAGCCCGAAGCGGGGCCGGACCTCGTCGCGGAACTTGGTTTGAATTTGGTAAAGATTGAAGGGCATTTCCCGGTAGGAGCGAACAACGCGCCGCACCAGATCCGTGATCAGCTCTTCGTGGGTCGGTCCCAGGCAAAAATCACGCTCGTGGCGGTCTTTGAAGCGGAATAATTCCTTGCCATAGACGTCCCACCTGCCACTCTCCTGCCATAGCTCAGCAGGAGCGGCGATGGGCAACAGCAGTTCTTGAGCCCCGGCGCGGTCCATTTCCTCGCGCACGATCGTTTCGACTTTCCGGATGACTTTGAGCGCCAGGGGCAGGTAGTCGTAAATCCCGCGGCTCACCTGCCGAATGAAACCGGCCCGCACCAACAATTTGTGACTGATAACCTCCGCGTCGGCGGGATCTTCCTTGAGGGTCGGGATGAAGGTTTTGCTCCAGCGCACCGTGTTCTCTAGAGAATAGATGAAAGCAGGAGCCTCAGGGGTAAGCGTCCGCTGCGGCCGTCTTCTCCGCCTCTTTTTCTGCGGCCAATCGCTCGACTTCTTCCATCAGCGCATCAACGATCTGTGCTTCGGGGACTTTGCGGATAACCTGGCCCCTTTTGAAAATCAGTCCGATCCCCTTACCGCCGGCGACTCCCAGGTCGGCGGCGCGCGCTTCGCCCGGTCCATTGACCTCGCAGCCCATGACGGCGACGTGGATGTTCATGTTGCTGTAGGGCATCATGCGTTCTTCTACAGCTTTGGCGAGCCTGACCAGATCCACGTCGGCCCGGCCGCAAGAAGGACAGGCGATGAAGGTCAGCC
>DASTOD010000066.1:0-6310 GCA_035762645.1 Binatia bacterium | reverse complement strand
TCCACCTCGCCGAGGCGCAGCAGCCGAAGAAAGTTCCCCGGGTAGGAATTCTTTTTATTGGCTCGCGAAATCAGCCACACTTAGCGGCATTCAAGCAGGGCTTGCGAGAACGTGGATACACGGAAGGCAAGGACATAGTCCTTGAGTACCGCTATGCCGAAGGCCGATATGATCGCCTTACCGAACTCGCTAGCGACTTGGCTCGCATGAAGGTCGACGTCATTGTGACAACATCCTCGATGAGTGCTCACGCAGCCCGTAAAGCGACAACGACCATACCCATTGTAATGACGACTGGCGACCCGGTCGATCATGGGCTCGCTGCCAGCTTGGCGAAACCTGGTGGAAACGTTACGGGGCTCACCGTGATGTTGGCGGAAATGAGCGGGAAACGCGTTGAAATCCTCAAAGACACTTTTCCAAAGATGAGGCGTCTGGCGGTCTTATGGGCTCCCGGTCAAAGTGAGTCGGTCAGGGGTTTAAGAGAGACTGAAGAGGCGGTTCAGGCTTTCTCACTGGAGCTTCAATCCGTGGGAATTCACAGAGCCGAGGACATAGAAAACGTCTTTGCTGAGATACCCAAAGCGCGTCCGAATGCGATCGTTGTGACCCTGAGTCCGTTTGTCACACTTCACTCCAAGCGGATTGTCGAGCTTGCGTTAAAGCACAATTTACCCGGCATGTATCCGACGAGACAGTTCGCGGAAGAAGGCGGCCTAATGGCCTATGGGCCACTCATTGCTGATCTATACCGCCGCGCCGCCACGTACGTGGACAAGATCCTGAAAGGAGCGAACCCAGCGGAGCTACCAGTCGAGCAACCGACAAAATTTGAGTTCGTCATCAACCTAAAAACGGCGAATCAGATCGGCCTGACGATTCCGCCGCACGTGCTGGCGCGCGCGGACAGGATCATCAAGTGACGAAGATCGCCTGGTTGCTTAACGGGTGCTCCGTATCATACTGGACAACCGGCAACGAACAGCAGTAAAACAGTTTGGCCCATGTCGGGGCATTTCATCACGGGCTGCGAGAGCAATGGATTGAGGGGATAAAATATTGCTGTCGACACCGTTTCGGACCGTCAGGACCAGCTGGCCGAGGTGGCTGTCGAGCTGGTGAAACTAAGCGTCGACATCATTGTCGCCCAATGGCCGCCTCTTACGGTTCAATGAACTTATCTTGTGACTTACCTTAAGAAAAGCTTCGAAGGGGAGGGTGTAAAAGATGCTGTACAATTGGCCGCCGCCGGGAACGAAAGTAAGACTCCTGAGAGAGATCCACCCAGCAAAGGTCAATGACGTAGCCGTTTTGCGGCGAGCGGTGCGAACGTATTCAGTAGAGCATGCCACCGATGAGTTTGAAGTCGAGTTTCGCGGCGAGAAGATGATTGTGCAGCGTCGCCATCTTGACAGGATCCGTTGACCAAATTCAACGGTCTGGTTTTTCCGGTTGCTCCTTTCTTTCTCCTCTCTACCGTAAACATCCAGTAAGAAAACCCAACTTTGTTCTGATGGAATCGACGACTTTCCTAGGTCCACACTATTCGACGATCAGAAACAGCAAATGTAAAAGCCCTGACCCCTCTTGGTTCTTCATTTGTATACAGAGAAAAGTGATCCACTCAGGTCTTGTAATCTGCACGAGATTGCAAAGTATCTCGGAGTCCATTATTCAACGGTGAGCGGCAGGTTTAGTGGAACGCTTTGAACTATTTGGCCGAACGGAACTCTGAGGGAGTGGAGGTCCATTGCCTTCGGTGCGCAGGGCTCGCGGCTCGACCGCAGTTTCATGTAGCGAATCCGGACTGACATGATTGCCTTGTTAGAAAAGTGGCGGCAAGCGCGCCAGTCTTTCACTCATACGCCGCAAGCCATGCGCTTCGTATGGCGCACCAATCGCTGGGCAACAGCCGGCTTGGGTTTGCTTACTCTCGGCGGCGCGCTCCTACCGGCGACACAAGCGTGGGTGGGAAAGCTCATCGTAGATGGGGTCGTGGCTTCGGTTCAGAGCGGCCAGGATGCCGAGGAGGTCAGAAAGGTTTTCGTTTATTTGACTCTAGAGCTCGGCCTCTTTTTGCTCAGCGCGGGGTTCAACCATGGCCGCCGTCTGATTCAACAACTGATTCAGCTTCAGCTCGCCAATCGGATCCGCGCCGAGATCATCCGAAAAGCATTGACGTTGGACCTCGCTCGTTTCGAGGACCCAGATTTCTATGACCGCCTCCAAAATGCGCGGCGCGAGGGCGGCTATAAGCCCGTCGAGCTAATCAATGACACTTTCCTCATCGTCCAGAACACAGTCACGTTGCTTTCCTTCGCGCTGCTGATGCTGCGTTTCAGCCCATGGCTCGTAGTCATTCTTCTGGCTACGAGCATTCCCGCCTTTATCGCTGAGACTCGTTACTCGGAACAGGGGTTTCGCTTGCTCACCCGGCGTGCTCCGGAGACGCGGCAAGTCAACTATCTCGGCCGGCTCCTGACGGAAGACACGGCAGCCAAGGAAATCAAGCTTTTCAATCTCGGCGAGACCCTGCTTGGACGATACACGACCCTGTTCGACAAATTCTTTCACGAAGACAAATCACTGGCGTTACGGCGGGCGACGGCGGGATTCGGTCTGGGGCTCCTCGCGACTCTGGGCTTTTACGGGTCGTATGCCTGGATCGTCTGGCGCACGGTGCAGGGCCAAATCTCACTCGGCGACATGATCCTTTATCTGGCCATCTTCCGTCAGGGACAATCGACGTTTCAATCCATTCTCTCGGCCATGGGTAATATTTATGAGAACAATCTGTTCATGGCCAACTTTTTCGATTTTCTCCGCTTACAGCCGCAGATGAAAATCTCCCCTCAACCACGCAAGCTGTCGCTGCCCCTGAGCGGCGGGATCGAGTTCCGCGGCGTCGGATTTCGCTACCCGGATGACGACGCATGGGCTTTGCGTGGCGTCGATCTCACCATACGACCGGGCGAGAAGATTGCGCTGGTGGGTCACAACGGCGCCGGCAAAACAACGCTGATCAAACTATTGAGCCGGCTTTACGACCCGATCGAGGGCACTATTCTGATCGACGGCATCGATATCCGCGACTTGGATCCGCGTGAGCTGCACGAAATCATCGGCGTGATCTTCCAGGACTTTGTGCGCTATCACTTGCCGGCTAAAGAGAACATCGGCATGGGTCAGATTGCCGCGCTGGACGACGCGATACGCATCGCAACGGCGGCGCGCAAGAGCGGCGCGGACGCGGTGATCGAAGGTCTCCCCAACGGCTACGATACCATGCTCGGACGCTGGTTCCGCGACGGTCATGAACTCTCCCTCGGGCAATGGCAAAAGATCGCCCTGGCGCGCGCTTTCATGCGCGGGGCGGAAATTATGGTGCTCGATGAACCCACTTCGTCCGTCGATGCGCAAACCGAATACGAGATTTTTCAACGCTTCAAAGAGCTTACCGACGGAAAAATGGCCATTCTTATCTCGCACCGATTTTCTACGGTGCGCATGGCGGACCGTATCGCCGTCATCGAACAAGGCGGCATCACCGAGCTTGGCACCCATGAAGAGCTACTGCGCCGCGAAGGCACCTATGCGCGCCTCTTCGGCATGCAAGCGGAAGGGTATCGATAAACGACAGCGCGAAGTCGAACGGGTCAATGAGGTCAGACTGTAACGAGTTGTCGTGTGCAGATGAATTGCCGCCACGCTGGGTGGACAGCGGGTATGGAGTGCAGGTCTTAGAGCCAGGATCTGGGCCGACCCGAAGCAAGCGGCAAATCGTTGACTGCCGATTTTCGACCTCCCGGTCTAAATTGGAAGGGCGGCGCCTCCTCCGCCGTCTTTGCATCGCCGCTCCCACGTCAGTTCTTGCCCGATCGGTCAGAGTTGGGAAAAAAGCAGCGCTGTGATTTTCGTGTATAGTTGAACGACTTTTCGAAGTTCTTGTATCTCGATGTGACATGTTCGTCTGATTTTTCCAGAACTCCCTTCCGTCTCTTTTTCTTGTAAGAAATTTTGCCCGCCTTTTTCAAAGACTTTCTTCATATTTGCGGCGCTGGCATTGCCGTTGCTCTTACGGATAGGCATCCCGCCGCCCCATATCTGGGGCACTTCCGCAACCGGAGGGGCGCGGTCAACAGGACCTCAACGCCCCTCCAACCAGAGGAGCCGTGATGGTCGAGCTGGAACAGCTTCGGGGTCTAAAACCCGCGAGGCCAAAGCCCTTTCCTTATCAGCTAATCATATAGTTCTTCTCTTTCGCCTCCCGTTTTTGGCTTTGACAGCCAGGTTTTGAAGCGCCTTCAGGGACTCCTGAGGTCACTCTAGCGTGGATCTTTTGTTCTATGTCTGATTTACCCGTGAGATCCTCGCCTTCTGACTCTCAGCGATTTTTATATAACCAAAGTAATATAAAAATATATCTTCCGGTAAATTGTCATAGGACGCACAGTGATGGATTTTATCCTACCTCGACCTTTCTGCTCGTCACTGAGGACCCGGAAGACATGGCGAATTTATTCTATAAAGAGTATTTCATTGTTGCCGTGTGCGACAACAGCCCAGCAGGCGGATGGATTGAAATTAGCTGGCAAGATGAGTTGGGTCGGCATAGCCATATAATCAGAAACCCAGCTATCAAGCCAAGCTCCGATAAGACCGCGGAAGACTGTCTGGTGGAATTGGCAAAGAACTGGATAGACGCTCAGCCCAAGACCTCTACTCAGCCCAAGACCTCTAATGGTTGAGCGCCTTTGCCTCACACTCTGGCCGAGGACAAACAGTCTTGGCAGGTCTGTGCGAGTTGGTAGGAAAAAAAATGAGCCAAACCTTATACCGCGGCTATACAATCATAGGAACGGCAAAAAATCGGCGGGGTCTGTGGCAACCTCATGTTCGAATTTCATGGCCACTTGGCAAAAGAGTGGTTAACGTACGCGATTCTACGAGTTGCAGTACCCGCCAGGAGGCTGAAGAAATCGCGCTGCGGTTGGGAAGGCACTGGGTGAACAATCGCCTCTTACTAAAGCAGCTCCGTAGAGAAGAGCTCCTGCCTCTCCGAAAGGTTTAGCTGAGTTTGAATCCGTCGCGAGTTGTTTCTGAGTAAGGCGTCGACTCTTGCGAATGGTTTTTACTTGTCTGGGTGTCATCTAATGTTGCCAATGACGCCTTTCGTCCTTGTCATAATTTCACCTGTTCACAAGCGAGTAAAACGCAGAGCAAATCCACCGTTCGCGCGCGCGTAAATGACCTGTTAGTTCGGTATCAACGTTGGATACACCGGCGTCCACTAAGTTGTCATTCCCCTTTGTTGCCTGAAATAACGTTCGTGGGAGTTCCTGTTAATTCAGTAACCTGTAACCAACCAATGATTGGCATCGGCGTTGCTCTGCTAATGAACAGCGAGAGGTCTTCGCAGGAGGGGAGGGGTATTGCCTCGGCTGAGAGATAATCCATGGTGGCCGACTGTATGGGTGCGCCAGACGGGTAGGTCTGTCAATGCTGAGCGAATACTGAAAGCCGGGGTATTTAGAAACAGTCGGCGGTTGAAGAACTCCCTCGTGTTGGAGGTCGAGCACAGGGGCAAACTTTGTACGGCTACGATAGAGGCTTCGCCCAATCTGACTGAAGAGGATTTGATCCTGCTGCGCCACATCCTGCTGCAACATCACGGCGAGGAAATGCGGATCGTCGCAGACCTCAACATTGATTTTCCAAACACTGACGCTTCATGTTCGTGATTCTGGGAGCAACGGCGAGGCGTTTTGCGATACCCTTGATTTTGCGCTGGACAACCGGCAGTGAGCAGCAGTAAAAGAGCAGACATGCCAATCTGAAAGCCGCCAACCAGATCGGTCTCACGATACCGCCGAGCGTGCTGGCACGAGCGGATAAGATCATCAAGTGAGGCGGCGTTGTCATCCTGTCTGTCTTTCCCGCGGGAGGCAATGGGTCTGCCTGTATCTTTTAACTGTCTGCCGGGGTATGCTGCCGGTATCTCTAATCAAGTCAAGGAGACAATTATGGTGCCCAGCGCATGGGATTTTCAAAACCAACTCATAGCTATTCTAAACGGCGCCCGTGGAAACGGGAAATCTTACGTAGATATAAAATCAGGGAATCTGCACCGCAGAGTAGCAGGGTATCCAAACGTTAACGACAGGATGCCGGTTTGCTGTGAGGTGATGAAAAGAATGATGCGTGCTGGCGATTCGGTGCTAAGCGAGCCACCGAGCGGGCAGGGCGCAGGTCTGCTAATCCGCTACATCGTGTAGGGAACCGGCAGTTATCTTTCTGACCCAGCTCAGAG
>DASTOD010000065.1:0-5789 GCA_035762645.1 Binatia bacterium | reverse complement strand
AGCCAAGAATCTTGCCGTATTGCCGTGCTAACTTGTCCACTGTGTATGCTTGATGCTGGTTCATGAAAACCACTTGCTTGCCCTGAAGGTATTTATAGGTGCTGGTGCCGGGGATGAAAGCTGAGGTCTGACCGTTGTGCTTTTCCCAGATCTCCTGCGCTTGATCCGTCGTAAGAAACATGGCGAAGAGATGGCCTGTGTTAGGATGGGGCGCTCCCTTGAGAACACCGGCGTGATAAGCAGGCGAGATTACCGGTTGAATATCCGCAAAAACCACCGGCGCGCCCGTTTTCTTTGCCTCGTTGATGTTGCTGTCAGTAATTGTCACTGCCATTGAAATTTCACCCAAGAGTAAACGGTTGTACAGTTCCGAAAGCCGTCCTAGAACCGGTTTTTGATCAGCTATTGCCTTTACGAACTTCGTTGTTTTCTCCTCGCCCCAGGGTCCCATAGACAGCCGAGCGAAGTGGTGGGTTCCGTAGACACGCCAAGCTTGTCCCCTTTCCACTTGGGATCGAGCAGGTCTTCCCACTTCTTGGGGACATCCTTAGTGGGCACGGTCTTCTTGTTATACGCCGGAAGAACGATCTGATTGGCGAAGGATATCGTCCCGCTGTCATAATGAATGATATTTGGATCAATGCCTGCCTTTTTGTAATCGAACGGTTCGAGAAGTTTTCGAATCCAAAGCGTGGCATGGTGGGCATCCGTCACGACCATCAAGTCCCACTCGGGAGGCACACCGCTAGCGGCCATCCCCACCAGCTTGCCCACATCCCGCGTCATGTTTCCCGACGGATGAAACCGCAAGCTCGTGTTAAGGCCGTACTTTTTGTTGAAGGCCGCCGCCAGCTCCTCAGCACCTTGCGGAGTGATGCTCGAGGGAGCGTAGAACTCTATCGCGCCTTCTTTTTTGGCGCCGGCTATTAACCCATCGACAGGCGCAGCCTTGACAAATCCAGTCGCGCCGAGGGCCACCAGAGCCGCCAGCAAGCCGATATTTATCCCTTTGACCGCTCGCATCTGATCCCTCCTTTTCGCATGCGCACGAGCTATGCTCTGCTCCTGGCGTCCGGGGAGCATTCGGCTTGCCGTCACTTGCCTTTTTTGCGCACGAGGAACGCAAGGCTTTGCTTAACGTCAGGAGGCATCGAGAGGATCTCGTCGACAAGCTTTTCAGTCTGCTCGCCTGAAACGGCCGTGATAACCAGTTTAGATTTCTTGGCCTCCTGGAGCAGCGCGGGATCCTTTAAGACATTCGCCAATCCCTTTCGTAAAATGGCGATGCGATCTTTCGGAGTCCCCGGAGGGACACTGAAGGGACGCTGAAAATCCATCTGCGACGCCCAGCCCCGGTAGATCGCGTACTTCTTCGGATCCTTAATCACGTCCTTAAAAAGCGGAAGGTCCTTGACTTCCGGATCCTCCCATTTCTCGCTGACGATAAAAGGTATGAGCTTGTCGTCGCCCGGGGCATCCAACATGGCACGCGCCGTGACCCTCATCGATTCCCACTGGGAACAAAAGGCTTCGAGCTCATGTTTTTGCAAAGCCACCCTGGTCGTGGCTGTTCCCGTGAACCCGCTGACGACCTCGAACTTCGTTCCCAACGTTTCGTTCAGGATGAGAGGCAAGTCGTATCCCGTAGAGCCGGCTCGGGTAGCCCCTACCTTCAAAGGCTTCTTGTACTCTAAGACATCGTCGAGTGTTTTCAGTCCCGTGAACCCCATGACCATACAGACGGGCACACCGATACTGGGCGCCCCAATCCATCCGAGCTTGCGAAAGTCGATGCCGATTCGAGGATCGCCGAGCCCTTTCTGTACGACGAGAGAGTTGTTGAACATGGCCATCGTGAGTCCGTCGGGCTTTCCCTGCTTGTAAAGATAACTGGCCGCCACTAAGCCGCCGGCCCCGGTCATGTTTTCGACTACCGTTGCCGGGTTGCCCGGGATATGGCGGCTAATATGGCGCGCAACAGCGCGCGCGTAGGTGTCATAGCCGCCGCCGGCGGCGACACCGACGATAAATCGTATCGTTTTGCCTCGATAAAAATCTTCGGCGACGGCCTTCGCGGAGGTGCCGAGGACAAGAACAACGAGGAGTGCAACCATGCCTCGTAAAGTTATTTTCATATTCTCTTTCCTCGTGTCATCAGAGAACTTTACGCTTGCCCAAGCTTGCAGGTCATCTCAATGGGTCAGCAGTGTTTTTCAAATTTTCTATCCGCTTCCACGCAGCGCCGCGACGCTCGAAGGCACCCACTCCAAAAGCGCGCCGGTCGGAAACGGCATGTGTAGTCCATAATCGAACAGCCCGTAGAAGAATAGCCATGCGACTAAGGCCAATCCTACGGCTGCGGGCCACTTCTCCTTCGCGCCAAATTTGAGGTAGAGAAAAGTGGCGACGGCCGATGCCGCGGTGAATCCCAACAGCCAGATCGCCACGAAGAAGCCAACGATCCAGCTTGCAATCGACAATGTTCTTTGACGCACGATAATAGGGTCGATTTCGGGTTGCTGCTCCGAACTAAGCTCCTCTACTTTGATTTTTCGGATGGAGCGTAATGACTCTTGGATAAAAATATAGATCGCTAATAAAAAGCTGGGCAGGCCAATAACCCAAGGGAAAAGAGCCGCCCGAGGCTCCCAGTCGCCGAAGCCGAACTTTGCCTCGTACACCACGTAGGCGAAGAGGCCGACCATGAAGAGGGCGAACAAAGCGCGCGCAATGCGGGTTGTTATCGGGACGTGCACAACTTTTACGGAGCTTGCAGGTAGGACGGAGCGCACCTGATCTTCTTCGCGCAACCGTCTGAAGCGGGCCGACACAACAGGGTAGAACATGCCGACAAGCGTGATGAGCGCGATCACAAGAACCCCCGGATGTAACAACCAGCTCCATCCATAAATGCGGCTGGCGATGAACAGATTGTTTTCCGCTATTCCGCCTAAGACCAAACCTAGGAGCAAAGGCGGGCGCTGCCAGTCGAACTTCACCATTAGCCAGCCTAATGTGCCGAAGAGCAAGACCAGCATCATGTCACCGAAACTGTTTTTCACCGCAAAGCCGCCAAGGTAAATCAGCAAAAGCAAGAAGGGGATCAGATAGGCTCCTTTTACAAACGTAATCTTGGCCAGTTGGTTCAGGAAGAGAAAACAGATGGCTACGGTGATGATGTTAGTGATAACGATGATCCACACGAACGAAAAGGTCAGTGTCAGATGCTTGGCCGGATTCAAGAGATCGGGACCGGGAACGATTCCCTGAATGATGAATGCACCCAGCAGAATCGCCATGGAGAGGCTTCCCGGGACGCCGAAGGCCAGAGTCGGAATCAGCGATCCGCCTTCCTTAGAATTGTTGGCGGCGCCAGGTCCTAAAACCCCTTCCACGGCGCCCTTGCCGAAGCGTTCCTTATTAGGCGAGCTTTGCACCGCGTGAGCGTAAGCGAGCCATTGCGCGGGACCACCCCCCATGCCTGGAATCAGGCCAATGTAAGCGCCAAGGCCACTGCAGCGAAGGACGAGCTTCCAGTGACGGAAGGTATCCTTCACGCCTTCCATGACTCCACCGAGCTTGCTGGGTTGACCGCCTCCGGCAATGGTCGATCCCTTGACCGCCAGATCGATGATCTCCGGAATGGCGAAGAGACCCACAGTTACGCTAACCAGGGCGACGCCGTCCCACAGAAACAGCGCATTGTCTTCTCCAAGGATGCCCTCAAGAGTGAAACGCGGCACGCTCTCGATCGGGTCGAGACCGATCATCGCCAGCACAAGACCAAAACCGCCGGCGACCAGTCCCTTAGGAACGTTCTCACCGCTTAGTGAGGCGACGAACGTGATACCGAGCAGGGCCAGCATGAAGAATTCCGCCGAGCCGATGGAAAGAACCAACGGACTTACGATAGGGATGGCGAGCGCCAGCATGAAAGCGCCAAACACGGCGCCTACGAGCGAGCTCATCAGAGCCGCGCCGAGGGCGCGTCCCGCTTCGCCGTTTTTCGCCATCGGATGCCCGTCAACGATAGTAGCGGCGGTGATCCCCTCACCCGGAACACCAAAGAGGACCGACGTGATATCTCCCGTCGTGGCGGTTACCGCATTCGAACCGAGCAGGAATGCGAACGCGGTGACAGGCTCCATGTTGTAAATAAAAGGCAGCATGAGCGCCAGCGTCGTCGCTCCGCCCAGCCCGGGCAGTATGCCGACAGCAAAACCGATAAACATCCCCACCATCATGAAGAGAAATGTTTCCGTCCCCTGCGTTGAAAGGGGGAGCACTTTGATCAATCCCTCATTAAACGCGTAGAGGTATTCAAGCATGGGGAGTCTCCTTACGAGGTTTTGCGTTTCTTGAACATGAATTCGAGCCGCTTTTTGACGTCCGGAGAAACCGAATAAATCTTTTCGACGTTCTGCTCTATTTTCTCCCCCGAAATGTAATCGACGGTCAGCTTGGATTTTTCAGCATCGGCGATATAGCTCTTGTCTTCTATCGTGGCTTTGAAGGCTTTGCGCAGTATGCGCAACGCTTCTTTGGGCGAGCCCGGCGGAAGAGTGAATGGCCGCGCAAAATCATTCGCCGAGTTCCAAGCATTGAAGGCGTTCAAACTTTCTTTGTCCTTGATCACTTCGCTAAACAACGGAACATCCTTGACCTCTGGATCTTCCCATCGGTGAGCGATGAGAAACGGGACCATTTGATCGTCGCCCTTGGCATTGAGCATCGACTGAGCCGTGGATCTCATGGAATCCCACGTCCAGCAAGCGCCGTCGACTTCGCGCGAGCGCATGGCCAGGCGGATCTTCGAAGTGCCCGTGTAGCCAGGAATGATATTGAAGTTAGCGCCCGCCCAGCGGTTCAACATTTCCGGCAAATGCACGGTATTGCCGGCTCGGGTGGCGCCCATGCGAATAGATTTTTTGGACTTGACCATCTCGTCGAATGTCTTGGGGCCGGTAAACCCCATGATCGCGCAAGCGACGGAGTCTTTGCTTGGGCTCCCGATCCAGCCAAATTTACGGCCATCGAGCCTGAGGCTGGGATCGCCCATCATATGATTGAAGATGTTGTGCGAATTCCAAACACCCACGGTCAAACCATCCCGTTCTGCCTTGTTGTAAATGTGATTGGCCGCGATAACACTGCCGGCCCCGTCCATATTTTCGACTACTGTCGATGGATTTCCGGGGATGTGCCTGCTGATATATCTGGCGACGAGCCGCGTGTAGGCGTCGTACCCTCCCCCGGCGGCAAACCCCACAATGAAGCGAATGGTTTTCCCCTGATAAAACTCTCCAGCCACAGCCGAACTGCAGGACATGGCTAGGATCGCTAATCCGAATGCGATCGTACTAAACGGAAAAACGGCTCTCTTCATATTTCCCCCTTCAGGTTCGTCGGCTAATTTAATTGCTTCCTTTCTTCGTTTGCCGCACCAAGAAACTCAGATTCTGCTTCACCCTGTCCGACATCGAATAGATCTGCTTGACGTAGCCATCGATCTCTTCCCCTGTCACCGGCTCGATATCGAGCTTAGTCTTCTTCGCCTCCGCCAAAAATGCGGAATCTCTCAAAGTCGCCGCAAAGGCTTTACGCAAGATCTCGAGCCGCTCTTTCGGCGCATTGGGCGGCAATGAAAAAGGCCGCTGAAATTCGTAGGAAGCCGCCCAGGTTTTATAGGTCGCGAGATTCTCTTTTCCTTTGATCACCTCGGTGAACAACGGCAGATCCTTGACTTCAGGATCTTCAAGCTTTTTGTGGGTTATAAACGGGATCAGTTT
>DASTOD010000064.1:0-6567 GCA_035762645.1 Binatia bacterium | reverse complement strand
CGCTCTGCCAGCGGAGTTTCGCTGAACCGCCGCAGAGCGGTTTGGCAACTCAAGACGTGCTCGAGTTCGCCGCCCTGGCTCTTTGACCATGGTTAAAGAACCGCACTTCACGGCCAAAAAGATGCTCTCGTTGCTCGGCCTTCAGGGCGATTCGCTGGGCCCCTATGCGCTCATTCCGGGCCCGAAGGAGCGCAGCCAGATGCTGCTCGGCGCGTTGGAAAAGCCGACGAAGAATTTTACGTTTTTGGATTACGAGATGCACACGGGTATGCTCGACGGCAAAAGAGTCACCGTCGGCAACGGCGGCCGCTTCGCTCCCGATACGGCGATGACGACGGAGATTCTGTGCGCCGCCGGGGCGCAGTCGCTGATACGGATCGGAACCTGCGGATCGCTGCAGGAGGACGTGAAAATCGGCGATCTCGTGATCGTTACCGGGGCGATCCGCGGCGAGGGAACGACGAGCTATTACGTACCCAAGAATTTTTCTACTGTCTCCCATCCTGATATCCTCGAGGCCCTCAAACAAGCGGCGGAAAACTTGCAGGTCCGGTATCATCTCGGATGGATATTTACGACGGACGCGCTATTTCAAGAAACGCCAGAACTCATAGACCAGCTCAACCAACAGAACGTTTCGACCATCGATATGGTCACCTCGCCCTTTCTTACTATCGCTCAGCTGCGAAACAAAAAAGCCGGAGCCATTCTCGCCGTCTCGGACGAGTGTCTTTATGGTAAATTCGGCTTTCGCGATCCGGCGTTTCTGGCCGCCGAAGAAAAGATGCTGGAGGTGGCGCAGCGGGCGTTGCGCTATTTGTGAATCGGTTCTCGGAGTGCGGCAGAATCATGACGCTCGCGCCCAGTCCGCTGTTTGAGCCCGTCCTTTGGGGCGGGTCCGGCTTTAGGATCCTCGACGAGGTTTCGCTCCCGGAGCGAGTGGAGTATCTCGAGGTCGGCGAGGTGGGGCAAGCGCTTCGCGCGGTGAAGGAAATGAAGACCCGCGCGTTCGGCCAAGTCCTGACGTTTCTCTACAGCGCAGCGTTGATGGCCCAGGGCTACGCGGCAAAAGACCCCGCGCCGCTGCGCGATCGCCTCGCAGAAATGACGCGGCAGTTTCATGCCGCCCGTCCGACGTTCGATTTCGAAGGACTGGGCGCCCATTTCTCCCAATGGCTGGCGCAGCCGCCCGATGTGAATCTCGGTGAGTGGGTCGCCGAGCAGGCGCGCGCGCTGGCTCAGCAGATCGTTCAGGCGAGATACCGGCGAGCGCAGCGGGCAGCGTCCATGCTGCCGAATCCGGCCCGCGTTCTCACCCACTGCAATGTCAGCGGCGAACTCGTGGCTGTGGGACAGATCTGCAGCCAAATGGGCAAAGACTTTTCTGTCATCGCCACAGAAACACGTCCCTATCTCCAAGGCGCTCGGCTGACCGCGTGGGAACTCTCTCGAGCCGGCATTCCGGTGTCGTTGATTCCCGATTGCGCCATTGCGCAGCTCATGGCCAAGAGCGAGGTCAACGTGGTCGTCGTGGGTTCGGATCGCTGCGCGCGGAACGGCGACATTATCAACAAAGTGGGAACGTACCCGATCGCCCTCATGGCGAAGCACTATGGCGTTCCCTTTTACGTTCTGGTGCAGCACCCGGGCTCGCTCGCGCGCGGGGCGGACGCGTGCATTGAAGAACGCCCGACAAGTGAACTGCTCACCTTCCAAGGACAAACGTTGTTACCCGAAGGCGGAGACAAGCTCGCCGGCCGGTATCCGGCCTTCGATGTCACCCCGGCCTGGCTGATCAGCCGCCTTATTGGGTTTGACGATTGCCTCACGCCCGAAAGCTTCCAAGCGAAATTTCCAATCGCAGCTTGGCCCCAGAAAAATGACGGAGACGAGCGGAGAATATATCTGCTTGTTTACGGCGTGCCGGCACGGGAGAATTACGATCTTCTCGTCCATGCGCTCAGGGCGGAAACGGCGGATGGGGTTTTGCTTCCGGAGATGCGGCCTGAACTTTGGGGCGCCCGTGTGGTTGCGCGCGAGTTGTTGCGCCGCAACGTGCCCACCACGCTGGTCTCGGATAACATGATGGGCGCGCTATTCGCGCAGGCGCAGATCGGCCGGTTGTATCTCTTTTGCGAGCAGCTGAGGCAGGAGGGACCAAGCGGGATCTGCGGCTCTCTTTTGGCGGCGCGTCTGGCGCGCGCCCACGGGGTGCCGATCGAGCTGCAAGACGGCGAATCGCAGAATGAAGCTCCGCTCGATGGAGACGTTGCCACTTTTTTGGGGCGAAGGGTAAGTCCCGAGGGGGTGACTATTTACCCACTGGAGAAGGAGATGCTTCCCTGGGCTCTGTTCAAGGAAAAAGGCGCAGCATCGTGACGCCGCTCGAACGGGACATGATCCGCTGGGGAAAGCTCCTCTTTGAGCGGCGGCTGATCAGCGGGTGGGGCGGCAATCTCAGCTGCCGCGTGGGCAAAAAAGATTTCTTGATCACGGGGCAACATGCGCCTTTGGGTTTTCTCCAACCAAAGGATTTGGTGCGCATCGATCGGCAAGGGCGACCCATTAAAAAGGGCGCGCACGCTTCCAGTGAAACCCCGCTGCACCTCGCGGTCTATAACGGCACGGATGCTCGAGTCGTCATCCACGCGCACCCGCCGTTGGTGCTCGCCTTTTCACTGACGCACGAGAGCTTTCTCCCGCTCAGCTTTGAAGAGAAGTACACGCTCGGCGAAGTCCCGGTGATCGCGCAGGATACTCCGACGGTGACGAAGCCCGAAGCGGTCGTCGCAGAGCTCCGGTATCGTCCGGTGGTGATCCTCAAAGGGCATGGAACCGTGGCGATCGGCGGGAATTTTGAACAAGCGTTTCTGTTGACCGACCTGCTCGAAGAAGCCGTCCGTTGCCAGTTTTTTAAAGCGGGAACAACCCCCACCGTCGGGCCAGAACTCGAGCGGACGCAACGCAAAGACGTGCCGGCGCGTGCTTGTGGCGAGAGTCACGTGTTGTTTTCCCGCGCACATCTAGCGGCGCTTATCGAGAGCGCCAACGGCGACCCTGAATTCAGAAAGTACGGGAGCGAGAGCGGGCTTTCGACCTCTCTGACGCTCCAGGTGGCGGAGAGCCCTACCTCGTGGACGGTTAAGTTCGTCGGCGGCGAGATCACCGAGCTCGGCGAAGGAGCAGGCGGCGAGTTTATGATCAGTGGTAAAAAAGAGTGGTGGCGGGCGGTTTTTACCAACCGGATGGATCCGTTTTTCGCCACCCAGCAAGGGAAATTAGAACTTAGGCGCGGTGAGCTCGCAAAGCTATCGCGCTGGTATAAACCGTTTCAGAGGGCGTTCTCGATATGGCAAACAATACCCATTCAGTAGGGTTTTTCGCTGCAGAAGTTCTGGAGCAAACAGCCGAGCGCCAGCCGGCAAAGACCGCGCTCATTACCAAGGAAGAGGAGATCAGCTTTGCCGAGTTGAACCGGCGGGTGCATGCCCTCGCCTTCCACTTGGGGCGAGAAGGAGTGCGGCAAAGGGACCGGGTCGGGGTGCTGCTGCCCAATTCCACGGCCATCCCCCTAAACTACTATGCCACGCAAAAGATCGGCGCCATGAGCGTCATCCTCGACGCGCGGCTGCGCGGCAAAGAGCTGCAAGGGGTTTTGCAGGATGCCGACCTCAAACTGCTGATCGTGCACAAACAGCTTTACCCGGAAGTAGAAGAGGCGTTCAAAGCCACAAAACCGATTCCCGTCTGGATGGTCGATGGCGACGGCGATGACAGCTTTGAAAAAAAGTTCGTCCCCCCGTCAGCCCCAGTCGGTTCGCCGGCTCAAAACGGCGGCGAGGACGCCCTTATTCTCTACACATCAGGAACTACAGGGGAGCCGAAAGGCGTCGTGCTGACTTACGAGAACCTTGCCCAGTATCCGCGTGTGATGGGTGAAATGGGTATTACCGATTCGTCGACCGTGCGCGGCTGCATCCTGCCCATGTCTCACATCGTCGGCCCGATCGTTTGCAACGACATGGCGGACAAGGGCTTTACGCTGGTGATTTTCGATCAGATCAATCCCGTAACGCTTTTGGAAGGGATTCAAAAACACCGCATCACGGTCTTCGAAGCGGTGCCGATCGTTTTCCAGCTGCTCCTGGGTGTGCGAAACCTGGGCGAATACGATACGAGCAGCGTGAAGATCGCCGCGATGATGGGAACGAGCGTGCCGCTGCCGCTGTTGCAAGCATTCAAGCAGGCGCAGCCTCATATCAAAGTCATTCAAGGCTACGGTCTGACCGAGACCTCGCCTCTGATCACGCTCGTCGAGCCCGAGCGGGCCGTAGAGAAGATGGGCAGCATCGGCCGGGCCGTGGCTGGGGTGGAGATCAAAATCATCGATGACAATGGGCGGGAAGCTGCCAGCGGCGAGCCGGGAGAGATCGTCACCCGCGGTCCGCACGTCATGAAGGGGTATTTTCGCAAGCCCGAAGCGACCGCAGACCGCGTTCGGAATGGCTGGCTCTACACGGGCGATGTGGGCGAGCAGGGCGACGGCGGATACTATTACCATCTTGGCCGGCGCGACGACCTGATCATCACGGGCGGGCTCAACGTCTACCCGGCGGAGGTCGAGAACATGATTTACCGTTACCCCGGCGTCCAGGAAACGATTGTGTTCGCGATTCCCGACACCAAGAGAGGGCATGTCATTGGAGCGGCCATCGTGACGCGGCCCGGGGCAACGATCGTTGAAAAAGATTTACTGGTTTTCCTTCGCGCCAACTTGGCGAACTTCAAGGCGCCGCAGAAGGTCGTCATTCGCGACGCTCTACCCCGGACGACCTCGGGCAAAGTCATTCGCGATGCCGCCGTGCTCCTTGGCTAAAGGGCCGTTTCGAGTTTCGGGTTTGGAGTTTCGAGTTTCCTCCTCCCCACCGCGAAACAGTCAGAGTTTTGGACTGACTGTTCGCCTCGGCGGGTTGGTACAATTGCTTAGCTTCCGTTAACGGTGTCGTCAAATAGCCGGCGCCGTCAGGTAATTCCTGGCTATCCGGGCATTCGAAGACCGCTGCTATCCGGTCGCGATAACGAACGGCATACTCATCTGGAATGGTAGACGATACCAATGCCCACCAAGTGGAAGCCCGCCGCTTGAAAAATTTTACTGGCAGAAAACGGCGAGTCCGGTATAAATAGCCTTGAATTCAATTAGGAAGGAGGGGGCTATGGAAGGTACGCAAGTAAATCGCGACGAAGAGATCCGGCAACTTGCATACAGGCTTTGGCAAGAGGAAGGCTGTCCGGACGGGCGCGAGGTCGAGCACTGGCTGAGAGCCCAAATGATCTGGGAAGAAATCACTCGCCCGAAAGGCAAGCCTAAACAGTCCAGGGCTCCTAAGGAAAGAAAAACAAAAAAAACCCCGGCCGCTGAACGAGAGCTGTAATTCCCGTTAGTCACGGGATCTTAGACCTTCCTATGTTAATCGGATTTGACCGAGTGAGCCGATCGGAGTTAGTACGCCGTTGGGTTGTCCTTTTTGTTGAATAAACAAGGACCAGCCATGGCACGCTGTCCAGGGTGTTACGGATCTTCGGAAGAAGTTGAGTCCGTCGGCGACGGCAAATGCCGGGAATGCTTCGGAACCGGAAAGGATCAAAGCCTAATCCACCATGCAATCGAAGGCGAGGGGGAAAACTGCTGGAGCTGCGGCGGGTCCGGTATGTGCCAAACATGCGGAGGAATGGGAGAAGTATAGCGGCTCAGAGTTTTTGGATAGGGATTGAGGTCCTGAGCCGAAATATGTGATCCCGTATCTCAGTTGTCCCAAAATTCCGTTTTTCTGGGTAGAGGGTATTGTAGGTGGTGAACAGCATAGCGCCAATTCAAGATAAGATCTGAGACGCTGTTGCAAAAGTCGTAGACTAAGATTGAACTGAATTCTCTTCTTGATGCTTTTACCGGTGCGTGCAGTGCGGCTGGCTGGTGGGCGCGTTGTGAACTTACGAAGGGACCATAACGCGCGAAACCAGCGAAAAGTCTGGTAGGTATCTACACAGCTTTTCAGCTCAGCTTCCGGCGTGCTGTCCCCAAATACGTTCACCAAGTTCACAAGTTCACCGATAAGCAAACTCCTGGTAGACCTTTAGGAGCGCCGTTCAAAGACCCCTCAAAAGCCTTTACCGAAGTGCCCATATAGCGATTTCTGCCCACAGACTTAGGCAGTGACATAGAGCTATGTCTAAGTGGTTGGGCAGTCGTTTCGCTTATCCTTAAACAAATGCACAATCTCACGCGCCTTGGTGAGTCGTTTCGGATACCACATGTATACAAAAGTTTACCTACTGTTGTTACAGGCACAGCCGACACCCGGCACTTCGAAGGGATTTGTCGCGAATTCAGGGAATTGCTCCAAGTAGTTTGAAGTTGTACTCTGGCATGAAGTTTGCCTATACACAACTACGAGTACGAATAAATCGAAACAGAACTCCTTGAGGAGCCGTCTACGATCCTGAGCTTATTTTCGCTCTCGTCCGAATCTCGCGGCAATAGTCAAAAGAAGGGAACCGAAAGAAAGG
>DASTOD010000063.1:0-14859 GCA_035762645.1 Binatia bacterium | reverse complement strand
GCGGTTTGGAGCATCACCAGAATATGACCGGGCGGCTCGGGGTGAATAAACTCGTCAGCCACCTTGGCGCCAAAGGGTCCCAAGAGATCCGGATGGCGTTTAAAAAAACCAATGTGTTTATGGTAAGAGGCGGCGATCAGCGTGTTGATCTCGACCGTAAAATTGCCCCAGTTTCGAAAAAAGAGTTTGATCGCCGGCAGCGGCAACTTGCCCGACAGGAAGCGGCTCATGAACGGGCCGCGTGTGACCCGCTCGTCCCAGCGGCGCAGCACCTTCGCATTGAGCTCGGTTACATACTCCTTCGCTTGCTCGGACGACATCTTTACGCCCAATTTCGGTGTCGCGGCTTCCATAGAGAATTCCCGTTTCTTCTTCTATCTCAAGCAGAGGCGGTTTATCAACGCTCTTGTCAGAGCCAAGATCCGATCAGTGGCGTCGGCCATGGAACGTGGAGAATTTTTTCGAACACGCCGTAAAGAAAGCCCCAGGTTGCGCCCGACAGAATGCCAGCGGTTGCCCACCGGCCGCCGTAGAACTTGGCGTACACAAAGACAAAGAGAGGAAGCGCCGTGAGAAACCCGATCAAATGGATCGCTATGAAAAGTCCCCAAAGCCAAGCCCAAACTTCCAAACTGCCCCAACGGCCTTGATGCTCGAGCGCCGCTACTTCATACGTGGGACGCCGAGCGTCCGGGGAGCCCCTGCGCCAGGCTTTGAAATCCGCGATTCCCTGAGCCACGGCCAAAACGATCCCGATGCTTCCCAAGAAAAGGATCACGATGGACGCTCTGATGGGCCAATCCTTGGCTATCAATAGAGCCATAAAAGTGACGAACCCTACGAATACGGTGAAAAGAATACGTTCCATGCCGCTGGCCATCATGCCGATACCTTCGCCAAGGGTTCTTTTGCTCTTCCTTTTTCTCTCCAAGCCGACACGATCGGATAGATGATTGATCCTAACAACAACGCTGTCAACGCAATGACCGCCGGGCGCGCCAGCCACTCAAAACCATAGCGAGTGTAGGAGAGCCACAGGTAAAGTTCCATTTTGTCGCCGAGGACAACGCCGAGAAGCAAAGGAGCCCGCGGCCAACCGTACCGGCGCATGAAAAAGCCGAGCAGAGAAAAAATCATCAACGCCGTGAGATCATAGGTATGGAAATTCGCCGCGAAGGCGCCGATGAAAATGAAGGCCACGACGGGCGGGACGATGGCATAAAACGGCACAAAACAGATCCTGGCCACCGGCTTCGCGAAGGTCATGCAGATCGCGGCGGCGACGATGTTGGCGATCACCAACGTCCAGATGACCGCGAAAGTCAGGTTCAGCTGCGTGGTGAGCATGTCCGGACCGGGCTTGATCCCCACGGCGATGAAAGCGGTAAGGACCAAGGCGGTGGACGTGCCGCCGGGAATCCCGAAAGCCAGGGTTGGAATATAGTCACCGCCTTCTTTGGCGTTGTTGGCGCCTTCTGACGCGATGACCCCGCGAACGTCTCCCTTGCCGAAGTTCTCCCGGTTCTTCTCGGTCTGGACGGCATGGGCATAGGCAAACCAGTCCGCTACCGAGCTGCCCAGCCCGGGAAGAAAACCAACCCACGCGCCGACCACGGACGTACGCAGCAGAAGCCACCAGTGGCGAAAGACATCGAAGATCCCTTGCAGGTAACCTTGGCCGAACTCCTCCGCCTTTGCGATCGTGCCCTTGCGGCCCGCCAAATCGATTACCTCCGGGATGCCGAAGAGGCCCAGGGCCACCAGGACAAGGTCGATCCCTTCCCAAAAGTAGGCAATGTCAAATGAGTAGCGTTCGATTCCGGACTTTGTGTCCAGGCCTACGGTGGCGATCAGCACCCCGAGAATGCCAGCCAGCAAACCTTTGACGGGCGCGTTGCCGCTCAGGATCCCGACCATGCTGACACCCCACAAAGTGAGGATGAAAAATTCCGGCGAGCTGAAGCTGAGCACCAGGGGTCGCAGCACCGGGAGCGACGCAAAGAGGACGAACGCGCCAAAGAGACCTCCTATTAGAGAGGCAACGAACGAGGCGCTAAGCGCCCTCGCCGCCTGCCCGTTCTTCGCCATGGGATAGCCGTCCAGAATCGTCGCTTGAGAGCCGGAGCTGCCGGGAACCGAGATCAGAATAGAAGTAAAAGCGCTGGCGGTGTTTCCGACCGCATCCATCCCCACGAGAAGCGCTATAACCATGAGAGGGTCCTGCATGGTCATGACAAAGGGGAGCATGATGGCCAGCGTGCTTGGCCCGCCGATCCCCGGCAGGAAACCGACCAGGCTGCCGATCAGGACTCCCAGGCACATGAATGCCAGGGCCTGGGGCTGAAGCACGCCGGATAAACCTTCAAGAGCAGCTTCCAGCATGACTAACGCCTAGCCGTCTGGATAAGGACAGAAACGACGGCGAATTACAGAAGACAGATCACGTACTCGCGATCCTGTGTCAGTGGTGTCTTTAGATTCTAAGTTTTCAACTGTTTGAACAAACCAGTTGAAGAAAATTTATCGCGCCAGGACGCCAAGGCGCAAAGAAAAATCGTCCTATTTCTTCGAACTTGGCGTGCTTTGCGTCTTCGCGCGAGTATCTTTCCCCGATTCGGTAGTGCAAAAATAACGGAAATTTCAAATATCTTTGGTTAGGATTTTGTCTCGCCAACCGGCAGACCGTACTTTTGCCGCATTTTGGTGATAAAGTCCTTCGCCTCTTTTGGAATGGCGATATGATCGCGAATGACGGCTTCGATTTTTTCCGCCGGGTGAGGCTTCCAGCCGTCGCCAAAAAATTTGTCGCCTTCTTTGTCAACGTCCGGATCTTTCATGAGTTTGGCAAAGGCCTCGCGCAGCGTCTTTACCAAATGATCCGGCGTACCTTCGGGAGCAACGAGGAACTTATCGAGCTCAGGCGCTCCTGCCCACCCCATGTAGGCCTGCCAGGCAATGCCGGTGGGCTTCTTTGCGCCCAAGATTTCGAGAAAAGTCGGCACCTCGGGGAAATCCTCGCGCCGTTGATCTTCTTCGGTGACAATGATCTGGGCGACTTTCTCGCGCTGCAGGTCCTTGACCAGCTTGGCATTTTGGGTGGCCCACACATCGATTTCTCCCTGGCGGATCGCCAGCTGTAGCTCGCGACTACCTGGATAGCCGTAAACCCAGCGCAGGTTCCAACCGAGGTATTCGGCGCCCCAAACCGTCATGGCTACCCACGTACGGATGCCGTCGGTGTCGCCTACGACGGGTGGTTTGGCGCTTCGGTCCATGAGCCTTGAGCGCGCATCGTTCCTGATCATGAGGAGGCTTCCCGGGCGGGCGACCCCGCCAATAATTTTGTACTTTCGCGGGTCGTACTTGATCGTGGGGCCGCCCCGAACAAAGTTGCCGATGCCGGAAGAAGAATCCTGCATTATCGTCAAACCGTCCGGCTTCGCCTCGCTGGCAAAATAGTTGTTGGCTACCGTGCCGCCGCCGCCCGGCATGTTCTGCACGATAATCTTTGGATTTCCGGGAATGTATTTCGAGATAAAGCGCGACACGAGCCGGGCCGCAGTGTCGGTCCCTCCCCCGGGCCCGGAAGAAACAACCATTCGGATGGTCTTTCCCTCGTAATAGGGCGAGGCATCGGCCGCAAAAAGATCGCCGGCGTGGAGTTCCAAAACAAGCAAAGCCACAGCACACGCGAAGAGATGCTTGGATTGCATTTTCGCCTCCTCTCAGATTTCGAACGGACAGCCTGACGGTTTTCTCGCATGAACAATTCGGCCTAGAGCCGGTACAAACTGTCGATGAAACCGCTGTCGTCAATCCGTCTCAGGAAATGAAAGTCCCACAACGCCATCGGATCGCTTTTCTCGGCTTCGCTGTTTTGCTCTTTGGCAATTTCATAGACATTGCTGATCGCTTGAATGGACGCGTAAGGCTTTGCCTGAAGGATCAGTTTCAGCTCATCGTAGAGGTGCGTGGCCGTCTCGTCGTCCAGATCCCCCTCCTCTTTATATTTGCTCTTGATAATTTTGATGGACTCCGCGCGATGCGTCTTGAAATAGGCGATGCCTTCACAAATGCCTTTGAGAAACCTCTCCACGATTTCCGGATGTTTCTCGACGAAAGGCAAGCCGGTAGAGACGGTGGTAAACCATACCATTGGCAACGCTTCGACCTGAATGACTTTCATTCCCGCCCGGCGCGCGAAAACATCCGCCGGGGGTGTTACAAACGCGGCATCGGCTTTGCCGTCGCGCACGGCTTCCCAGTGCGGTGTTTCGCCGCGAAAGCGTTCCAGCGTGCACTCTCCAAGCAAACCGTTCTGTTTGATGAACAGCCAGGTATTGAGTCCGGGGTGTTGGCCCTTGGTGGCAACCTTCTTTCCGCGTAGATCGGCGACTCTATTAATGCCGGAATCGGCGCGCACAACCAGGCGGTGGCTCAAAAGACTTACGGTCTGGCCGAGATATACCCACCTATCGCCCTTCGGCCTGCGAATGTAGGGCGAGAGATGATTGCCGCCGACAAATTCCACACTCCCGTTGGCTACATTGTTGTGGGCATCTTCCGAGCTAATGAATTTATCGTACTCCACTTGCAGCCCGTGTTTCTCCCAGCTGCCGGATTCCCCGACGACGTGAAGAAATGACAGATGGCTCTCGGAGCGATAGGGGAATTGTACTTTGTCCATGTTCGTCCTCCTTTTGTCAGCTGTTGAAAAAGGCCTATCTGTAGAGTAGTCGAGGATTGAAAATAGAGGATAGAAGATCGCGATCTTCGATCATCCATTCTCGATCTTCGGTGTTCGCCAAAACTGCGCGCCTCGTAGCTGGCTAATGGGTCGCCTTGTAGCAGCCATCCATCATCAGCGCGTTCAAGTCCGCGGGCGTTACCGCGCAGTATTCGGCCGAGTAGCCCGGCCGCTCGATGATGCCTTGCTGCAGCAGCCGCACCAGGACGGTTTCGGTTACGGCGCCGTGTGCTTTTCGGTCCAGATGATCCATCGTGTCGGCTTCATGGTGCTTGGAGAAATAGCTCGCCTGTTCGCTTGTCAGGCCGTAGTGAGTAGTGAGCGCGCGAAACCAGTCGAGACAGGAATTTCCAAAAGCGCCTTCCCACAATACGGAGAACCAATATTCCTGAATCTGGCCGTCGACCATGAGAGTGCGATGAAAATCGGGAAGCGCTCGCGCCTCCGGCAGCATGGGGGACAGCAGGGTTTCCTCGGCAGCGAGCCCCAGAGCCTTGCCCGTGCCGATCAGAATTTGGATGTGTCCCGGTGGGCAGGGATGGCCAAACTCGTCGAGAACTTTCTGAGTATAGACTTCCATCAGGTCCACGTTTTTTACGAAAAACCACAGATGTTTGTAGAACGCGGCCGTATAGATGGAATTGATCACAGGAACAAACGAACCCCAGTTCTTATAGAACAGGCGAATGGTTTCTCTTTTCAGTTTGCCCTGCTTTAATTCGTCCATAAAGGGAGTCTGATCGACGGTTTGTTGCCAACGCTGATCGCACTTGTGTCTCAACTCGCGAACGAATTCTTGGGCCTGGCTTTCGGTGAATTGGAGCACAGCGGGTCTCCTTGCCGGCAGCGGCATGCGGCCGGGTACGCATGTTACATAGTGAAGAACCAGGGAGGCTGTCAAGTCGGATCAATGCCCTGACGCACGACCACAGACTACGGACCACAGACCAAAGACCATGTAGTCGGTAGTCAGGAGTCAGTAGTCACTTCGAGGGAATGACGGTTAGCGGCGAGGCATTTGCTGTTTTGGCCCTGTCTGATAGGATGGGTAGCCGCTAAAAGAAAATAGGCGCCGTGCTCTTTACCGGTATGACGGCGCGATTCGCGGAGCAGCTCGGACAGAGGAGGAGCAAATGGATTTTGTCAATTTGCATGAGATGATGATCGCTGCCGAGGCTAAGAAGAAAAGGAAGATCGATCTTTTCGGGGCCGATAATTTCCGCTCTTGGATGCTCTACTTCGTGCCCGGGGATGGGACCGATATGCACTATCATGCCAACCCCGAGACCTTTTTAGTCCTGCAAGGCAGCGGTATCGTGAAAGGAATCAAAGGCGAGGAGAGGCCCATTCGGAAGCATGAGGTCGTTTTTTTCGCGGCCAAGGACTATTACCAGATCACCAATACGGGAACCGAACCGCTAGTGTTGTTTGGTAACCGCTCTGAAGCCTTTGGCGGCCCCCACATCAAAGCGGACGGCACGGACCGAAACGCCTCCCCTAGCGAGCGGGTTTGATGTGGCCGGAGAGCAATTGACATTTTACCGGACAGTGATTAGTTTCGAGTAAAATTTCGCCAACCGAGGAACCTACATGCCGATTTACGAGTACCAGTGCCAACGATGCGGGACCTTCGAGATCACCCAACGAATTACCGAGAAACCGCTGGCGAAATGCCCCACCTGCCGGGGAAAAGTAAAAAAACTCATTTCCAACACCTCTTTCCAACTGAAGGGTAGCGGTTGGTACCTCACCGACTATGCGCGCAAGGATCACGGCGCGGCCAAGAGCGAAAACGGATCCAAGGGAGCGTCGGAGTCCAAATCAGAGTCTAAAACGAGCGATGCTTCGAAAAAGAGCGAGACTTCGACGACCAGCGGCGAAAAATCTTCGCCGGCACCAAGCTCCACGTCCGCGTAACGCCTTCTTCCCACTTTCCTTAAATCAGGCCAGCTGATAGTCCGTCATTCCGACGTGGCTCAAGGTCGACGCCCCTACGATCTACCTTCGCGCCGCCGCGGTGAACTGTCCGAAAGCTTCGCACCGGAAGTTGCGATCCTCCATCTGTTCCCTCGCCGGCGTGGGCGTGGGGGAGAATAAACGAGGTGGAACGCTCTGGATTTGAAAATTGTTTTTCGTTATAGGTGGGGCATCAAATCATCCAAAGTCAAAGGAGGATAAAGGGATGGCTCAGACGATCGATCATATTGTCGATCCCGGTGATTCCAGCCTCGTATCGGAAACGGTTCAATTCCCAGGCAACGCGGGGAACATCATGGCGTACGTCTCGCGCCCGAAGGACGGAAAAAACCTGGGCACGGTAATTGTGATTCACGAGAACCGGGGACTTGTGAACCACATCAAAGATGTCGCGCGCCGTTTCGCCAAAGACGGCTTTGCAGCGATTGCGGTCGATTGCATGTCGCGGTTGGGTGGCAGCGAACAATACAAGGGGGGCGAGGCCGCCATCGAAGCCATCAAAGGAATCAATTCTGGAATGGTTGCGGAGGATCTGGCGGCGGCCGTGGCGCACATGAAAAAGCAAAACTATGTCAACGGAAAAATAGGCGTGGTCGGCTACTGCTGGGGTGGCGGCAATTCACTTAATTTTGCGACGAAATGCAAAGATCTGAACGCTGCGGTCGTCTATTACGGTCGCAACCCCGATCCGCTGGATTCCGTGCAGAACATTCCGTGCCCCTTGATGGGCAATTACGCGGCAGAGGATCCGAACATCATGCCGGGCGTCGAGCCGCTCAAGGCTGCATTGACCAAGTACGGGAAGAGCTTTGATATCAAAGTGTATCCCGGCGCCAAACACGCCTTCAACAACAACACCAACGCGGATCGTTACCATCCGGACGCGGCGAAGGATGCGTGGGCGAGAACGGTGAGTTTCTTTAAGAAGAATCTGGCTGGATAGCCGGGCGACCGTCGATCACAGACCGCATGTAGCCTTGCCGCCAGCGCGCGGCAGGGCCGCGTGCTGCGTCTCTATTTAGCCTCCAACAGCTCCGGTCGTTCCCCAATTGCCTGCTTTACCTCTTTCGGGGTAATCACATACGGGCCCTGACTCGTGTCTTGCCAGATCTGGCGGGTTAGTTCGACGTTTCCACCCGTCACAACGTACGACAAAGCTCCGCTCAGCATTCCCATAGAAACTGTAATCGCCTTGATCGGAATGAACCACATATTTCCGGCCGTCACACCTACGGCGACTGCGGCCTTTTCGATCGTCTCTTCGGCCCGCAGCGGCATAGAGCCGAGGGTGGTCAGGAGAAGTACAAGGGCGAGTGTCGACAGTTTGGCGTTCGTCGTTCCCGGCAAAGGATTCATCCTCTCAGGAAAAACTTCGAGCGGACGGCATTAACTCCGTGCGTCGGGTTCCAGTAACGCCGCACGCCGAAATAATAACAGCAGGCTTCGTTATCCAAGTCGTTGTTGAAACAGCGGAGCTGCCCGTCTTGGAAGCGCACGCGAGCGAGGCACGTTCCCCCCGGAACAGATGAGGTCATCACCTCCATCACGACTCCGATGCCCCATTGTTCGTAGCGAAGATGGGTCACTTCATCGCCGACGCGCAAAAAAAGTCGTTTTCTTTCTAGCACGACTCTGGCCTTCTGGGCGCACCATAACAGGCTTGGATGTTCAGATCAATGGGAGACGTGATCTCGTTTGCGGAATTACGAAAAACGGCATCTGAATGGGAGCGATCGTAATCCCCATGAAGCGGGGACCCGATCCGTCATGCCTGAAAAAAGCGCGCCAGCGCGGTCGCCAACCCTTCGGGATTGTCGTGGTGGACCATGTGGCCGGCGTTCTCTATCTGAATTAGCGCGTGGTGCGCGATCGCGTTCAGTCGGAGTTGTTTATCGGGCCTCGCGGTGTGATGGCTGAGCTTTCCTTCGATGACGAGCACAGGGCATTCGATCCGGCGGAGAAACTCCATGGCCTGCCCGGAATAGAAGGGCTGCGGAGAAGGGGTCCGGTGCAGCGGATCGAATTTCCAAACCCAAGTGCCGTTGGGCGTTGGCTTCATGCCCCGTTCGGCCAAATCGAGAGCCAGCGCTCGGCTCAACCGCGGGTTGGTATGCTGCAGTTGCATGGCACCGGCCTCGACGCTCGGATACTCGCGAAAGTGATTTCGTCCGCGCTCGCGCACTTCACCGATCCATTTTTCCATTCGCGCGGGTGCGTCTGAAAAATTCATTCCCAACGGTCCGATGCCTTCGATCAGGGCGAGCTGGGTAACCCGATCGGGGAATGTACCGGCGTAGAGAAAAGAGATGGTGCCGCCCATAGAGTGGCCGACGAGCTTGAATTTTGTCACGCCGAGATCCTGAATAACGCATTCGAGATCGAGCACATAATCGGGGAAATGGTAGTAACCGCCCGCGCCCACCCAGCCGCTGTCGCCGTGCCCTCGGCAATCCGGTGCGACAATCCATAAAGGCTGTTTCAGCCGTTTCTCGAATGCGGTGACGAAGGGTTGCCAACTGCGCGCTTGATCCAGAAATCCGTGGACCAAAACCAGCGGTTCACGAGCCGCCTGCCCCCATTCAAGGTAGTGGAGCGGTAGTCCCCGGATATCGATGGTACGTTCATGTGGTTGCAACGATCGCTCCCGCGCAACAATACGGCTATTCTTTGATCAAAGGGACTTCCACGAAATCCCGGTTTGTCTCGGACCAAACAAAAGCACAGATCTGTTTGATCACCCGGTTGTCTATAGAAACAACGATTTGCGCCGTCCCAGGAAAAGTAGGTTCGCCGAAGGGAGTGGCGAAAGCTTTGTCTTCGTCAGAAAAGTAGGCGTCGTGATCCGGATGCGAGTGATAGAACGCCTTTAGCTTGCTGCCGGCCAGTTCCGCTTGCTGAATGACCCGCTCCAGCTCTTTAGGATCCATGGCATAGGCAATGGCGGCTGTGCGCGGGTAAGTCTCGGGATCGAGGGCGTGGAGGCGGTTTTGAATGTTCGTCAGCGGCTGAGCCCGGTCGAGGATGCCATCGGAAAAAACGACCCCGCAACATTCTTCCGGGAAAGTTTCCCTGGCATGCTTTGAGATGTGTTCAACAGCGCTATTCGAGAGCGTCAGTGGGTTCGTGGTGTCCATCGGTCCATGTTCGAAGCCTCTGTCAGAACAATAAGGTAGGTTGGACTACCGCGTTAGCTTACTATCAACGGAACGGTGAGGGCAAACTCGGTGGCGCAATGAAGTCACAATGTAGAGGCAGGTCTAAAACCTGCTCCTACATTGCAAGGGGAAGAGCCAGTCAAACGTCAGAAGTGGCTTGATCGGATTCCTTGTATTTATGGTAAGTAGAAAGGACCGCAGTAGCGTACCTGTGGGAAACCTCAATGTCGTTGTTCAGACGATGTTTGGTTTCGGTAGGGCCCAGGTTATACGCGGTCAAAGCAAGCGTCAGGTCGTGGAAACTCTTCTTCATGTCCTTGAGATAACGGACGCCAAGCTTGATGTTCAAAACTGGGTCGTCCAAGAACTCCGGCTGGAATGTTTTCCATCCGGCCTCGTCTTCCAAGCCGATTTCTTGCAAGAGCGACTTCCCCACGTAGGGAAGAATCTGCATTAGCCCTCTCGCTCCCGCCGGCGAAACCGCGGCGTATTGGAACTTGCTTTCGACATCGATCAAAGCCAAAACCAGCATCGGATCCAGGTTGTGTTTGTCACATTCGCCGTGGATGACTTCTGTAAGCTCCCAGGCTTCTCCTTTGCTGATGTCCGGGCGATTTGATTTCACGATGGAGTATATTTTGACCAGCTCTTTCGGGCGAGGCTGCACGCCGTACGCGAGGGGCTGAGGGGTGTCCGCGAACGGGGGCATCATAACTGACGCGGCGAGCAGAAAGGGAAGGGACAGCGTGCCGACGAGAACGCGCCGAAAGCACACCTTTATTAAAGTACGAGCGAGCGTGGTGTGATGACGTTTCTCCATACTTTAACCTCAGAAAATTTATTGAAGTTTGTGTCGGAAGGAGCGCCGGTCTCGGCAGTTACGCCGTAGGTATCAAACGGGAAGCAGCTTGTCAACGAAAAAAATACAAATTATTGCAATCCAGAAGAAAAACAGTTGATCGCAAAACGATGGCGATCGCGTCGCCACACTTCGGCTTGTTTAATAAATAACTTGTTCTCGAACGAGTCGCTCGTATTCCTGTTCGCTCAAGCCCAAGACTTCGCGATAAAAGTACTCGTTATGCTCGGCGAGAAGCGGGGCGCGCCTGGATGGGCCGGAAGGCGTTTTGTCGAGAAGAAACGGGGGGCGTTGGTAATGCATCTTGCCAATCTCGGGATGTTCCAATTCCACCCACTGGGGTCGTTGCCCGAGCTGAGGATCGGTGTAAACGTCTTTCATCGTATTGACCGCGCCGGCTTTGACTCCCGCGCTTTGGAGTTTTTCCATAATTTCGCGCCGCGTAAAGCCGCGAGTCCACTCACCGATCCTCCGGTCGAGCTCGTCTTCGTTTTGTTTGCGCGCCTCAAATGAAGAAAATTTTTGATCGGCGCTCCATGCCGGATCGCCCAGCACCCCGCATAGCGCCCGCCATTCCGTCTCGGAGTGAACGCTGATGGCGCACCAGTCATCGTCGCCTCGGCAGCGATAGGCGCCATGCGGCGCCGCATGGGGATCACGGTTGCCGTTGCGAACCGCGACCGTGCCATTGAGCTGGTAATCCAAAAGAATCGGCGCCAGGTACTGGAGGCCGGTTTCGTACTGCGCGGTATCAATGTAGTTGCCTTTGCCGGTGCGCCGGCGGTAGTCCAGCGCCGCGAGGATAGCGACCGCGCCGTACGCGACGGCGATGTAGTCGATGTAAGGGCCGTACAAAATCTGCGGCGGACCGTCCGGATAACCCGTCAGATGGGTAAAGCCCGCGAGCGACGAGAGTTGCGAGCCGAACCCCGCGTGATGCGCGTGCGGTCCGGTCTGTCCGAGGTTCGAGCTGCTCAGCATAACCAAGTCCGGTTTCACTTTTTTGAGACTCTCATAATCCAGTCCCAAACGTCCCATGGTGCCCGGACTGAAGTTTTCTATCACCACGTCCGACCACGCCGCAATTTTTTTGGCCAGCTCGGTGGCGTCCGGCATTTTTTTTAAATTTAAGGTGACGTCGAGCTTATCGTTGTTGCAAAGAGCGAACAACCCGGAACGATCGAGCCCATGAATGTTGTCTTTATACGGCGGATAGTGAGTGCGAAAACCATCCGGGCGCGCGCGCGATTCCACATGAACCACCGTCGCGCCATTGTCGGCGAGATGCTTTCCGACCGCCGGACCGGCTGCAAACGCGGCGAATTCCACTACTTTGATTCCATCGAGCGCTTTCATGATGGATACGGCTAAGCAACGAGAACCGCAGCGCCGCGGTAAAAACTCGGTCTGAGCGCGCCGTCCTCGGTCTTCACTTAAATAATTCCGTCCTGTTGGAGCTCGGCCAGTGCGTTTTTTGTTATCCCCAATTCTCCGCAGTAGATCTCCTCGTTGTGTTCGCCGATCAGCGGCGCGCGGCGCCAAATCTTGCAGGCGCCGTTGGAGAACTTGGCAAACCCGCCGGGATAATCGACGGACATTGCCAGTTCGGGGTGCTCGATCTTTTGCCAAAAACCGCGCGCTTGGTGCTGCGGATCCTCGAAGATCTCTTTCACGCTCGCCACCGGGTAGCCGAGCATTTGCCGCTTGACGACTTCCTTAAAGAATTCCGTCTTCGTTACGCCGCCAAAAAAATCAGCGATGGGCTCTTCCATCCGGTCGATCTCTGCTTGGGTGACCTGGGCAATGTCAAAAGTTTTCCAATCTTTTTCCTTGAGAAATGGCGGCGCCACGCCGCGGCTGTCCATCCAATCCACCAACGCTTGATTGGTTCTCCTCCCCGCCTCGCCCCCGTAGATTATAAAATTTAGATATCCATCCTTGCACGGCCAAAACACGCGCATGCGCGCGCCGGTGATGCTCCGCCCGGTCATAAAAGAGCCGGCGCGTTTTTCTAAATGGCGGTTGAGATCCCAAAACGTATGGGCATGGGAAAAGGCCCAAAGCAAACAGGCCTGCGCCGAAACGTCGACTTGCTGCCCCTCGCCGGTCACTTGACGGTGAGCGTGGGCGGTGAGGGCTCCCATCGCCGCATAGGATCCGGTCCAACCGTAAGACTGCGGAAAAGTCACTCGCAGCGGCGGCCGATCCGGATCCCCCGTGAGAGACATGCAGCCGCTCAGCGCCATCAACTCGATGTCGGAGGCGACAAATCGGCTGTAAGGCCCGCGCTGGCCGAAAGGCGTAATGGATGTTACGACCAAGCGTGGATTGATCCGGCGGAGCGCCGCGTAGCCGACACCCAAGCCGTCGAGATCGCCGGGCGTGAAGGTTTCGATGATGAAATCGGCTTTGGCCGCAAGCTGCAAAAAAAGCTCGCGCCCGCGCGCGGATTGCAAATTCAGCGTGACGCCGCGCTTGTTGTTGTTGAACCCGAACCAATAGAGGCTTGTTTCCGGATCGGGTTGATTTCGGTAAAAAGGTCCCAGCCTGCGAGCGGGATCCCCTCCCGGGCGCTCGATCTTGACGACATCGGCGCCCAGATCGCCCAAGATCTTGCCGCACAAAAAACCGAGCTCGTCGGTCAGATCGAGAACCCGATAAGGCGAGAGGAGCCCGGCTTCCGTGTCATTCGAACTCATGATGGCGTCAAAAAAAAGGGCAGGGACCCAGGCCCTGCCCTTTGCGTAAGCTGAATTCGCGAGCGTCGGGCGAGCTTATCGGCCGGTCCGGGCCAAGGAGTGGACCCAGCCGTGCATGCGCGACTTGGCGTTTTGAATGTCCTTATCACTGAAGAACTTCTTCAGCTCGATTCTATCGACCGGATAGACCGGCCGCATAAAGTCGCTTTCGTAGCCGAACGGAACGGTGGCATCGATACCCATGCCGCCTTCGAACATCGTGTTCGAAGCCGTCCACTCCCTCTCGCCGGCAGTCATCCGTTCGGCCGGCATAAAGGTCTGGCCGCGGCCTCCCGGGAGCGGATTGATGATGTCCGTCTTAGGATTGACGCGGGTCGTTAGACACCACATGACGTCGTCCATGTCGTAAGGATCGGTATCTTCGCTTACGGCGATGACCAGGCGAGACCCCTGCGAGGTCGCGAGAATGGCCGCCATGAAGTTGCGCTGCCAGCCTTCCTCGATTTTATTACGCTTCTTGACCTGTATGATCGCTCCGCCCCAGTCGGTCATGCAGTAGGGAATGTTGACATCCATGATGATGCCCGGCTGCATGCGCTCGCACAGCTCGAACATCGCCGCCTCGCGCACCGTCGTGTCGATGTTGTGGTCATCGAGAGTGTGGACGCCGAGCGCAAAGATGATCGGTTTAGACTCCCGTTTACGGGTGGTCACCGCCGTTACATGGAACGTCGGCGCTTTATAAGCCTTGCCCATGTAACCCGCCCATTCCGGATGGAAATGGAACCGCCCCTGGACGCCAGCCTTTTCGGATTCGGCGGTTTCGAAGCGGCGATCGCGCGGATTGACATAACCTTCAAGCACAACCTCGGCGTCGGCCACGGCCAAAGCATCAACCGTGCGCGCCTTGACCAGGCGGATCGGAGCGCCCTGGACCGCCCCGGCCATCCCGACTTCGTCGCAGCCTTGAGGCAGGATCACGTAGTCAAAACCGGCGCCTGCCATTAAGGTACAAGCGGGCGGGAGGCCGAAGTTCATGGTTATGGGAATGAGCTTGTTATCCTTATAATGCTTGGTCACCACCTGCCACATGTGAGAACCGGGAGAGATTTGGAACGTGCCGACATTGCCCCAACGAAAATTCATTCGGTTGTACCCTAAATCGCTGCCGCCGCCAAAGTACTCGCCGGAAATCAGGCGGTTGCCGGAGCCGACCGTCAACTCCGGCTCAACATTGGTGTGCCGGATCGGCACCACGAACTCATTGGCTTCCGCGGGCTTTTCGTACAGTTCTTCGTGAACCGCGGCCTCCCTGCCGTCGACGATTGTAGGTGGAATCGGATGGGTAATCGCATAAGCCAGCTTACGGGTCCGCTCCGTGTGGTCTTTCCAGCCGAACATTTTGTTAATAACGTTCATGTC
>DASTOD010000062.1:0-10585 GCA_035762645.1 Binatia bacterium | reverse complement strand
CGTTGATACCTGTACAACGCAAGAAGATTCCCCATAGCTTGGTTTAGACCAGAGTCTAGCCGTCCGATCCACAATTCTCACATTTTTTTGGATCCAACAGAGCTACTATGCGGAATATCAGCGGCGGCAGAACGAGCATTTGGGCTATTGGCACAAGCCCAATTCGAGCCCCGGGCAGGGTCGGCATTGTTTCCGTATATGCCCAGCGCTCCATTATGTGCACCGCCACCGATTCAACCAAAATGGCAAGGACGAAACCGGCAGATAGAATAGCCAGGTAACCGGCAACACCAGGCTGCTTAAACCAGTCCCAACGATTAAGCGTGATCCAACCCGCCACGAAAATTAGCAATACCATAAGTCCATCCCCGAGACTCGCGACAAAACAGTGCCAAAAGACCGTCGCGGTGTAATCTTCCAAACCAAGATAGAGCGGTGCTTGAGCTAACTCCCATAGATAGTTCAGCAATACAGCGACGACAAATACCGAAACCAGTGTCCTTGCCGCTGGCTTGCTCACCGCTTGGTTCTTGTCGCTGACGGTTACTAGCTTATCGCTACTGGCTTATGACTGACATCTCGCCGCAATTGCCATCCCCGCCACAGCTCATAGATGGCCGGGTACACCATTAGCTCCAGTAAAAACGAGGAGACAACGCCGCCGATCATCGGCGCAGCGATCCGCTTCATCACGTCGGCGCCGGCGCCGTAGCTCCACATGATCGGCAACAAGCCGACGAGAATCGCCATGACCGTCATCATCTTCGGGCGGATGCGTTTCACCGCGCCTTCGGTGATCGCCTCGCGAAGATCCGCGATCGTACGCATGCGGCCTTCCTTGCGCCATTTCTCGAAAGCCTGATCCAGGTAAAGCAACATGATCACGCCGGTTTCAGCATCCACTCCCGCCAGTGCGATGATGCCGACCCACACAGCCACGCTCATGTTGTATCCCAAAAGATACACGAGCCAGATCGCGCCAATCATTGAGAAAGGGATGGCTAGAAGCACAATGCCGCACTTTGTCACCGATCGCAGATTCATATAAAGGAGGACAAATATAATCAGTAACGTGAGCGGAACCACATACATCAGCCTCTCTTTAGCCCGTTGTATGAATTCGTATTGGCCACTCCACGAGAGGGTATAGCCGGCGGGAATTTGTACCTGTTCCGCCACTTTCCTTTTCGCCTCCTCTACGTAGCTACCGATATCCCGGCCCGCCATATCGATAAGAACGTAACCGGCGAGTTGGGCGTCTTCGTCGCGAATCATCGCGGGACCGGACGTCAGTCGGAGCTCGGCCAATTGTGCCAGTGGAACCTGCGCGCCATTCATTGTCGGAATCAACACGCGTTTCAACTTCTCCGGGTCATCGCGCAGCTCGCGCGCATAACGCACGCTCACCGGATAGCGTTCTCTTCCCTCGACTGTCGTGGTAATGCTCTCGCCGCCTATAGCCGACTCGATGATCATTTGAATGTCTTCGATCATTAAGCCATAACGGGAGATCTCTTCCCGTTTTAGTTCAAAGTCGAGATAGTAGCCTTGGGCGACGCGCTCGGCAAAGACTGAACGGGTTCCGGGCACTGAAGTAAGTACCGTCTCGAGCTGCCGACCGATCTCTTCGATCTTCTTGAGATCCGGACCGAAGATCTTGATCCCGACCGGTGTACGAATTCCGGTCGAAAGCATGTCGATACGGTTCTTGATCGGCATGGTCCAGGCGTTCGCCACTCCCGGCAGCCGGATTTTCTTGTCCATCTCGTCCACGAGTTTTTCCCAGGTCATTCCGGCGCGCCATTGGGATTCCGGCTTTAGCATGACCGTTGTTTCGCCCATGCTGAAGGGAGCCGGGTCGGTGGAGGTCTCGGCCCGTCCGGCTTTCCCGAAAACCCATTCGACTTCCGGAAACGTTTTCAGCATGCGATCCTGCATTTGCAGAAGCCTTGATGCCTGAGTGACGGAAATGCCCGGCAGTGTCGTTGGCATATAAAAAATCATGCCTTCGTTGAGCGGCGGCATGAACTCCGAGCCGAGCCGGGCAAAAGCGGGAACAGTAAGAATCAATGCTAAAATGGCCAGCGCAATCGTGGTTTTTCGAAAACGCAGCACGCCCTGGACAACGGGCAAATAGAGCGCGATCAGCAACCGGTTGATGGGGTTTCTGGTTTCCGGTCGTATACGGCCGCGAATCAGCAGGACCATCAGGACGGGAGCCAGCGTGATCGAAAGAAACGCCGCAAAAAACATCGCGAACGTCTTAGTAAAGGCGAGGGGCCTAAAGAGCCTGCCTTCCTGCGCCTCCAGGGTGAAAATGGGGAGAAAGGAAACGGTGATAATCAGCAGAGAGAAAAAGAGCGGCTTTCCTACTTCCTTCGCCGCCTCGATGAGAACCTGGTTCCGATCTCCCGGCCGGCCGGCTTCTTCCCATTGCTCGAGGCGCTTGTGCGCGTTTTCCACCATGACGATGGCGGCATCGACCATCGCTCCGATCGCAATGGCAATACCGCCCAGGGACATGATGTTGGACGTGAGATTGAGATAATAGATGGCAATAAAGGAGAGGATGATAGCGATCGGCAAAGTAATGATCGCGACCAGCGCGCTGCGCACGTGAAAAAGAAAGATAACAATGACGACGCTGACGATAAGGCTCTCCTCGATCAGTTTTTCTTTCAGAGTCGCAATCGATCTGAGGATGAGATCCGAACGGTCATAGGTGCTGACGATCTTTACGCCGTGAGGAAGAGACGGCTCAATCTCTTTGATTTTTTGCTTGACGCGATCAATCAAGGTAAGGGCGTTTTCACCGTGGCGCATCACTACAACCCCGCCGACGACTTCGCCTTTGCCGTCCAGCTCAGCGATGCCGCGGCGCATGTCCGGTCCAAGCGTTACTGACGCGACGTCCCGCACTAGCACCGGGGTGCCGCGGTCGGCGCTCAAAGTGATCATCTCAATGTCTTTGACGGATCTGATGTAGCCGCGGCCGCGGACCATGTATTCCGCGCCGCTCAGCTCGACCGAACGGCCTCCGACATCGTTGTTGCTCATGCGGATGGCATCGACCACGCTCTTAACCGGCAAACGGTAAGCCGTTAGCTTGTTCGGATCCAGATTGACTTGGTACTGGCGCACGAATCCGCCGATGCTCGCCACTTCCGCAACACCTTCAACGGCGCCGATCTGGTAGCGCAGGTACCAGTCTTGCAGACTGCGCAATTGAGCCAGGTCGTATTTCTTCGAGTCATCGACCAGCGCGTACTGGAAAACCCAGCCGACACCACTCGCGTCGGGTCCGAGAGTCGGAGTCACTCCACGCGGGAGGCGAGAGGCCGCCTGGTTTAGATATTCAAGCACACGGCTTCTGGCCCAATAAATGTCGGTAGCGTCTTCAAAAACGATGTAGACGTAAGAATAGCCAAAGTCGGAAAAGCCGCGCACCGACTTTACTCTGGGCGCGGAAACCATAGTCGTTACGATCGGATAAGTCACCTGGTCTTCGATGATGGTGGGATTCCTCCCCATCCAGGGGGTGTAGACGATGACCTGAACGTCGGAAAGGTCCGGTATCGCATCTAACGGGGTGTTTCTCAGCGCCCAGAGTCCCCATGCGCTGAGAAAAACAACCATCAGGAAAACAATGAATGCGTTCTTCGCGCTTCCTTCGATGATTTTCTCGATCATACTTTTGGCTCGCTTCGCTCTAAGGCCTATGGCGTGCTCGCATGGCTCGCTCTATAGTTTATGGCGTAGGCTTCTCGGTCGCCGATTCGCCGTTCGGCACAAGCCATCTGCGATACACTATCCGACCGCCATCAACTTAAACTTTTCTTGAATGTCTTTGTGACCGGGCCGCCGCACAATAACTGTCACCTCCCATTCGCCGGCCATGCCAAAATTAGCTCTGGTCTCATAAAAACCATCTTTCGATAATTTGGCGTCTGTCTTGGAGAGCACCATGCCTGGCATGTTCATCGTGTATTGAAAGGAAACCTGAGCGTCAGTGACCGGCTTTCCCTGATCAGTGATCTTCAATCGAAGAAGATTTTCGCCGGCCTTGGTTTTCTCGGGTTGCGTTGAAAGAATTAATGTCAAGTTGCCGACTTTCTTTTCCATCGGCCCGGCCTTCGGCGCATCCATCTTCATGCCTTTCATACCTTCCATGCCTTGCATTCCCGCCATTCCCTCCATCGACATTCCCGCCATCCCCGTCATGGCTCCCATGGCTTCTGCCAAGCGGCTTTCGGAATCGAGAAGAAACGCCGAGCTGGAAGCAATTCTCTCTCCTTCATTTAATCCCGAGAGAACCTGGTAAAAACCATCCATCTTCGCGCCAAGTTTTATCTCCTTAGGCTCGAAATGACCGTTGCCTTTGTCGATAAAGACGACCTTGCGTAAACCTGAATTCAAGACCGCCTCTTCAGGAACTGCCAGATGCCTGCCGCCATCGATTTTCATCTCTGCGTTGACGTACATATCCGGCTTGAGCTTGAAGCCGGGGTTTGGAACATCCAGCCGAGCCTTTGCAGTCCTCGTCTTTTCATCCACATAGGGGTAAATAAAGGAGACTTTCCCCTTGATGGTGGCGCTCGGGTCGTAAGAGAGACTCACGCTGGCCGTTTGCCCGGGACGGATAAACGGAATTTCGTTTTCGTAGATATCCACGTTTACCCATACAGTCGAGAGATCAGCGATAGTGTACAGTTCCTTATCGGGCATAATCCTCATTCCCTGATTAGCGTCTTTCTTAATAACGAAGCCAGAGTGGGGCGCGTAGAGCGTCAATGTTCTCTGCGCCTCGCCTTTTTCCTCGAGCTCACGAATTTGATTTTCCGAGATGTCCCAGAGGGCAAGCCTGCGCTTACTAGCCTCGACCAACGATTCGGCTCCGGATTTGACCTCGGGAATCGAGCTCGTAGAGAGACGCTCCTTAGCCTTTACCGCCAGAAGGTATTCCTGCTGCGTAGCGAGCAGGTCCGGGCTGTAGATTGTAAATAACGGTTGGCCTTTCTCGACTAGCTTTCCCGTGTAGTTGATGTAGAGCTTGTCGATCCATCCTTCGATCTTACTGTGAACGTGAGTCACCTTGGTCTCATCGTAAGTGATGGTTCCAACGGTACGCACGGTCCTGACCATCGGCCTTCTTTCCACCGTTGCGATTCTCACACCCGTGAGTTGCTGTTTTTCCGGGCTCACCATGACCATGCCAGGCGCCATCCCGCTCATCCCTTGCATGCCACTCATGCCGGCCATGTTTTCCATCCCCGTCATGCCTGCAGCGTCACTCGTCTTCGCGGTTCCCGACATCTCATGGTCCATTCCTCTCAAAGCCCAAAAGTAACCCGCGGCAAAAATTCCCCCAGCTAAAACGACTAAAACGAGAGCTTTCAATGTTCTTGTGATCAGCATTTTTTTCCTCCCATGTCGCGCGGATAGCATGTGGCATATACATATGGCTCGCTTCGCTTTATGGCGCATGGCCCGCTGACTCCGTCAGCTTTATAGCTTATGGCCAGCAGGATCTGCCATACGCTATTCGCCATCAGCCATATGCGACTACTGCAGTTCCTTACCAACAGCTCGTTCCAGATCAGCGCGGCTCTGCTCATAATCGACTAGAGCTTTGTAATAACCCATGCGGACGTCCCGTATCGTTCTCTGCGCATCCAAAAGGGTCATGAAATTCACGGCGCCCGTTTGATAAGCCGCGACGGAAGCCTGGAATGACTGTTCCGCTTGAGGCAGCAATCCATCCCTGTAGAGAGAGATAGATCTGATCGCTGCCTGGAATTTTGCTGAAATCTCCTTCACTTCAAACAGAGCCATGTTTTTCATAGCCGCTATACTTGCCTTTGCCGCCTGCCGTTCGGCCAGCGCCTCCTGAACCTCATAATCATGTCTACCCCGGGTCCAGGGGGAAAATGGAATCGTTAAAGTCACCATGGGCGCGTACATGTGCTTCGTCTCCTGATCGGGCGCCACCCAGTACTGGAGTCCGACCATGAAGTCCGGATACTTTCTATTTCTTTCCGCGAGTTCGACGGCCTTCTCAGACCGAGCAATACTCGATTCGAGAGCCCTAAGCTCGGGCCGCTGCGCAATTGCAATTTTTTCCAGGTCAGAAGCTTTAACGAGAATAGGGCCTTCTACCGGTTCTGCTGGCTCACCCAAAAAAGAATCGGGCGGGCGGCTCAGGAGCGTATTGAGTCTGGCTCGTGAAGTGATTAGGTCCTTCTCGGCCCAGGTCAGCTTGTTCAACAGTTCGGTACGCTCCAGCAAGGCCTTTATAACGTCCTGCTGCGGCGCCTTGCCGACTTGGTACAAGCCTTCGGCCGTTGCGCTTGTATGCTGGATCAACTCCAGTAGCTCACGGTAGATTTCCAGAGCTTTGTTTGCCATGAAATACTCAGCATAGGTCGTTTTGATTTTAGCAACGATTTCTTGCTCTTTAGCTCTAAGCTCTGCTTCAGTTATTCTCACTTCTTCCCCTGCCATCTCGCCTCTCAACCCCAGCTTGCCGAAAAAAGGAAGCTTCTGACGCACGCCGATGATAAGCGGATTGGCGCTTCGATACTTGAGCGGGTGATTGAGCGGAACACCCCAAGCTTCAAAATTGACTTCGGGATCTTCCAGGTAGGTGGCTTGGCCGGCCCGAGCACGAGCCGAATCAATTTTTTTGTTTGCTGCTTGGATCTCCGGATTATTTCGCAGTGCTTCTTCGATCAGTTCGGAAAGATTTACAAGTGTCTGATGTTTCGCATCTACCGAAGCGGTGATTTTTGTCCCGTTCGGGTTTTTCTCAACCTGGGATTTAGGGCGCTGCTCCTGCGCGTTGGCTGAGTATGCGAGAAAACCTATTGAGAGAGCTACAACAAGGGGGTTAATGCCCATAAGCAATCTCCATGCAGTCTTATGGAAAAATAAAAAAAGCTATGTGCCATGCGCCGAGTACGAGCCCAGCGAGGCACACCCGAGAACCAATTAGGAATTATCGGGAGATTTAAATGCGAAGAACTTCGCTGGAAAAAGGAAAGGACAGTTTAGGTAACTGTTGCACAAATCCTGGTGGTCCCGCGGTTGAAACTAAATCGAACGACGGCAGAACCTGAATATGAGCGGATTCCAGGGCCATCGAAATATGAAACGTAAGGTCCGCTACAGGCGACGAAGCCTTGAGCGAGAGCATTTTGTGACGAACAGATTTGCAGATGTCCTGCTTGTGCTTGCTGCAGGGACCTCGCTCCATCGCAGAGTTGTCCATCGTGCCAGACGTGAAGCTCATCGGTATCGAACTCAGGCCAGAGCAGGCATAGACAATGGAGGTGAAAAGGAGGGAGAAGATTGTCAGAGCTGCTATTAGAGATGACTTGCGCATTAACGAGTACCTGTGAACCGAGTTTAAGTGCAATAGTTAATCTTGTCAACGCAGATTCAACGCCGGTAGTGTCTCAGTTTGAATTAAAGTAAAGAAAACCGCCGATGGTGATCGCTAACCATGCGGCGATAATAACACCGGCTCCAATCCAACCTAAGAGCTTAGCTGGAGCGATTTGCGCCCGGGCTTTGGCTCTGCATTCCATCAACACGAGGGGTGGTATCATTCTAATCGTAAGGGCTATACCGATGGGAACTAAGATGAGATCATCGAAGTACCCCAAAACAGGAATGAAGTCGGGGATTAGATCAATGGGACTCAATGCATAAGCGAGGACGCACAGAGCGGAACATTTTGCATACCACGGAACCCGAGGATCTTTGATGGCCAGATAAAGGGCGTGGGTTTCGGTGTTTAATTCCCTCGCCCTTTGTTTCCATGTTTCAAAATGTCTTCTAGACATTCCTGCAATTGCGCCCTAGCGATGCCACGCAAATCGCCTTAGCTCTGCCCGTTGAAAGGCTTGTTCGTATTCAAAGGCTTCGGCTTTGAAGCTGTCAGCCAGGCGATGAGCGCAACGAAGAAGTAGATGGGCCTTTTTCAACAACCTGTCTTACCTTGACAATAACTTCAACCTCCAAGTAATATCCGCCAGCTTTTGTTCAACCGCCGGGGAACGCTTGGTTGCCTATTTCAATTGGCTTGTGAAAACGATGATGTCTGATAAAGTTCCTCTCTTGCGACGCACCGTCGCGTAATGAGCGCGTCGCGGCCGCGTTTTTCTATGGCCGACCTGATCCAGGTCAAGAACCTTCAAACCTCGTTTTTCACTCCCGAGGGAGAGGTCCGCGCTGTCGACGGCGTGAGCTTCGAGATCGGCGAAAGCAAGACTCTCGGGCTCGTCGGCGAGTCGGGCTGCGGCAAGAGCGTGACCTCGCTTTCGATCATGCGCCTCATCCCCTCGCCTCCAGGAAAAATCGTCGGCGGCGAAATTCAATACCGCGGCCGCGACCTGCTCAAATTGAGTAACGAACAGATGCGTAAAATCCGCGGCAACGAGATCTCGATGATTTTTCAAGAGCCCATGACCTCCCTCAATCCGGTTTTTACCGTCGGCAATCAGATCGGCGAAGCGATTCGGTTGCACCAAGGACTGGGCAAAAAGGAGACGCGACAAAAAACCGTCGATATGCTGCGATTGGTCAAAATCGCCGATCCCGAATCACGGGTGGATTCCTATCCCCATCAGTTGAGCGGCGGAATGCGTCAGCGCGTGATGATCGCCATGGCGCTGTCCTGCAATCCCAGTTTGCTGATCGCCGACGAACCGACGACCGCATTGGACGTGACGATACAGGCGCAGATTCTCGAGCTGATGAAAGAATTACAAGGCAAAATGGGCATGGCGCTGCTCCTGATTACGCACGATCTCGGCGTCGTGGCGGAGCAAGCCGATGACGTTGCCATCATGTACGCCGGCAAGATCGTCGAGCGCGCCGCCACCGGGGCGATCTTCGCTCGGCCATTGCATCCGTACACGCGGGGTTTGTTGAACTCGCTTCCCGGGACGGGCGCCAAAAAGAAAAAGCGCTTGGACGCGATTCCAGGGGTCGTGCCGAGCCCGTTGCGTTTACCGAGCGGATGCCGTTTCCGCGATCGCTGCCCGAGCGCTCAGGCCGTCTGCGCCGACGCGGAGCCGCCGTTGGTGGAGAAAGAACGGGGCCACTGGGCGGCCTGCTACTTTGCTTAAAGAAAAATCGATGATCGAAGATGGATGATGGAAGATAGCGATTCGCGATCCTCTATTCTCGATCTTCGAAGTCATGGTCCGTGGGTATGAGCCTTTTAGAGATTCACGATCTGAGAAAATATTTTCCGGTCGGCGGGGGATTTTTTTCTCGCAACAAAGCTCTGGTCAAGGCCGTCGACGGCGTCAGCCTCGGCGTCGAAGAGGGCGAGACTCTGGGCATCGTCGGCGAATCGGGGTGCGGGAAGTCGACTTTGGGGCGGGCCCTGCTGCGGCTCATTGAACCGACGAGCGGCGAAGTCTACTTTTCAGGAAAAAATTTGCTTACCCTCTCGCAGCGAGAACTCCGCGAGATGCGCCGGCAAATGCAGATCATCTTTCAGGATCCATATGCATCGCTGAATCCAAGGATGCGCGTGGGCAACATCGTCGGCGAGGGGCTGGAGATCCACAAGCTCGCCAAAGGCAAGGCGAAGCGCGAGCGGGTCATGGAACTGCTTCATCAGGTGGGCCTTCGCGAAGATCACTACGATCGCTATCCTCATGAGTTCAGCGGCGGGCAGCGCCAGCGCATCGGCATCGCGCGCGCGTTGGCCGTGAGTCCGAAGTTCATCGTCGCCGACGAGCCGGTCTCGTCGCTGGATGTCTCCATTCAAGCCCAGATCATCAACCTCCTGCAGGAGCTGCAGGAAAAGATGCATCTTACTTATTTTTTCATTTCGCACGACTTAAGAGTCGTCGAGCATATCAGCCATCGGGTGGCCATCATGTATTTGGGCAAAATCGTGGAGGTGGCGAAGAGCGAGACCATTTACCAGGATGCCAAACACCCCTACACGCGGGCCTTGCTCTCGGCCGTTCCCATGCCCCACGGCCAAAAAAAGGAGCGGATGGTCCTTCAAGGCGATGTTCCCAGCCCGGTGCATCCGCCGCCGGGATGTAGTTTTCATCCCCGTTGCCCGCATCGCGAAGCCATTTGTGACCAAACCGAACCGCCGCTGGAGTTCGGGCCGGGCGGCCACGGAGTTGCCTGTCATGTGTTCGGCCCAAACAAACGAGCTTAGCGGGCGCCGGAATTCGTGCTCGTGGTTCATGGTCGTGCTCGTCCGGATTTCACGATCACGTTTCACGGACACGATCACGATGACTCCCGCGGTTGAATTCATCGATCAGGATGCTAAAATACCGCTCAAAGCTGATCTCGCCGGTTGCGATATATACGGTGAGAGCGGCGGCTTAGTTTAAGCCTCTCAGGATAACTTCCCGAGGGGTTTTTATTTTGTGGAGGAATCGATCGTATGGCAATTCAGGATGCTCGCGTGCCCATGACAAGTCAGGGATATCAACGGCTGATGGAAGAGTTAAAGCGTCTGAAAGCCGTTGAGAGACCGAAACTGGTTCAGGAGATCGAGGAGGCCAGAGGCCATGGAGATCTGTCCGAAAACGCCGAATTCCAC
>DASTOD010000061.1:0-13847 GCA_035762645.1 Binatia bacterium | reverse complement strand
GGGCGACCGCCGCAGTGCCCAAAATTTTCTTCTCGTGGTTTAGATAGACCTTATAGAGCCGGGAACTTTCCGCGATCCTGACATCCAACAGTAGTTCTTGCGCGGACTCGTTTTGATCAGCCATGGCTTGTGTCCTTTCGTCGGTTAGTGGTGCTTTCCATTGGGTCGGAGTCGCTTTCGTCTTTCTCACTCAGGTTGTTTCTTTCGAGCAGGCTCTGCAGGACTTTGACCAGGGTGGGGCCGACGGACTGAAGTTCCTGAGAGTGATAAATGGCGAGCTTTTCGAGAAACACCTCGCCGTCGTGGGTCAATTTCACTAAAACCTGCCGGCGATCGTCTGTAGATCGCAACCGGCAGAGAAAGCCTCTATCGACGAGGCGGTCGATCAACTCGACGGTGCTGTGGTGCTGGAGCTGCATTCGTTCGGCCAAAACGCCAATGGTCGGCTTCATCTGCGCCGGTAGACCCTTGACCGCCATGAGCAGCTGATGTTGCTGTGGCTCAATGCCGGCCTGTCGCGCGGCAGTTTCGCTAAATCGCAAGAAGCAGCGAATGCGGTAACGAAACTCGGCCATTGCCTGATAGTTCGGAGTGGAAGGTTTAGCCATTTCTTGTATCGCTACACGATAGTATCGCTTAGCGATACATATATTCAAGCTCCCGGACGTTTGTCAAGCGGAGTGCCCCGCACCATGTACTTTATTGACTTTCTCGCCAATTTCCTCTAAGAAATTAACGTCGAGAAAAACCTATGAAATACGCTGTGGTTAGAACGGGCGGAAAACAATACCGCGTGGCCGAGGGAGATATCGTTCGGGTGGAGAGACTGGCCGGAAACGTGGGTGAAACAGTTACGCTGGCAGATGTCCTGCTAATTGGCGGCAACGATGAAATAAAGATCGGTCTACCAACGCTTTCAAATGCCCGAGTTAGCGGCGAGATCATGAGCCACGATAAAGCGAAAAAGGTGCTCGTCTTTAAGAAAAAAAGGCGTAAAAGTTACAGCCGCCAAAGAGGCCACCGGCAGCATCAAACCACTTTAAAAATCACGGCGATCGAATCCTAGTGGGGGAAGAAGATGGCACATAAAAAGGCGGGAGGAAGCTCGCGCAACGGTCGTGACAGCCGCGGGCAGAGGCGAGGGGTCAAAGTCTTCGGCGGTGAAACCGTAAGGGCCGGCAACATTATCGTCCGCCAGCTCGGAACCCGCATTCACCCAGGCAAAAACGTCGGCATGGGCCGGGATTTTACGCTTTTTGCGAAGGTCGACGGCATTGTCCAGTTTGACCGCCTCGACAAGGAAAGAAAGCGGGTTCATGTGCTGCCTCAATAGGCACCTTAGCGGGTGCAGCGAAAAAGCCCCTCTTGGGGCTTTTTTTTTGCCCGCGAAAGGACAATGATAACGATTCAAGTGGTCTCATGAAATTTATCGATGAAGTCAAAATCAGGGTCATCGGCGGCGACGGCGGCCGAGGTTGCGTCAGCTTCCGGAGGGAAAAGTTCGTGCCCCGGGGCGGGCCGAATGGTGGCGACGGCGGCGGTGGCGGTGATGTTATTGCACAGGCTGATTCCCAGCTAACCACACTATTGGACCTGCGCTATCAAAAGCTGTACAAGGCCGGACGCGGAGAGCACGGCATGGGTAAGGACCAACACGGCCGTCGCGGGGAGGACCGGGTGATTCGAGTCCCCATCGGGACGATTCTGCGCGACGCGCGCACTGGAGAGCTGCTGGCGGACTTGAGTGCGGCCGGTGAAAGAGTGGTCGTCGCCGCCGGCGGTCGCGGTGGAAAGGGAAACGCACATTTCGTTTCATCGACCAACAGAAGCCCGCGGTTCGCCCAACCGGGTGAAGCGGGAGTAGATCGAGAGTTGGAAGTAGAGCTTCGACTCTTGGCGGACATCGGAATTATCGGTCTTCCCAACGCCGGTAAATCAACCTTGATCGCCGCCATTTCGGCTGTCCGCCCCAAGATTGCCGATTATCCTTTTACCACGCTCGTCCCTAACCTCGGTGTCGTCAGCTACGGCGAAGGCAAGAGCTTTGTCGCGGCGGATATTCCGGGACTGATCGAGGGGGCCCATGAAGGACAGGGATTGGGAGACAAGTTTTTGCGCCATGTGACGCGTACCCGCCTCTTGATTCACTTGATCGATGCTTCGCAGCTCGGCGAACAAGCGCCGCTTGCAGGCTGGCAGGCGATAAATCGGGAACTGGAGCTTTTCGACCCCGATTTGGCCCAGAAGCCGCAAATTGTGGTCGCCAACAAGATCGACCTGCCCGACGGAAGAGCCCGCGCCAAACTCTTGGCAAAAAAACTCCCGCAGAGCTTTCAGCCGCTCTATCCGATCTCGGCGGTGAGCGGTGAAGGGGTGCGCGCGCTCGTGCAGGAGGTGGGGAGTCGACTGGAGCAGATCAAGCAGGGGAAGGAAATGACTCGTGACGCAGCGGGATTATAAAAGGCAGATCTTGCGCCGCGTGCGCCGCGTCGTGGTCAAGGTCGGCAGTCAAATCCTCTCGTCGCCCGACGGTATCGAGGAAGCGCGGGTAAAGAGTCTGGTGAGCGACCTGGCCGGGCTGCACGGCGAGAAAAAGGAAATTGTCGTCGTGAGCTCCGGCGCGGTGGCGGCCGGAATGACCCGGCTCGGCCGCAAAGAGAAGCCAAAGTCGATCCCGGAGAAGCAGGCTTTGGCAGCCGTCGGGCAGATCAAATTGATGGCGCTTTATGAAAAGTATTTCTCGCGCTACGAAAAAAGCGTGGCCCAGGTTCTGCTGACGCACGACGATTTGGCCAATCGGCAGCGTTACCTGAACGCTAAGCACACGTTCCAGATGCTGCTCGAGTCATCGATCATTCCCATAGTGAATGAAAACGACACCGTCGCGGTCGAGGAGATGAAATTCGGCGACAATGATCACCTCTCGGCCTTGGTGGCGACGCTGCTCGGCGCCGATCTTCTGGTGATCCTCAGCGACGTCGACGGAGTTTATGACCGCGATCCGCGAGCCCACAACGATGCCCGTCTGATACCGCTGTTCCGAGACGCCAGAGTCGTCAAGGAGGGCTTGGGCGGCGAGGGACGGAGTCCGTTCGGTACCGGCGGCATTGTGACCAAGATCGGCGCCGCAGAAACAGCGGCCATTGCGGGAATTCCCACGGTGATTGCCAGCGGCCTACGGGCCGGGTCGCTGGCGGCGGTCTTCGACGAGAATGAAGAAATCGGAACGCTCGTGCTTCCCGAAGAAATCCGGTTGACCCATCGAAAGCATTGGATCGCCTATAATCTCAAACCGGCGGGGGATATTGTTGTGGATTCAGGCGCGCATGATGCTCTGGTGCAGAAGAAAAAAAGCCTGCTGCCCTCGGGGCTGAAGGAGGTCCGGGGTTCTTTCGGGGTGGGCGAGTGTGTTCGGTGTCTCGATCTGCAGGGCCGCGAGTTCGCTCGCGGCCTTGTCAACTACAGCGCGCAGGAGTTGAATCAAATTAAAGGCTTGCATACAAGCAGGATTGAAGAGGTGCTTGGCTACAAAGCCTATGACGAGATTATCCACCGCGATGATCTCGTGCTTCTGTAAAAAAGCCCTGACATGATGAACGAATCGCTAAAAAAGGAAGCGCTGCGTCTTGGCCAAACGGCCAAGAGGGCTGCTCGCAAGCTGGCGTCGCTCGGCTCGGAAGACAAGAACCGAGCCTTGTGCCTGATGGCGGGCGCGCTCGCGGCCCAAAGCAATTTTTTACTCGAAGAGAACAAGCAAGATCTCGCCGCCGCGCGACAAGCCGGGCTTTCCAACGCGCTTGTCGACCGCCTCGCGCTTAACGCGGATCGCATCGAGGCCATGGCCAAGGGATTGCGGGACATTGCGGCGTTGCCCGATCCGGTGCGGGAAATCGTGAAAATGTGGCGTCGCCCCAACGGCCTGCAAGTCGGCAAAATGCGCATCCCTTTAGGGGTCGTCGGCATCATTTACGAGGCGCGGCCCAACGTTACCGCGGATGCTGCTGCGCTTTGTCTCAAATCGGGAAACGCGGTGATTCTTAGAGGAGGCAGCGAGGCCCACTTTTCGAACCGCGCCATCGGCGAAATCCTGAGATCGGCTTTGGCGCAGACCCGTGTGCCTGAAGAAGCGGTTCAGGTTGTCCAACAAAAAGACCATGCGCTGGTGAACGAGCTGCTTCAACTGGACGATTATATCGATCTGATTATTCCCCGCGGCGGTGAAGATCTCATTCGGGCGGTGGTGGCGAACTCTCGCATTCCCGTCATCAGGCATTACAAGGGGGTCTGTCATGTTTACGTCGACAACGAAGCCTCGCTGGAAATGGCCGAGCGCATCTGCATGAACGCCAAGGTGCAGCGCCCATCGGTCTGCAACGCGATGGAGACGCTGTTGGTTCACGAAGCCGTCGCCTCGGGTTTTTTGCCTCACATGATAGCTCAGTTCCAGGCGGCTGGCGTCGAGATCCGCGGGTGCGAGAAAACCGTCGCGTTGGCGCCGGGAATCAAGCCCGCGACAGAGACGGACTGGAGCACTGAATATCTCGACCTGATTCTGGCCGTAAGAGTCGTGAACGGCATGGACGAAGCGATCGACCATATCGAGCGCTACGGTTCGGAGCACACGGAAACGATCATCACCTCGAATTATCGAAAGTCGAGGGAATTTGTCGATCGCGTGAACTCTTCAGCGGTTTTGGTCAATGCCTCGACACGCTTCAATGACGGTGGAGAGCTGGGATTGGGCGCCGAGATCGGCATCAGCACGAGCAAAATACACGCCTTCGGCCCGATGGGGCTGGAGGAGCTGACAACCACAAAATTCGTCGTCTTTGGCGACGGGCAGATCCGAGAATGACGATTCCGCCGAAAAGGACCGCGCCTGACAGTCGCTTCGGTTGCCTCGTACCACCTGCCGATGAAGGCTGCGCACGCCTTTCGTCGGGCGTGTTTTCAGTGAGTCTTCCGCGGAGGCGAACTCTTAAAATCGCATGAGGATCGGGCTCTTTGGCGGCACCTTTGACCCGATCCATTGGGGTCACTTACGAAGCGCAGAAGAGGTGCGTGAGGCTCTTTCCCTCGATCGGGTGCTCTTCATCCCGACTGCGAGACCGCCGCACAAAAGGTCGCAAACCCTCACCAGCGCGTCACATCGCTTGGCAATGGTTCGTCGGGCGGTGGCGAGCAATCCGGGTTTCTCGGTCTCTACTGTCGAGATCTCGCGTCCGGGACTTTCCTACTCCATCGATACGCTGCGCTACTTCACGAACAAAAGCCGCGGTCGAGATTCCTATTTTTTCATTCTGGGATACGACGCCTTTCGAGAAATCGAGTCGTGGAAAGATTACCAAGAAATCTTTACGCTTTGCCATTTCGTGGTCACCTCACGGCCCGGCAGCGGTCCCGGCAACCTGCTCGGGTGGCTGCCGGTTGCCGTGAGAATGTCGTTTTGTTATGCTGCTGAAAGTAAGGCTTATAGACATCGAAGCGGTACGTTTCTTTACTTTGTCAGGGTGACGGATATAGCCGTATCCGCTTCCGAGATTCGACGGCGATCGAGAGAGGGAAGGTCGATCCGCTATTTGGTTCCACTGGAGGTTGAAGCCTACATCGAAAAACGAGGCATCTATAAAGCCGGACGGGAGGGGCGGTCACGTCGGCGGTGATTAGCTCCTGGGATAAGACCCTTCTCCTGGCGCGCGCGGCGCTGGAAAAGAAGGCCGGCGATTTAGTCGTGATGGAGGTTCGCGAGCTTACCTCGATCGCGGACTACTTCATAATTTGCTCCGGTCGCTCAGATCGACAGGTGCAAAGCATTGCGCACGGCATCGAGGAGAGTCTGCGTCAGGCGGGCCAATCTCCCCTATCGGTCGAAGGGACGACTCGCGGCCACTGGGTGTTGATGGACTTTACGGATGTCATCGTTCATGTCTTCTACGAGCCGGTTCGCGAGTTTTACGACCTTGATGGATTATGGGGCCATGCGCCCCGAGTCATGCTGCCCGAACCCTATTCGAGGCTCGTTCATCAATTTCAAAGCGCATCCGATCACTTTACATAAGAATTCCTGAGCCGCAAGCGGCTCAACGGGCTCGTTCGAAAGGGGCGGTGTTTGCGCCAAGCGCGAGCTGAAAGGAATCCTTTTGAGCACAAAACAGCCGGTGATCCTCGTTGTCTTGGATGGATGGGGCATCAACCCGCTTACAGAAGGCAACGCGATCGCTCATGCTTCGACCCCTCACTGGGATGAATTGAACCGCAGTTTTCCCATCTCCCGCATTTCTGTGTCTGGACTCGATGTCGGCCTGCCCGATGGCCAGATGGGCAATTCGGAAGTCGGTCACATGATTTTGGGCGCCGGCCGCATCGTCTACCAGGATCTTACGTTGATTCACAAGGCTATCGACGACCGCAGTTTCTTTAACAATCGGTCGCTGTTGGATGCCTTGAGGACGACTAAGGCAAAACAAGGGCGGTTGCATCTTATGGGGCTGTTGGGAGACGGTGGCGTCCACAGCCACCAGCGGCACATGGAGGCACTGATCGAACTCGCTCGCCGCGAAGCGGTCGGGCCGATTTATCTTCATCTCTTCCTAGATGGCAGAGACACCCCGCCCACGAGCGCCGAGCAATTCCTGCTCGACCTGAACGGCAAGCTCAAGTCCGGTTCGGACGTCAAAATTGCGACCCTAACGGGCCGCTACTATGCCATGGATCGGGACAAACGTTGGGACCGAACCGAGAAAGCCTACCTCTGCTTGACCCAAGGGATCGGCGAGCGTGCGGCTTCGGCGCTCGAGGCCGTGCGAAAAAGCTACGATCGAAAGGTGACAGACGAGTTCGTCCTCCCGACGGTGATCCAGGATTCTATTCCAGACGGACGGATTGGCGATGGCGATGGGATCCTCTGCTTCAACTTCCGGGCCGACCGGGCACGGCAACTGACTCGCGCATTCACCGAGGCGGAGTTCAAAGAGTTTGCGCGAAAACCGCGCCTCCATCTCGCCACCTATACGACGTTAACCCAATATGACGAAACCTTCGATGCGCCCGTAGCGTTTCCTCCCAGAGATCTAAAACAGATTCTCGGCGAGGTTGTCAGCCGGGAGGGCATTCGGCAGTTGCGCATTGCCGAGACGGAAAAGTACGCGCACGTGACCTATTTCTTTAACGGCGGCGAAGAGGCGAAGTTTCCCGGCGAAGAACGCATCCTCATTCCGTCCACCAAAGAAGTTCCGACTTACGACCTCAAGCCGGAGATGAGCGCCCGTGAGATTGCCGAAGCATTGGTCCAGTCATTGCGGCAGCCCGACCTCGGTCTGGTGATCGTCAATTTTGCCAATGCCGATATGGTCGGCCACACGGGCAACTTGGAGGCGGGCGTACAGGCCTGTGAGGTCATCGATGAATGCATCGGCAAACTCGTCGACGCGGCCCTCAACAAAAAAGGACGGGTCCTGATCACGGCGGACCACGGCAACATCGAGCAGATGATCGATTACGATACCGGCATGATGCATACCGCTCACACGACCAATCTCGTGCCGGTCGTTTTAGTCGACGAAGAACGGAAGAAGAGCCGGCTTCACAACGGAACAGCCATCGATATCGCGCCGACCCTCCTACGGCTCCTCGGCCTGCCCCAACCGAAGGAGATGACCGGCCACTCCCTGATTGTCGACTCTTGAGACCATGCTTCGCCCGGCTTTTTTTACTTGCTGGTTTTCTGTAGAGTCCGCTCCGATGATGATGCCGTCTCGACGCCCTGAGATTACGGATCGCTTCGATTGGCTGGTCGATTGGCTCTATCCGCCCCGCTGCCGCGCTTGCGGCGGCACGATCTACGGCAGAGATACTGAATACTTCTGCGCCGCTTGCTGGGCCCAAATCGAAGTCGTTTCTCATCCGCTCTGCACCGTTTGCGGCCGTCCGTTCCTGGACTCGGCCGGCGACGATCATCCGTGCGGCGCCTGCTTGTCTCGTGATCCCCATTACGCTCGGGCCCGTGCTTGGTCTTGTTATCCCCGAGAAGAACTCTCCGAACATCCGCTGCGGCAGGTGATTCAAAAGTTCAAATACGGTCGCAAAGTCTCGCTCGGTAAGCCCTTGGGGCGATTGATGGCGCTCGGCTGCCAGGATTTTTTAGGCGAATGCCGGGTGGATCTCATGATTCCCGTGCCGCTTCATCCCAAGCGGCTGCGCTGGCGGGGATTTAACCAGTCGCACTTGCTTGCCCGTCAGGTGGGTCACGCGTATGGCATTCCGGTCGATCCGTTCGTGCTCTCCCGGCATAAAGAAACACCGCCCCAAACCCAATTGAAAGAAGACGAGCGACGAAGAAACATGCGCGGCGCGTTTTCGATGACCGGTTCGGTCAAGGGGAAAAAAGTTCTACTCGTCGACGACGTGTACACTTCGGGCGCCACGGTGAACGAGTGCAGTCGCGTCCTCAAAAAAGCTGGAGCAAAGGCCGTTTACGTATTGACTTTGGCGCGCGCCCTGTAACAGCGACAGGTTCGAGTTTCGCGTGACGTGCTTCGTGTTCAAAACGAGGTTCGGAACGCGAAACGCGAGGGCGCATAGGGCGCCGCCAATGGCTTCAGGAAGCGAAAATCGAATGCGTCGGCTTTCACCGCCGCCGCGGCGGGCTCGCGCGTGGTGCGCTCTGTGCCGGCGTGCCGCGGTCGCCTGTTACTGCTCTGAAGTCAGACCGCTTGAGTCGTGGCCGCGCTTCGTTATTCTCAGCCAGCCGAAGGAGAGCAGGCACAGTTTCGGCACCGGGAGAATGGCGCATCGTTGTCTCGCCAACTCGTTGCTGTTGGTCGGTGTCGATTTTTCGGCGAACACCGAGGTCAACGCTATTATTCACGACCCGCAGGTCTGGCCGGTGTTGCTCTATCCCGGCCCCGCCTCATTCAACTTGTCCAAGTTTTCGGTCGCTCAAAGGGAGGCCTTGGTTCCGCCCGGCCGGGATCTCGTGGTTTTTGTCCCCGACGGGACATGGAAGAGCGTGCGCAAAATGACGCGATTGAGCCAAAATCTCCAGGCATTGCCGTCGATCAGTTTTGATATCCCAAGCCCGTCAAGATATCGCGTACGAAGACAGCCGCAGCCAAACTATACGTCCACTTTAGAAGCCATTCATCATGTGATCGATCTGCTTACCCCCGCCCCGATGGGCAATTCTGCTCATAACAGACCGCATGACCGGCTGCTTGAGGTATTCGAGTTCGCCGTGAGTCGACAGTTGTGGAGGAGGGCTGGCTCCGAAGAACCGCAGACCTCCGACACTGATGCTGCTCGGGAGCCGTAAAATTGGCAGGTTCACCCCTCCTCCACGCTTTGGAATTCGCGGCGTTGCCGCCGGCCGTTGATTTCTCTATCGAAATATTTATATATTGTGATCTTTAGGACCCTTTGAGTTATGGATGTCGTGCGCGCTCTCAAAGCCTTGGCCGATCCGATGCGGCTCCGTGTGCTAGCCGCCGTCGCTGAGGACGAGCTTACCGTCGGCGAGGTGCAGGAGGTGGTGGCTTCCGTGCAATCCTCCGTTTCGCGCAATCTCGCTATCCTCCGCGAGGCCGGCTTTGTGCGACACCGAAAGGAAGGGACCAATGTTTTCTTTTACGTCCGGCGCGACATGCCGGAGCCGGCGCGCGAGCTCTTCAAATCTCTGCAAATGCGGCTGGCCGAACTGCCCGAAGCCAAAGGCGACCTAGCGCGCCTCGAAGAGTGCCGCCGCCGGCGGCTAAACCGCTCCCGGAGCTATTTTGAATCCGTCGCGGGCGATTGGGAGCGCATTCGCAAAAACTATTTCGACGACCGAGTCACCTCTCTCGCCATTGAAAAACTCTTGCCACGGGATATCGTCCTGGCCGACGTTGGCTGTGGAACTGGAACGTTGACTTTTGAGCTCGCGCGATTTGCCCGAAAAGTAGTCGGAGTGGACCTTTCCCAAGAGATGTTACGACGAGCGCGAGATGGCGCCCAAGCCCGGCAGCTCCGCAACGTTGAGTTCCGCCGCGGCGATGCGCTCAAACTGCCGTTGAAATCGCGCAGCGTCGATGCCGCGTTTTGCGTCATGGTGCTTCACTTTCTGCCGCATCCTGAACGTGCGGTCGCCGAACTTTGCCGCATTACCCGTGCCGGCGGTGCCGTTATTCTGGTGGACCTGGTCGAACACCAGCAGGAGTGGATGCGGCTGGAGATGGCGCATCGATGGCCCGGTTTTGGCAAGAGCACAGTGGGAGGATGGTTGCGCCGCGCCGGCGTCAGCACGGTGAATTACGAACCGACGGGGAGCTACGCCGGTGAAAAAATGGCGCGGAACGGCAACCGGCCGGTAGAGATTTTCGTGGCCCGCGGGTCGGTGCATCCAGAGAAAACAGCGTCGTATCGGAAAGCGGCAACATGAGCCATACCCAAGTTCAATTAAGAGAACTTTTAGCCCAACGAATTCTCATCCTCGACGGCGCCATGGCGACGATGATCCAGCGTCTGAACCTCGAAGAGGAGGATTTTCGCGGCCAGACTTTTGCCCATCACCCGCGGCCTCTCAAAGGATGTAATGATGTTCTATGCCTCACGCAACCGAATGCCGTCGCCGATATTCACGAGGCCTATCTCCATGCCGGGGCCGACATTATCGAAACCAATACCTTTAATTCGAACGCCATCTCGCTTGCGGATTACGGCCTGCAGGGAGAGGCTTACGAAATCAACGTCGCCGCCGCCAAAGTAGCCCGGCAGGTTGTCGACAAGGTCACCCGCCAATCGCCGGATCGGCCGCGGTTCGTCGCTGGAGCCATCGGCCCGACCAATCGCACGGCCTCTTTGTCGCCCGACGTTAATAATCCGGCCTATCGGGCCGTAACCTTCGATCAACTGGTTAGCGCCTACGCCGAGCAGGTTCGCGGTTTGCTCGACGGCGGCGTCGATCTGCTCCTGCCTGAGACCACCTTCGATACCCTCAATCTCAAGGCTTGCCTGTTCGCGATCGACCGATGTCTCGAGGAGCGACAAGCCCGGCCGCCGGTCTTTGCATCGGTGACGATTACGGACCGCAGTGGCCGCACGCTTTCCGGACAAACGCTCGACGCCTTTCTCGCGTCTATCGCGCATGCCGGATTGACGGCGGTGGGGATCAACTGCGCCTTTGGGCCAGACTTGATGGCTCCGTTCCTCAGAGAGCTCTCTCGGACAAGCCCTTTGCCGGTGTTCGCGTATCCCAACGCCGGTTTGCCCAACGAGTTCGGCGGCTATGATCTCGACCCCAGCGAGATGGCGGAGACACTGGGCACGTGGGCGCGGGAAAGTTGGCTGAATCTAGTCGGCGGATGTTGCGGCACGACCCCTGAGCACATCGCCGCCATTGCCGCTGCGGTTCGCGGCAGCCGACCCCGAGTCCCCGTCAAAGCGGACGGCTTCACGCACTTAAGCGGCCTTGAAGCCCTTGTCATAAGGCCGGAATCCAATTTCATTATCGTTGGCGAGCGCACCAACGTCGCCGGCTCGCGCCGGTTTGCCCGGCTGATTCGCGAGGAAAAATACGAAGAGGCTCTATCGGTGGCGCGGGAGCAGGTTGAGGGAGGCGCCAACATCATCGACGTGAACATGGACGAAGGGATGTTGGACTCGGCAAAGGCGATGCAGCAGTTCCTCAATTATGTCGCTTCCGAGCCCGACATCGCCCGCGTGCCGATCATGATCGACAGCTCTAACTTCGAGGTCATCGAGGCGGGGCTGCAGACGGTTCAGGGCAAGTCTGTGGTCAACTCGATTTCCCTGAAAGAGGGAGAAGAAGAGTTCAAACGTCGGGCCAGGCTCGTGAAGCGTTACGGCGCAGCGGTGGTCGTGATGGCTTTCGATGAAGAAAAGCAGGCCACCACGGCCGACCACAAAGTCAGGATCGCCCAGCGGGCGCACAAAATCTTGACCGAAGAGATCGGCTTCGACGAAGCCGATGTCATTTTCGATCCTAACATCCTGACCGTTGCGACCGGCATCGAAGAGCACAACGATTATGCGATCCATTTCATCGAGGCGACAAAACAGATCAAAGCGCTTTTTCCGCGCTGTCACGTGTCCGGCGGCGTGAGCAACATCTCGTTTTCCTTTCGCGGCAATGATGCGGTGCGGGAAGCGATGCACGCAGCGTTCCTTTATCACGCCATTAAGGCGGGGATGGACATGGGCATCGTTAATGCCGGCCAACTTGCAGTTTATCAAGAGATTCCGAGCGACCTGCTCGAACGGGTCGAGGATGTGCTTTTTAACCGCCGGCCGGATGCCACCGAGAGGCTTGTCGAAGTTGCGGAACAGGTGAAGGGCGCCGGAAAATTAGACGCGGTGGAGGAAGACTGGCGTAAACAAACCGTGGAGGCCCGCTTGTCCCACGCGCTGGTCAAAGGCATCGTCGATTATGTCGAACAAGATCTCGCCGAGGCGCTCACGCGCTACGACCGCCCGTTGAAAATCATCGAAGGGCCCCTGATGGACGGCATGAACATCGTCGGTGACCTGTTCGGTGAAGGGAAGATGTTTCTTCCGCAAGTCGTGAAGAGCGCGCGGGTGATGAAAAAAGCCGTCGCCTATCTGACGCCGCTCATGGAAGCGGAGAAGCAGGCCGCCGAACAGGAAGAGCATCGGACCAGACTGGTTTTTGCCACCGTCAAGGGGGACGTGCACGACATCGGCAAGAACATCGTGGGAGTGGTCCTCGGCTGCAACAATTACGAAGTGATCGATCTGGGCGTCATGGTTCCCGCCGATAAGATCATTGAAACGGCGATCCAGAAGAAGGCGGACATCATCGGTCTGAGCGGGCTCATCACGCCGTCGCTCGACGAAATGGTCCACGTGGCGCGCGAAATGGATCGGCGCGGTTTAGACGTGCCGCTGCTGATCGGCGGCGCCACGACGAGCAAGCGCCACACGGCCGTAAAGATTGCCCCCGCTTACCGGCAGGAGACCGTGCACGTTCTCGATGCGTCGCGGGCGGTGCCGGTAGTCGGCGCGTTGAGCAGTCCCGACACGCGCAGGCTGCTGAACGAGCAGAATCGAGCCGAGCAACAAGTGATCCGAGAGCAGTTTGAAAACCGGCGCGCGGCCGAGCTGCTGACCTATGAAGAAGCGCAGCGAAGAAAACTACACACGAGTTGGGACGCGAGCCCTATCTGGGTTCCCGATTTTACCGGTCACAGAGCGTTGTCCGATTTTCCACTTGGAGAGCTTGTGCCGTTCATCGACTGGTCGCCTTTTTTTCATACTTGGGAGATCCGCGGCCGTTATCCGGATCTTTTGCAAGATCCTGTTAGGGGACCGGCGGCCCGCGAGCTGCTGGCCAATGCCCGGGAGTTGCTGCGGGAGATCGTTGAAAGAAAGCTGATCAGAGCGCACGCGATTTACGGGTTTTATCCGGCCAACAGCGACGGCGATGACATCGTGCTCTACACCGACACTTCGGGTAGCCGCGAGCTGACGCGGTTTCACACGCTGCGGCAACAGAAAGAGAGCCAGAGGGGAAAGCCTCAACTGGCGCTCGCCGATTTCATTGCGCCGCGCTCCGCCGCTCTCGTGGACTACGTCGGCGCCTTTGCCGTTACCGCGGGCGACGGGGCGCAAGAATTGGCGGAAATGTTCGACCGCCAAAACGATCAATATAATTCCATCATGGCCAAAGCGTTGGCCGACCGGTTGGCCGAAGCGTTCGCCGAGTATTTGCACCAGCGAGCGCGCTCCGATTGGGGATACGGGAAAGACGAAAAACTCACGCCCGAGGATCTGATTGGCGAGAGGTATAGTGGCATTCGACCGGCACCGGGATACCCCGCCTGCCCCGATCACACCGA
>DASTOD010000060.1:0-3121 GCA_035762645.1 Binatia bacterium | reverse complement strand
CTGCTTTACCTCTTCTATGACGTCCTCTAAGAACTCTCTCTTTATTCCGACTCTCTTAGTGAGAAAATGAACCGATTGCTTTCGGTTTTCTCTAAGATCATCGTTCCATCTATACTGCGCCATGGTGGGGTATTACTCGCCCAGTTCACTCGATTTGTTCAAATCCCTTACAAGGGTTGGGGCAGGTCTGGAATTGTAAAGTTGCGCCAAGACAAATCCCGCCTCTTGTCGGTACGGGAATCGCGGTTTTCTCTTGGTTCGCGCAAGCTTGACTCCATCGGTAAGGGAGTGGGACGGTCCAGTTTGCGGAGGGCTTAAGTAGTCGACCGCTGGCTTGTCAGAAAAGAAATCCGTCTCGGTGGCGTCTTTGACGTAGAACCCGATGAGTCGCGCAGCCCTGCAGCCCAGGGCCAAGTAGTGATGTGGATCTGTTGGTGACGTTCGACGAATCGGTGACCAACTCGGCCGGTTGCGCGACATTCTCGAGGCGCGGGCAAAACGGTTCGGGGATTTTTCGAGAGACGGACGCAAGACAAAATCGACAGGACGACCGACCAACTCCTCCGCTTCCCCTGCCATTTCCAGCAGCTCAGCGGTCGAAACCGGCAGTTTCCGTACAAGCACACGACAGTGGCCAGAATGTGCTCCCGGTCCGACCAGCGGAACATACTGATTTCAGTAATAAACGGTTTGCATAAATAGGGTGGCTCGCCTTTTTTTTCGTTGAAACGCACGTTCTAAGACAGAAGCAATGCCACGCAAATCGCCATTTTTCTCGCTGGAATCTTAAACACCGCAAGCCGCGACGGCGATATTCCCGTGTCGGACCAAGGTAACTTCTTGATTTCGTCATGGAAGGCACTAGGCATTGGGCAATAGGCAAGAGTCAGGCACTAGGCGTGAGGCAATAGGCAACAGGTCAGACTTCAACAGTTCCAATCGTTCCAATAGCCTGCCCTGAGTCCTATCGAAGGGTTCAACCGCTTCGCTCGGTTCAAGATCCCGGCGAGGTTTGGTTCCAAGATTCCAATTGTTCGAGCGTTTCGCTGATTTTTCAGTGGTTCGAAGCCGATACGCGCCGCTCTCAAGCGGAGTGGTGCACGGTCACTCGGGTTGTTTGACATAGGCAACTAGGACAACTATCATAGTAATGACAATCGCCGGGGATTGAACATGACCGAGAAAATTTCGACTTTGGAAGTTCGCCAGCGACTCGGCGATATCCTGAACCGGGTGGCGCTTCGGAATGATCAATTTATTATCGAGCGCAAGGGTAAACCCCTTGCCGCCGTCGTACCTATAGAGCGTCTCGAACAGATGCGCCGGGCGGCGCGAATGCACCTGCTGCAAGTTCTCGAACGGCAGCAAGGAAAAGCGTCCGAGGCAGAAGCCGGACGGGTCGCGGACGAAGCGAAGCACCGCACGCGCAAAGGTCGGCGCAAGTAAACTTGTGCTCCGAGCCGTCCTTGATGCCAATGTGATCATCAGCGCACTGATCCAGCCCAAAGGCGCCTCCGGGCAGATTTTGACCCGTTTGCTCGACGCGAATTCGTTTGAGCTGATCGTCTCCCCTGCCATTTTGGCCGAACTACGCCGCTCTCTCTCATATCCAAAAGTTCGCAAGTACATCAAATCGTCGGACGAGGATCTGGATCTGTGGGTTGCGGCGATCGACCTCATCGCTCAACCGGTGGATGGCAATATACGAATTCATGCAGTAGCCGAAGATCCTGATGATGACAAGTACATCGAAGCGGCTGTCGAAGGTCTTGCACAGTTTGTGGTCACAGGAGACAAACATCTTCTGTCTCTTAAGTCCTATGAAAACATTCGTATTGTAACCCCGCGGGTGTTCCGTGATCTGCTTTAGCGAAGCCGCCCGAGCGCTCCGCGGTGATCGACCTTCGAGAGTTAACCGCGTTGTGTGGACTTGGGAGATTTTCAAAGAGCACACCGTCAGTGGGTCGATCACGCTTGAGAACGGCCCGGGCGTTGCGCGACGATCGCTGGTCGGAAGCGATCGCGGTCGGGAGTTTGGCTTTTGTTGAGAGGGTCAAAGGCGAGCTCGGCAGCAGAGCGACGCATCGCGCAGTCGAACACGTCGAAGGAGCGTATGCGTTGCGCGAAGAGAGTGAGGCTTACAACCGCAATTTAGACAGCGAAAGTGAGGCGCTAAGCCTAGCAGGCTGCTGAAAAAAGATAGGAATGCTTCGAGAACCTCATACTTCGACAAGCTCAGTAGAACGGAATTTTCTTAATCATTTCAAACTCTCTACGTTCGTCCCTTCGGTAGACTCAGGGCAGGCTCTGAGCCCGTCGAAGGACTCCGAGAAAGTTTTTCAGCAGCCTAGTGCTCGCGCGCCGCTGAGGTTTTTGTGCTCCCTCCCCTCGCGCCCCCATTCTTTTCATTGGCTTCACTGCGATTTGAGCATCGGGACACTCGCGTGCGCGCGCTGATTGTAATCGCCGCCGCCGCGGTGCTCGCAATATCGGCGTCACAGCCTATAACCGCCGCGCCTTCGCAGCCGCTCCGCGAATTTCGCTGGGCGGGGGATCCGGAGGGCGGCGCTCCGTTCGTCGAAGCAAATCCCGAACGCCCGGATGAAGTGGTCGGCTTCGACGTCGATCTCGCCGAGCTGATCGCCCGCGGCTTAGGACGCCATCCGAGCTTCATCAACATCACCTTCACCTCGATCGACCAATCTATCGAGCGCGGCGATGCCGACATCGGCCTCAGCGGGATCGAAGATACCCCGGCGCGGCGCGCCCACAGGGCGACGACCGTTCCCTACTACCGCTTCCGCGAAGTGTTGAGCGTGCGCGACGCCGACGCTTCCCGCTTCCGCACGCTGGCGGACTTCCGCGGCCGGCGAATCGGCACTCTCGGCGGCACGATCGCCTACGAAATCCTGCTTCGCGGCGAACGCGAATTCGGTCTTCAGGCGGTCTCTTATGACGACGACGTGCATCCGTACACCGATCTGGTGATCGGCCGGCTGGACGCCGTGCTGCTCGATAACGTCCTCGCCGAGCGCCGTCGCCGGACGATTCCGGGATTCACGATCCAGCCGCAGACGGTCGCCGTCGGTCACTACGTTGGAGTCCTCGCGGCGCGCAACGC
>DASTOD010000059.1:0-6746 GCA_035762645.1 Binatia bacterium | reverse complement strand
GTTTCTGTCCCCGACAACTCGAAGCCTAGGCCCCGCGGGCGAGCTGATTGTCAGCCAAAGGCGACTCTGGATTCATAAAAATCCGATTGACAGTTAAAGTTTTATATGTAACTAGCTGATTTAACGATAATTAGCCCGTATCAGATCGACTCTTTTACGGGCGGTTGTACCTACTTTTTGAGCACATACGGCTTCGTCTGCTGCCTTACTTCAGCAATCCGTTGATAATCTTTCGGAAACTGCCGGGTGGTACTGAAGAAAACGCGTTTATATTGACTTTTCGGTCAATTTCAATAATTATTAATCCAAGGGCTTGCCACAATGATGCACCTCCGGTTGTCAGCAATTTGACGTGCATACGTTTTGGTCAAATGAAGCAGTTGGGCTCAGATAGTGTACCCGATGGCGATTTACACACCTCTCAACAAAAAGGATATATCCAAGGTCGCCGATGAGTTTACGCTCGGCGATCTGATTTCGTACACTGGAATTAGAAATGGCTCGGTAAACACAAATTACCTTCTGGAAACCAAGCGGGGCCGTTTCTTTCTTAAAATCGACGAAGTCAAGAGTGAACTCGAAGTAAAGCAGGAGCTCGATTTACTGCTTCATCTGCGCAAGCAGGGCTTTCCGTGTCTGCAGCCTTTAAAAAGCAAAACGGGAAAATATCACCTAGAGACGCAAGGTAAGCTACTTACCGTCAGCCGTTATCTCGATGGAGTGGAATTGCCCGCCGAAGCTTTGACTACGGCGCATTTAAGCATTTTGGGCCACGCGCTCGCGAATCTTCACCTGATCGGGCGGGGATACAAAAAAGGGATCGATAACCGCTTCGGCTTTAATAGAATTCTCGCGATATATCGCGAAGTGCGCCGCCAGTTGCCTACTCATATGAAGAACATCGTTCGAGTACTGGACGATGAATTCTCATATTTGGAAAATTATCTCGACAATAATCTTCCGAAAGGAATAATCCACGGCGACCTCTTTCCCGATAACGTCAAGTTCAAAGGCAGCCGGCTAGTGGGCGTCATGGATTTCGAGGCCGCTTGCCGCGGGAAACTCATTTTTGATCTCGCCACGGCCGTGAATGCGCTTTGTTTTGTCGATCAGCGTTACCGGATAGACCGGTTTGAAGCTCTGATTTCCGGTTACGAGAGCTTGAGGCCGTTATCGCTCCCCGAATGGGACTCGTTCCCTAACGAATTGCGTTTTTCCGCATTGCGATTCACGGTAACCAGAATCAAGGATTTTTATCTCAGGAAAGCGGACGAAACTCAGCGGGTTTATAAGGATTTCAAGGAATTCTACGATCGGCTGCTCATTTTAAGGCGCGAAAAAAGCGGCGGCATGGAGGATATTCTGTTGGCCATGGCCACAGGATACGATTATCGAAAATACCAGAAATCAAAGCCGTCCAAGTGAGCGGCCTGTAGCCGACATCCGCGCTATCCAAGAATTTTCTTTCCGTGCGGCCACAACTATCCTGCTAACCGCATCCGAGTGTCGCGCCGGATCAGGTGAATGACCGACCCTACGAGCAGTATGACGCCCACCAGGAACAGCGTGCGCCCGCCCGTCAAAACCACGTAGAAGAAATTTAGCTTGACTCGGGCGGCATTGTATTTCTCTCGATCTTCGTTGATCCGCCGAAGCACCTCTTCGTTTTTCTGATGGTCGAGTTCCTGAAAACTTCGGTAGGACTCTTCCAAGCCCGTTCGTTCTGTTCTGTGCAACAGGTTCTGGTACTTGCTTGTTTCCACCGCTCCGACGATCCAATTACCTAATCCCATTACGAAACAAACCACTCCCGCCACGATGAAGTAACTGGAATATAAATCCCGTGCTTTCATAACGAGGAAACAAAGCTAACAGAATTTTCAGTCCCGGTCAATTTTTGGGTTGACGGGAGTCGCGGGGTTTGGTTGCACTCGTGAACGAGATGGCCTAGGATGCCCTCTGTAATGCGCAGTTATGTAATCGGTGATATTCACGGCTGTGTCGATGAACTCGCGAGCTTGATCGAAGCTCTTCCTCTGGAGCCGCGCGACCGGTTGGTTTTTTTGGGAGATTATATCGACCGCGGGCCCGATTCCCAAGGGGCCGTTTCTTACCTCTTGGAGCTGCGACAGAAGAGCGGTCGCGAAATGGTCTTCCTGAAGGGCAATCATGAAGACATGTTGCTGTCCTTCATTGGACTGCCTGGACAATATGGAGAGATGTTCCTTTATAACGGCGGACGGGCAACTTTGAGCAGCTATGGCATTGCGCCGAGCCAATCCTCACTTGAGGAAATACGACTACGGATACCGCGCGCGCACGTTGAGTTCTTTACGACTTTAAGAACATATTACATTATTGATTCATTTTTGTGCGTCCACGCAGGTATCCATCCGACAAAACCGTTGGAGGCCCAAAACGAATCCGAGTTGCTATGGATTCGCAACGAGTTTATCTATAACTCTCATCGACTACCTTACACGGTATTGTTTGGGCATACGCCGCAGAACGCCGTGTTTTTTGATCTTCCTTATAAGATCGGCCTGGATACGGGCCTGGTCTACGGGAACAAGCTCAGTTGCTTAGAGGTAACCGAACGTGTGCTCTATCAGATCGGCAAAGGCAAAAAAGCTGTCAAGAGAACCTCCGTCAAGGATCAGTGGAACCGCGTCCCGCATCCGGCCATGGCTTGATCTCTGCTCAAACCGGTCATAGTTTGTAACGGCATGTGGCGGTGTAGCTCAGTTGGTCAGAGCACGCGGCTCATATCCGCGGAGTCGACAGTTCGAGTCTGTCCACCGCCACCAAAAATCAGCTGTTGGCACGCATCAAGAAAATTAACATTAGTGCTAGTGTAGTGTCTCACGGTGTTTGTACTTTATGCAGGATAGCCTCAATCGTCATTTCCGCGAAAGCGGAATCCAGAACTCCTTGGAATTCCTGGATTCCGGCTCGCGCTTGCGCCGGAGGCGGATCAGCCTAAGGCTGAAGCTGTCGCCAGCTTGGCCGGAATGACGTTCAATAAATTGCCTAAATTTAAGAGACACTATACTAGAACTTGAAATTCCATTCGGCGCGCCCGTATCGGTCTCGCACCAAGGAGTCGATCATCTGCCGTGGAACGGCGCTCAGCAGGTTGTCTGCTCGCCACTCCTCCCTCAGAGCTTGCTTGACGGCGTTGGAATCGACCAACAGATTTTTTATGAAACCCCGGTGCGGCCGATTATCCCGATAGGGGGGTTGTTTAGAAGGCATCCTCAAGCATTCTTCGACGACCGAAGTGTCAAGATCGAGAAGAAAACTGCCGTGAAACAGCACGGCGCGTCGCCTGCGGTGCTGCGCATTCCCTGAGAACTTCCACCCATCGATGGCGAGGTCGCTGATGCCTCGAATTTCAATTGTTCTCGCCAGGAGAGTTTCGAACAATCTTCGATGGCGCCCCAAGACCAATCGATAAGAGTCCGCGATATCCCCCCAGCCGTCAGCGCTATCACGCGCGCTGTAGACCAACGCATAATTCAGGCAGCCTGGACCTTGCAGTACGGCGCCACCGCCGCTGCAGCGCCGGAGAACCGGTATTCCCATGGCTTTGCAGGCCGCCAGATCGACTTCCGACGCCACTTTGTTCGAATAGCCGACCACCGCGAAATGTGTGCCCGGCTCCCAAATCCGCAACACCCTTTCTGCTTCCAAGCTTTCACACAGCTGGAGTAGCGCCTCATCACAGGCCAGATTGCTTGCTGGATCCGGGAAAGTGAGATCGAGATATTTCATTGAGTTCAGTTGATTTTGATTATGTTTTGATGTTCTTTACAATGATAGGGGACCCACGCATGGATTCCGAAAGAAAAGAGGCCTTGGACCTGGTCGACAGCGACAGCCGCCGCTACGACCCTAAGAGACCGAAGAACGAAAAGCATAAATGGGTCGAATCCCTGCAATACATTCTCGAGTATATTCTCAAGAATGAACAACCGGCACAAGCAACGCTCCTGCTTGAAGAATTGATCCAGAACCTCAGAGATTCCGGACTCAACATCCCCCAGGTCGTCAACACCCCATACGTCAATTCGATTTCGTCCGACAAAGAGCCGTCCTACCCCGGAAACCGGGAGATAGAGCGGCGGATCAAGAGCTACGTCCGGTGGAATGCCATGGCCATGGTGGTCAAGGCCAATCGCGTCCATCCCGATATCGGCGGGCACATTTCAACGTACGCGTCATCTGCGACCCTCTATGAAGTAGGATTCAACCATTTCTTTCGCGGCGGAGATGACGGTCGCTTGGGCGACATGGTTTATTTTCAAGGTCATGCGTCTCCGGGAATCTATTCAAGAGCTTACATTGAGTGGCGCATCAACGCGCCCAAGCTCCATCACTTTCGGCAGGAACTTTCCCCTGTGGGCGGCCTTTCGTCTTACCCGCATCCCTATTTGATTCCTGATTTCTGGCAATTTCCCTCGGTATCTATGGGGCTGGCCCCCATCATGTCGATCTATCAGGCTCGCTTCAATCGCTATGTGCAAAGTCGCGGTCTGCTGTCAGGCGAAGAACCCAAAGTCTGGTGCTTCGTCGGAGATGGTGAGATGGACGAACCGGAAGCGTCGGGGGCTCTGTCGCTGGCGGGACGGGAAAACCTGGACAATTTGATCTGGGTGGTCAACTGCAATCTACAGCGGCTCGACGGACCGGTCAGGGGGAACGGCAAGATCATCCAGGAGCTGGAGGCGCTGTTTCGAGGAGCAGGTTGGAATGTGATCAAAGTGATTTGGGGCTCCGATTGGGATCCGTTACTGCAGGCTGATGATACGGGGTTGCTGCTGAAGCGGATGGAGGAAACCGTCGACGGAGATTACCAGAAGTATTCCACGGAGCCCGGGAGCTACACGCGAAAGCATTTCTTCGGCAAATATCCGGAGCTCCTCGAGATGGTAAACCATCTCACCGACGACCAGATCCGTAAGTTGCTCAGGGGCGGTCATGACCCAAAAAAAGTATACACAGCGTACAAGGCCGCGGTTGAGCACAGGGGCTCACCGACGGTCATCTTGGCGAAGACGGTCAAAGGGTACGGCCTGGGCGAGGCGGGGGAAGGCAGAAACGTCACCCACCAACAGAAGAAACTCAACGAGCGTGAGCTGCGTGAATTTCGGTCGCGCTTCGATATTCCTCTTGCCGATGAAGAAGTCGTCGAAACACCCTTCTATCGCCCGCCGCTCGACAGCCAGGAAACGTGGTACGTCCTGGAGAGGAGAAGGCAGCTCGGCGGCTTCCTACCGCAGCGCAAGGTTAGAGCGTCGTCGCTCGATGTTCCTGACAGCAGCTATTATGCCGAGCTGTACAAAGGCTCGGGTCAACATGCCATGTCAACCACTATGGCCATGGTACGGTTGCTGAGCAAGCTCCTCCGCCACGGGGAAATCGGTAAACGGATCGTGCCGATCATTCCCGACGAAGCAAGAACGTTCGGCATGGATGCGCTGTTTCGGCAGGTCGGTATCTATTCGCCAAAAGGGCAACTCTATGAACCGGTCGATCGAGAGACACTCTTATATTACAACGAAGCCAGAGACGGCCAGATTCTCGAAGAGGGCATTACCGAGGCGGGATCGATGTCTTCGTTCATCGCCGCCGGTACGGCTCACGCCAACGTCGGACTCAACATGATCCCCTTCTACTTCTACTATTCAATGTTTGGCTTTCAGCGGATCGGCGACCTGATCTGGGCGGCCGGGGACAGTAGAGTCAAGGGTTTTCTGTTTGGAGCCACCGCCGGGCGTACCACGTTGAACGGTGAAGGCCTCCAGCATCAGGACGGGCACAGCCACATTTTGGCGAGCACGATCCCCACCTTGTTGACCTATGACCCCGCATTTGCCTATGAGATAGCGGTCATTATTCGCGATGGCCTGCGCCGACTCTACGTCGATGGCGAGGAGTACTTCTATTATTTGACCCTGTACAATGAAAGTTACGAAATGCCACCGATGCCGGAGGGAGTCGAGGCAGGAATTCTCAAAGGCCTTTACCGGCTTAGAGCCGCCGCAAAGGGAAAACGCCACAAGGCCCATATTTTTGGCAGTGGCCCGCTCATCCGTGAGGCCTTGCGGGCGCAAGAGATCCTGGCGGAACAATTTGACGTATCGGCGGACGTCTGGAGCGCTACCAGTTACAAGCTGCTGAGGGGCGATACTCTGAACATCAAAAGATGGAATATGCTTCACCCGGCGGCAGCGCCGAAGCAGTCTTACCTGGAGTCGACTCTGCAAGGCGAAGAAGGCGTGTTCGTCGCGGTCTCTGATTACATGAAGATCGTGCCCGACCAAATAGCTCCCTGGGTACCGGGAGGCTTGACGTCATTAGGCACCGATGGCTTCGGCCGCAGCGATACACGACCCCGTTTGCGGCGATTTTTTGAAGTCGATGCCGAGCTGACGACCGTTGCAACCTTGTATGCGCTCCATCAAAAGGGCTTGCTACCGGCCCAGATCGTGGAAGACGCGATCAAACGGCTGGGAGTAGAGCCCGAGAAACCGTTTCCCTTCTACCTGTAGACAGCCCGTATTCACGCGCGCGCAGCATTAGCCTTAGATGGATGTGAGACTGCCACAATTAGCCGAGGGCGTGGAAGGCGGGACAGTCGTTAGTATTCTGGTCTCGGAAGGACAGCAGGTTACGAAAGACCAGCCGTTCATGGAGCTGGAAACGCAGAAAGCCGTCGGCTCCATTCCCTCTCCTCAATCGGG
>DASTOD010000058.1:0-2060 GCA_035762645.1 Binatia bacterium | reverse complement strand
CGGCACGGTCACGATCGTGCAGCCTCTGATCGCGCCGCTCTATGGCGGCAAAACGGACCACGAGCTGCTCGCGACCTTAAGCGGACGACCGGAGCAGTCGGGCTATGACCTCGTGCGGGAGTACTGGAGAAGCCGGCTGGGAAAATCGGCGGAAGCTTTCGAGCGGCTTTGGCACCAATCCCTTCACGACGGGATCGTGGCGGGGACAGCGGTTGCGCCCAAGTCAGTGACGCCGCGGCTCGCTCCGTCGGCTGCGCCCTCATCCCGTCCCTCTCCCGGCAGCGGGCGAGGGGACTCCCAATCGGACAATGTAAAATCCGAAACCCGGAATTCAAATTCATTGGAAATCGTTTTTCGCTCTGATCCTTCGATCTTCGACGGCCGTTTTGCCAACAATAGCTGGTTGCAGGAGCTGCCGAAACCCTTGACCAAGCTCACGTGGGACAACGCCGCACTGGTGAGTCCCGCGACCGCCGAGCGTCTGGGCCTCAGCTATTCCATGGGCTTTAAAGGCAGCGTCGCTTACGCCGACGTCGTCGAGCTTGATTTTCAGGGGCGCGTGGTGCGCGCGCCGATTTGGATCTTGCCGGGCCAGGCCGACGATACGGTGACGTTACATCTCGGCTACGGGCGCACTCGGGCGGGACGAATAGGAAACGGTGTCGGGTTCGACGCTTATAGACTGCGGGGTTCGGACAGTCTTTGGTCCGCAAACGGCGTGCAGATGCGCAAAACGGGCGAACGCTATGCCCTGGCTACAACCCAGATGCACCATAATATCGACGGGCGCGGCCTCATACGCGCTGGAACACTGCAGCAATATCGCGACAACCCTGATTTTGCCCATAAGAAAAGCCACGCGAGCGAACCGAACCCCTCGCTCTACCCCGAATACAACTACCCGGATCGCGCCTGGGGCATGGCGATCGATTTGAGCCTTTGCCTCGGCTGCAATGCCTGCGTCGTTGCCTGCCAGGCGGAAAACAACATACCGGTCGTCGGCAAACAGGACGTGATCCGCTCGCGCGAAATGCACTGGCTGCGCATTGACAGCTATTTCAAAGGATCACCGGAGAATCCGGAAGCCTACTATCAACCGGTGCTTTGCATGCACTGCGAAAAGGCCCCTTGCGAAGTGGTCTGCCCCGTCACCGCCACGGCGCACAGCGCCGAAGGCTTGAACGACATGGTCTACAACCGCTGCGTCGGCACGCGCTACTGCTCGAATAATTGCCCCTACAAAGTGAGGCGCTTCAATTTCATGCAGTACTCCGATTGGGATATTTCCAGCCTGAAAGCGATGAGAAACCCCGACGTGACGGTTCGAAGCCGGGGCGTCATGGAAAAATGCACCTATTGCGTGCAGCGCATCAACAAGGCGCGCATCGAAGCGGAGAAAGAGGGCCGGCCCCTACAAGACGGCGAGATTCTCACCGCGTGCCAGCAGGCCTGTCCCACTCAGGCGATCGTCTTCGGCGATATCAATCGGTCCGACAGTCTGGTCGCCAAAATGAAAATGAGCCCGCGCAATTACGGATTGCTCGAAGAGCTCAACACGCAGCCGCGCACGACCTATCTGGCGCCGCTGCGCAATCCGAATCCGGAGCTCGGCGACAGCTAGTATGAATTTTCATGGGTCAGAGAAAAACCCTAGCGCACTGTAAAGCGAGCGCTGAGCCGCGAACGGCGATGGCACCGAGCAGTTTCGAGTTTCGCGTTTGGAGTCTCGAGTTCTTCCTCCCCAACCCGAAACCCGAGACCCGAGACCCGAAACCGAGAAGACTCGCATGAACCACGAGCCGGAAGCCGAACCCGCAGCCCGTCTCGAGCCTCAGCCCGTGCTCGCTCCCGGTCACACCTTTGCCTCGGTTACGGAAAAAATCAGCTCGATCGTGCTGGCCCGTCCGACGGGTGCAGGCTGGCTTATTGGTTTCGGCATCGCCTTCTTGCTGGTCATGGTGCTGTTCCTGGCGATCGCCTACCTTCTCATCAAGGGAGTCGGCATCTGGGGCATCAATGTTCCGGTGGCCTGGGGCTTTGCGATCATTAATTTCGTCTGG
>DASTOD010000057.1:0-8274 GCA_035762645.1 Binatia bacterium | reverse complement strand
AGGCAAGATCAAGACGTTTTTGACCGGTCTAACCCGCCGCTGGCGCCAACGGAGGGGAACGTCATGCGCAATCGGATCTTCGGAGGGATTGGCGTAGTTTGGGGCAGCGCGATGTTGGGTTCAGCCTTTCTTCGGGACGGGCCGGAGAGCTCCGGTGCATACGCGGCGGGACAAACTGCCGCCCTGGTGTTCGCGGTCCTACTCGTGGCTGTCGGCGGCTACTATCTCGTGAAGGGCGGTGGCAAGAAATCGTAGCGATGGCTGCGGTGTCACAAAAACTGCATATTGCATAGAGGCTCAGGATTTTACCTTTGATGCTCGGATGGGGTAAACGGCAAGAAGCTGCCAGAGCCGGTACGCAACGCCACTCCTAAGATTGCGGATATACCGGCTGGCCGAGGCCAAAGGCCGATCAAGCCGGAGATGAACAAGCAGGAGCAGTAAGCGGGCTATCGCCATCGTCGTGATCTCGACGGTCACGCCGATAGCGAGACCGGAGGTCGCCGAGCCCCTCCGTCCAGGCGAACAAGCAAACACAACTGACGCGATGGATGTCGCGTTCAAACGGTTTGCAGTCAGGCCGGAAAAAATGCGGCCTGAGCCGGCGTCATTATTGCCACCCACCAAGAGCCTTGTAGACCGCAACCAGCGCCGTCGCCGTGCTCGTTTCGCTTTGCGCTAACTGATCTTGAGCCTGCAGCAATGTGCGCTCGGCATCGAGAACAGTCAAAAAATCCGACACTCCATATTGATAGCGAAGTCGCGCCAGGCTGGTCGCCTTTTCGCTTGCCTCCGCCGATTCGCGCAGGAAATCGCGCCGAAACTGTTGGCGGCCATAGTTGACAAGAGCGGTCTCCGTTTCCTCGAGAGTAATTAAAACCCTCTTTTCGTATTCTGCCAACGCAGCCTCGGCTCGCGCGTCGGCTTGGCGAATGCGTGCCCGCACCCGTCCCAGATCAAGCGCCGCCCAAAAAATCCGCGGGCCGAAGGAAAAGGTGTCGCTTCCGCCGGAACCCAGACGGGAAAAAGAGGTCGCCTCCAAACCGATGCCGCCGACGAAAGTTACTCTCGGAAAAAGATCTGCAACGGCTACCCCAATACGCGCCGTCGCTGCCGCGAGGCTACGCTCGGCGATCCGTATGTCGGGCCGCCTTCGCAGTAAATCTTCCGGTTGGCCTAAAGCAAAGAAACACTTTCGGAAGAGATGATTGGTCTGACACTGGCGGACAGTTTTCCTGCGAGTGATCCGCCATCGTTTGATCCATCCGTGTGGATTCACTGCGGCTCGCCGTTACTGCTGCAGCCCGCGGTGGGCTATTATTTTTGCTTCATCGACTCCAGGAGGTCCTTGAACGATGACCTTGCAAGCACACGGTTGAACTGCGCACGGTAATTATTGACTAGACTTATCTGTTCTATGATCACGTCGTAGACCTTCCAATCCCCGTCCCGATTGTGAAGCCGGTAATTGAATGAGAATTCTTGGCCTTTGTTGTCGACGACTTTTGTGTCCACCTCTGCGTAGTTAGCGTGCACTCGACCCTTTAGGTATCGGACCTTTTGCCCGCTATAGGATTCGATCTGGTCCAAGTAGGTTGTCTCAAGTAAGTTGGTGAAAAGTCGCACGAAATCTTTTTGTTCCTCAGGGCTGCGGCGGCCCCACTCAGGACCGAGAGAGCGCCTCGCCATCTCCATGAAATCGAATCTTTGATAGATTAACTCTTTGAGTTTCCTACGTCGCTCAACCTGGTTACCTTCTTCTTTCAGCCGGGGATCCTTCAGGACCACCAGGAGTTGGTCGACGGTTTGACGCAGCGCGTCTTCGGGCGCTCCTGCCACCAACAAAGCCGGCATCAAGAGCAACACTCCCAGCCCAACCGATGCTAACGCTCTCATCCCCTTTGACCTCTCTCTCGGCTTGAGCCGCCATCCCGCACGGTTGTCCGAGTTGGAACTAGGCTTCCACACACAGTTCGAGTAAGAGAACCGTCCCCTTCTGCGACGCCTCTTGCTATGTATCCGAGCAAAAACAACTGACCGGCAAGAGCCGAAAGGATGAAGATGACCCAGTAAAGTCTCCGGAGCGACATAGTTGGTTCTCCTGGTTTCAGTGGTCTGCTGAAAAAATTTCTTGCAGGCTGCTCAAAAAGTCTCAGCGGCGAGGCGCGAGAGAAATCGAGTCACTGAGAGCACCGCTACGGTTCATTGGATCCTAACGGGATCCAATCTCACGCGGGTTTTTTCTCGAGCCGTCCTGATATTTTCATGGCCCATTCGATTGCGGTAGAAGCAAACGCTGGCTCTACACCTTGAACGGCAGCCCGAGCCCACAGCTCGCTGGCGATGAGAAACAAACCCGCCAAAAATGGAATCTCGATCTTCACAGTCATGCACCTGAACTTTTCCTTCGGCAGAGAAGCCAGGGCAAACCGTGTGCCAAGGACAATTAAGAACTCAGCTTTGACAACCCACGAGAATTATGAGACTTCTACGCTTCCCGACGCAGGAAATGTGAGATGTGACGAATGATCAGTGCCGATCTGTCGGCGTGCGCCGAAATGCTGGCTTGTGAGGTAAGCCGTTTGTGCCAAGAATGACGAGACCGTTCACTCCGGGGTGGCGCTCGCATCGGCTGAGATATAGTGAGAGATGACCGGCGGCGCATCGCCGATATGAAAGACGCGGGCGCGATCTTCGGCAACACGATCGCTAACTGTCACACGCTCGTGTTGGCGCAAGTGTTCGGCCCAGGACTCAATGACAAAAGTTTCGACATAGCGGCTCGGATCGGCAGGATCCGAGTAGAGGCTGGATCGAAAGGCGCCATCCCGCAGACGTTGCTGCCTTACATCCTTCATAGCAAGCGTGAAATCTCGCGCATGCTGCGGGTCAATGCGGTACTCGACTGTGACCAACACCGGCCCGTCGTCAGGACGAGGCTCGGTTGTTATAATGGGCTCAGGCCAATGCGGTGAGGGCGTTAAATCCATTATTTCGTTTCCGTTCAGAGGATAGCGCGACATCCCTGCAAGCCCAACGACCAGCCCTCCGGCAGTCCCCAAGAAAGCCGCCGTGATGCCTAGATGTTCCGTTATCTCGCCCCACACTATGCTGCCGAGCGCCATGCTGCCGTGGAACATTAGTAGATATAGGGCCAGCGCGCGTGCCCTTACCCACAACGGCGCCGCCGTCTGCGTCGCCACATTGAAGGAGGCCATGAGCGTAATCCAGGCAACACCGCCGGTGACCAGAAACAGGCATAACCAGCCGAAATCCCGCACTAGCGCCAATCCTACCGTAATAGCCGCGAAGACGACGATTGCGCCAGCCACAAGAGAATCGGTGGAAAATTTGCGCCGCAGCAGTGGCAGGAGCATGGCGCCGCCGACCGCACCGATACCCAGGCAGCCAAACAGAACTCCGTAGCCAAGCGAGTCGAGTCCCATCTCGTGGCGGGCAAACACCGGCAACAATGCCCATGGCGCGCTTGCGAACGGCACAAATAACACAATGCGAAAAAGAACCGCGCGTAAAGCGGGCGCATGGCGCGCATACCGGATTCCGGCTCGAATAGCGCTGAGCACGCCTTCCGAGGGCAATGGACTGTTCTTTGCCGGCCGACGCCAGCCATAAAGTACGACCATCACGCCGAGAAACGAACCCGCATTTAAGACAAACACCGCCCATGCTCCTGCCGCCGCGACCACGGCGCCGCCGAAAGCCGGGCCGACAGCGCGCGCCAGGTTCAGGCCCATACCGGTCAACGCAACCGCTGCCGGAAGTTCAGCGCGAGGGACAAGGAGCGGGACAGTCGCTTGCCACGCCGGCGCGTTCATTGCGGCGCCGGCGCCAAGCGCGAGCGTCAAAACCAGTAGTACCCAAGGCGTCGTGAGGTCGAATAACGTGAACGCGCCGAGCGCCGCCGCTGCAACCAGCATCCACGTCTGTGTAAGTAGCAGCATCCGGCGCCGATCGACGATGTCGGCCAGCGCCCCCGCGGGCAGCGCCATGAAGAAGATCGGCAGGCTGGTCGCGGTCTGCATCAGCGCCACCATGAGGGGCGAGGTTGTGAGCGAGGTCATCACCCACCCCGCTCCGACCTCGTGCATCCACGTACCGATGTTTGACGTGACCGACGCAATCCATAGGGCGCGAAAGAGCCGCTGGCGCAACGGACTCCAAGCCGACACGCTCGCGAGTTTTGGCATTTGGTTCGCGGTCATCTCTTGGACTGCCGGCTGCAAGCCATTGTCGCATTCACTTTAGGGTTTTGGGCGTGATTTTCACGACTTTATCACCGTGATTGATCTCCAAAGGGCAAGCGCCGTGCCAGCCGAGTCGATCTCTAGATGACAAATACAACTGCAGGAACGGAGATTTACAGACTGCCTGCTTGTCGGTCAGAGTATTCTCTACAGGGAGTCTGCCGAATTATCGGCAAGTGACTAAATATTGACGCGAGACTCAGACGGCCAAGCGCGCTTAGCGCCTTGCCTGCAGTTGCTGTTTGAGTTTCGGTAGCGGCTACTGGTGTGCCAGCACCGGACATTTTAGTTTGGTTTAAACGTCAAGGATCAACGGGCCGGGAGTGACCCCCCGGCCGAGCAAAAAGGGCCCGCGAAAAGGCATTCAGCCGTTGAAAAGAATGCGGGTTAGATCCAGGTTCGCTTGAAAAGCAGCGGCCGATGGGAGAGCCACTGACGAATTGTAAATAAGGAGGGGAATAGCGGATTCATGAAGCGAGCCATGGGGAGCGGTAAGTGGACTCGAGGATCTCCGAGCTCGCATTCAAGTCACCAAAGACAGTGTCGGCGTCACCGATGACGATCAACTCACAGATTCGCTCCGGCATCAGTTTGAAGCGCGCTGCCGCCTCATCTCGGGTCAGTACTTGTTCGATTCCGTCGAGCGTCAGGATAGTCTGGATCGCTCTATCTTCATCCCGGCGAGATTTTAGCCAAACCCATGCCGCGCCACCGAACGTCCGGTGGTGCTTGACGTATCGATCCTTTTCTGGTGTGAACCTCTGCAACCAGTTTGAGCGCCGTCTCACCCTGACCGCCAGTCAGAAGTCCCGGTCTCTAACCCTAGGATCTCTCTAAAAGCGGGCAGTCGCCATCCTCGCCTGTGGCAGATGGCCTGACTCGCGTCGATCGTGAGAACCGGGCAAGGGGCGCTTTTGCTTACGGCCTCGGAGACGGCTGCGTGTGAAAAGTCGAGCGAGCGTGAGCCAGGCCCTCAATCGTTGGCATGGGCGGTTGTCGAAAGTCACCAAAAAACGAGCCCATATTAGTTTAGTATAGGTAAAAATTAATCAGCTGAGGTCACGGAACGGTTCTGCCGAGGTTTCGGCAGGAGCCGCGATGTCGGCAGACTTACTTAAGGTCGTGCAATGCCAAGCTTGCGCATCTTGGATTGGAGAGTGGTACGCTTCATTCCGAGTTTGAATGCCGCGCCTGCAGGCCCGCCGAGGATCCAATTGGTTTCCCCGAGAGCGCGCAAGATGTGCTGCCGTTCCGCCTCTTCCAAAGTGGAAAGACTGCTTAGAAAATCGCCGGTTCCTTTCGTTTGCTGTTTGAACTCGGACAGAGGAATCTCAATTTCCGGGCCGCGGGAGAGGATAACCGCACGTTCGATGACGTTTTGCATTTCCCGAATGTTGCCGGGCCAGGGGTAGCTAACCAGCGCGTCCATGACCGCGGCCGGAATGGTCTCGATCCGCCGGCCCATCCTACGCGCGAACCGCTGGATGAAATGGCGGGCGAGCATCGGGATGTCGTCGCGGCGCTCGCGCAAAGGCGGCAGCACGACCGGGAACACATTCAGGCGGTAATAGAGATCTCTGCGGAAGCGCCCGTCGGCGACCATCTGCGCTGGGTCCCGGTTCGTCGCCGCCACCACGCGCACGCCCACCCGGATAGTCCGCATGCTGCCCAGGCGCTCGAACTCGTGCTCCTGCAAGGCGCGGAGCAGTTTCGGCTGCAACTCCAGCGGGATATCGCCGACCTCGTCGAGGAATAACGTCCCCTGGTGCGCCAGCTCAAAACGGCCGACCTTCTGGGTGATAGCGCCGGTGAAGGCGCCCTTCTCATGGCCAAACAGCTCACTCTCCAGGAGCCCCGTGGGGATGGCCGCGCAGTTGAGCTTCACGAAGGTCCGGTCCCGCCGGGGACTCAAGTCGTGGAGGGACCGGGCGACCAACTCCTTGCCTGTGCCTGTCTCCCCACGGATGAGCACGGTTGAGTCGGTCGGTGCGACGGTCTCGACCTCCTTCAACATCCGGCGCAGGGCAGCGCTCTCCCCGACAATCTCATTGAAATTGTGATGCGTGCGGACTTCCTCCTCTAGGTAGAGATTCTCCTTGGCCAGCCGGTCCTTCAGTTCGGTGATCTCTTGGTAAGCCTTCATGTTCTCAACCGCAAGAGCGACTTGGTTCGCGATTTCCCGTAGAAAATCCACGTGTGCCGTCGAATACTGGCCTGCTTTCCTACTAACGACGCTGAGCACGCCGATGGAGTTGTTTCGTACGATCAAGGGAACAGCGCAATAAGACCGCATTCCCTCGGCCGCGAGCCGTCTCTCGTTGGCATACGGCTGCTCCTGTTCGAGGTCGCGATGGACAAGGGGTTGCTGGTGCTCAAACACCCATCCAATAGTGTTCTCCGCGCGTCCGAGCTCGCGCCCGGCCACGAAGTAATCCGATGTCGGCACCGCTTCCACCGCCATCAGTCGGAATACGTCCTGATCGGGAAGGTAAAGTGACAAGGCACATCCATCAACTGATACGGCGCGTTGCAGCGCTCCGGAGACTGCATGAAGAAGTGAGTCCCAGGATCGGTGGGTAATCAAAGCGTTATTGATATCAAGTAGCGCGCGGAGTTGGTCCGCGTTGCGCGCTGTCGTAATAGCCACAGCCACCTGATCAGCGAAGGCGCGTAGCCAAGTGAACTCAGGTTCACTGATCTGATTGCGGCTAAAGACCCCGAGAACGCCGAGAATTTGCTTATTGAAAACAAGAGGCTGGGCGGCGATGCTCCGTATTTTCTGCTCCCTAGCCCAATCCGGTCTCGCAATCCATGGCTGTTTCTCCTGTCCTTCTTGGATGTGGATCAGAACCGACTGTCCGGTTCCTCCCGCGTATCCAATCTTCAAGGGAGCGTTTAATGGCATTCTGCGAAAATGGCCGTCGGTGCGCGACCACGCGTCGGCGTTCGCCTCCGCGGAACCTGCTTCAATGAAAGGATTGCCAGCGCTGGCCATCAAATGAAGACAGCTGCTTTGATCCGGGCAGATGCTCCGCATGTGACATGTCGCACAGATGTCGCCAGGAGCAGTCAGCCATATACGCGCCAGAGCGACTTCGGGCCGTTCCGCTAGTCCGCGCACGATCATCTGCAGTACTGCGTCGAGACTTTGTGATTCAGCAACCGCGAATATGACCTTCTGTAACGACGCAACGTCCATAGCTCCGTTTCTGCATGTCCGTGATACCTACCTTCGTGAAACAGCTCGTTCAGACTTGGTGCACGGCGTGGCCTCAGAAATACCGAGGAGAGCCTGGTAACGGCGGTGCAGGAGATCCTCCTCTCGCGATGGAAGCAGTTTCTCGTTAACAGCGTCAAGCATATACACCGATCCAGGACCCGTTCAAGAACTGCTTTTTGCCGCGCGAGCACCGACCGCGCTGCGGCCCAACGACTCTTACCTCGAATTCCCACCGCTCTTAATGGACAATTACATCAAAGAAATGCAGAAGCGGCTGAAAGAAAAAACAATTTTCGCAAAACGAGAATTTTTGAGGGAAATCATCAAGGAAATACGCGTTCGCGGTAAAGAGATCACTCTGAAGTATCGGCTGCCGTGGGCGCCTGTTTCGAAAAAGGACAAAACGGGGCAGTTCTTTACAGTGTCAAACATGGTGGTCGCAGCAGGACTCGAACCTGCGACCTCTCGCATGTGAGGCGAGCGCTCTAACCAGCTGAGCTATGCGACCACAGAGAGGTCTTTTCTAACACCTTGGGCGGTGAGCTTCAAGAATCAGATCAGCGAACCCTCTTGCCTTGTCTCAACTATTCGCCATGTTCTCTGGGCTTTCGATACAGGCGATCGAATAGCCGTTCGTGCTCGAGCTCCTTCAGCAAGCTTGCGTCCATAAGGTCCGCGGCGCGCTTCCCCTTAATTCCCGGCTTCGAGCCGAATTCCTCGACTCCAAGCGCGACATTCTCCGCTCTTGGATAGGGACGCTGAGGGATCGCCCCTTCGACATAGGTCCGG
>DASTOD010000056.1:0-2388 GCA_035762645.1 Binatia bacterium | reverse complement strand
CGACGATGGACAGGTCTGCGACTTTGCCGGGCTCGACGCTGCCGTAGTCTTTTTCTTTTTTGAAAGTCCTGGCGACATTGAGCGTGGCCGCCTGGATCGCCGTCATCGGCGGCACACCCGCCTCGACGTCCATCACCAGGGCCTGATGCATCAGCAAGGCCGCCATGCCCCGAGGCGGGTCCGAGCCTTCCTTCAGGCTGCCGCCCGCCCGGACGAAGCGCCGGATGAACTCACTGGCTTTTTCATAGCCGATTTTGGCTTGCTCGAGCTGCTTGGGCGTGTAGCGCTTAAACAACTTGTCATAGGCGTTGTCGGTCACCGCGCGAACGGCAACGGGGAGAGCGGCATTGGGATCGTTCAAGATTTGGTTTTCTCTTTCCCGGAAGCGCGGCGCGCTCGGCGAAAGGGGCCGCAGCCATTTGGCAATGGTCGGGGTCCAGGCGACCTGATGCTCCACCATCGCGCCGATCACCGCGTCGTAATTTTCTGTCTGATAATAAGCTCCGGCGAGCTCCTGATCGATTACCCCACCCAGCCGATCCTCGGCCAGCTTCCGCCTCGCGGGGGCATACGGGATGGAGCTGTAGCCGACGGACCAAATATGCTCGATTGCGTCAACACCTGCATTGACCGAGCCCGCGACGTCCCAGCTGTGGGCGGCTACAGGCATATCCAGCCGGTGAGCTTCCTCGACGGCGACTTTCAGCAGGTCCGAAGAAAGAAACTCATTGACCTTGAGGATGTCGCATCCGAATTCCTTTTTCCGCTGCACGGCTTTGCGCACCTCTTCAGGCGTTGCGACGATGATGTTGTCGCGCGCGGTGCGCGAGCCGAATGCGTCATGACCGGTGCTGACGCCACCGATCGCCCGCCCGGACATCCAAATCCGTGGCCCGCGGATTTTGCCTAGCGCGGTGCCCTGTTTTTGCGCCCGCGTCCATGGGCCGTCCTGATAGATTTCGATACTGGCGCAGGTCGTAATCCCCAGATGGAGATAAAGCTCTCCATGAAAATCCTCCAGGTGCCCATGACCATCGATGAAGCCTGGCAGGACGGTTTTGCCTTTGACGTCGATCACTTCAGCGCCGGCAGGAATAGAAACTGCGCCGCTCCTGCCCACCGCCTGAAATTTGCCCGCCTGGATGACGACGACGCAATTCTCGATCGGCGCCCGGCCGGTGCCATCGATCAATTTTCCGCCCTGCACGACGAGTGCTTTTTCTGCCATGTTTTTCTCCTCATTCCGCAGCTGTCAGTCTCTCCAGAGCAAAGTAGTTGATGAACCGGTTTAGTGTCAACGAAGTCTACCTATCCCTTTTCACTCCCAACCCCAATTTTCCAGCGAGTCCGTCATTCCCGAATGCTTCTATCGGGAATCCAGCCCCTCGATACGCCACCGAAACGTGGCTACTCGGGGAATCGGAAATAGTAAAACCCGCCCGCCCTGAGTAGACCGCAAGGTCGTATCGAAGGGGGGTGACGATTCGAGAGGCTGTACCGTCTGCCTGACAAAGCTGTTTATTGGGTTGAGGATACGGATCGTTAGTGCAAAAATGATCGGTGTGTACAGTGATCACTCACCCGGCTGTGCCCATCGCGCTTTCTGTGTTGCTACCGCCAGACGCGGCATCGCCGTCGTTGCTTATTGCCGCCTCGGTCTGCTCGATGATTCCAGACCTCGACGTAGTCGGCTTTTCGTTCGGCATCGATTATAGCGATATGCTGGGCCATCGCGGCTTTACTCACTCGATATTTTTTGCTGTGGCGTTCGCGGCACTCACGACTTTGACCGTGTTTTCCGACAGCGACGGCAGCCATCTGATCATTTTTTTATTCCTGTTCTTATCTTCCCTATCGCATCCGGTCCTGGATGCATTGACCAATGGCGGATTGGGCGTTGGCCTCTTCGCGCCGTTCAGCAACAAGCGATATTTCTTTCCCTACCGGCCGATAGAGGTATCACCCATCGGAGTTGCCGGCTTTTTTTCGGATAGAGGGTTCGCGGTGCTGCTAAGCGAATTGAAATGGGTCTGGTTTCCATCATCCGTGTGCTTCGCTCTGGGGCAGCTGTTCAAACGATTACGTGATGTGATCTAACCGCGCGGCTGTTGTACCGGCTGGCCGAACGAAGGGAGGCGAATTCCAATGACGAGTAAATTTGATTTCACACCGGAGGAATGGAAAACGATCGTTGCCGCTGCGCCGATGGTTGGACTGGCGGTCACCTGCGCGAGCCCGAACGGGCCGTGGGGCGTGATGAAAGAGATGTTATCGATGGGGATGGGCATGGCCGAGATGCTGCAAAAAGGCAGTTCCAATCCCCTTATCGCGGAGCTCGCTGCCGATCTCAAAGCGCGGCACACGAAAATAGAACCTCCCGAAGGTGTC
>DASTOD010000055.1:0-7928 GCA_035762645.1 Binatia bacterium | reverse complement strand
ACAACGTTCAAAGTCTCGCTGCCGCTTGAGTTAAGTCAGACGTCGCAAATTTCCCATTGAATCTCCCCGCAGTCAGACGTTCGCTGGGTAAGGCTATTCCAAAAAGTCCGTCATTCCCGAAAGCTTCTATCGGGAATCCAGAGGAACTATGACTGGAACCCCGATAAAAACATTCGAGGGTGACAACCTTTAGGATAAATGTTCTTAAAAGTTTTTTGATGCCCCCGTCAGTTAGCTGCGGGCAGATTCGTTTCAGTTTGCGGTTTCGAGTTCCGCGTTTCGAGTTAAACCCGAAACCTGAGACGCGAAACTTGAAACTCTTCTGATGGTATGCAGCCCGTGAACTAATTGACAAGTGCGGAGGTGGGTGGTAGCAAAAGGTCGCCCCAACGTCTTAACCTCTCGAATCGAAAGAGCGCATGGAATTCTGGGTTATCCAGGCCTTTAACGGCATCTCCTATGGTGCGCTTCTCTTCCTTCTCGCGGGCGGTCTCTCTCTCATCTTCGGCATGATGCGGATTGTCAACATGACGCACGGCTCTTACTATCTTCTCGGAGGATACGTCGGGCTAACCGTCATCCGGCTGACCGGAAGTTTCGTTTTGGCAATCCTCGCCGGGGCACTTGCCATTGCTCTCATAGGCGTCGGCGAGTGGAACGCGTTTCTCAAGCGGCTTAGCGGGCAGGAACTGGGACAGGTGCTCACCACCATGGGATTCGCTCTCATCTTTCAGGATCTTGCGCTGATCATCTGGGGTGGTGACCCTCACACGATTCCCGTGCCTTCCGTGCTCTCCGGTGCCTACCGAATCGGCGAGCTTTATTTTCCAGTCTATCGAATCTTCATCATTGCGGTGGCGGCGGCCGTGGCTTTGGTTCTCTGGCTGGTTCTCGAGCAGACTAGAGTCGGGGCAATGATGCGGGCGACTGTGGATGACCCGGAGATGGCGCGTGGCGTTGGAATTAACGTTTTTGGAATCTCGATGGCTGTGTTCGCCCTCGGCGCTCTCCTGGCGGCGGTGGCGGGCGTAGTTGCCGGAGGATTCGTGGGCGTTTATCCGGGCGCCGACTTCGAGATCCTTCCATACGCATTTGTCGTGGTCATCGTTGGTGGCATGGGAAGTCTCAAGGGCGCCTTGATCGGAAGTCTCATGGTCGGGCTTCTCGATAACTTCGGCAAGGCGCTCTTTCCTGAACTATCGTATTTCACACTCTTCGCCCCGATGGCCGCGATCCTGGCAGTTCGGCCTACGGGCCTCTATGGTCGCGCGTGATGAGACCAGCTCTGTTTTCAAAAGAGTGGGTGATAATTGCGATTGTTTTGTTTCTTCTCATTGTCTCGCCGCCGTTTCTCTCCTCGTTCCTGCTCACGTTGCTGACCCAGGCACTGATCTACGCGATCCTGGCGATGAGCCTTGATATCATTCTCGGCTATACAGGTCTGGCTTCGCTCGGCCATGCGGCCTACTTTGGCCTCGGCGCTTACAGTGTAGGCATCCTCGCCACGCGTTATGGAGCCGGTTTCTGGTTGACCTTGCCGGTCGGTGTTTTGCTCACGCTGGCGGTTGCGGCAATCTTCGGTCTGCTGGCGTTGCGCGCTACCGGGGTTTATTTTCTTATGATCACGCTTGCTCTTGGCATGGTCGTCTGGGGACTCGCTCACCGCTGGGTCACGATGACCCAGGGCGACAACGGAATCTCCGCGATCCCCCGGCCCGATCTCGGTCTGCCATGGTCACTCGTCCAATCGATTCCATTTTACTACTTTGCACTGGCGGGATTTCTTATCTCCTTCTGGATCCTTCGCATGATCGTTCGCTCTCCGTTCGGCCGCAGCCTCGTGGGGATCAGAGAGAGCGAATCTCGCATGAGGACGCTCGGCTTCCACGTGTGGCTGCACAAGTATATCGGCTTTGTCATTGCAGGCGGCTTCGCTGGCTTCGCCGGAGTGCTGTGGGCCTACTACAATGGCTTCGTGAGCCCTACCGACCTGCAGCTCGCGACTTCGGTAGAAGCGCTGCTCATGGTCGCCTTGGGTGGCCGCGGGACCTTGCTCGGCCCGGCGCTGGGGGCGGGCATCATCGTCATGCTAAAGAACCTCGTCTCCGTATACACGCATCGCTGGCTTTTGATCCTCGGCGTGGTTTATATCGCTACGATCGTCTACGCCCCTGAAGGTATCGTCGGAGCCGTGCGGCAGTGGACACGGCGGGTCAGACCGGCCTTAGTACGTACAGAACTTGAAGATCAGTTAGGAGGGTAGCCATGAACAAAAAGCTGATTGTTTCGCTCTTAGCGGTCGTGGTCCTCGTAATGACGGGACCGAGTCTGGAAGCGGCGCAGAAGGGCCCGATCAAGGTCGGCTTTCTCACGCAGATGACGGGTGGCGGCGCCGCAGTCGGTAAAGACATGTCCAACGGTTTCATGATGTACACCGAGGAGATCGGCAAGCAGATAGCCGGGCGGAAGGTGGAGGTGATTATCGAGGATACTCAAGGCGACCCGTCACAAGCACTGACGAAACTGCGCAAGCTCGTCGAGAGCGACGGAGTGCATGCCGTGGCCGGCATCTTCCTCGCGAACGAGGGCTACGCGCTGGCACCCAAGGTGGATGAGTACAGGATCCCCACCGTTTGGGCTGTGGTCTCAGCCGATGATCTGACACAACGCAAGCCCACGAAATGGGCTGTCCGAACCGGATGGACCTCGAGCCAGCCGAATCATCCGTTCGGCGAGTGGGTGCACAAGACCCTCGGGTATAAGAAGGTCGTGACGATCGCAGCAGACTATGCCTTCGGCTGGGAACAGGTCGGCGGGTTCCAACGCACTTTTGAGGAAGCCGGCGGCCAAGTGATCCAGAAGCTCTGGTCGCCGCTCGGCACCACCGACTTCGGTCCTTACCTGCCGCAGGTCAAGCGTGACGCCGACGCCGTCTTCGCCGTGATGGTCGCGGCCATGGCCCTCCGTTTCCCCAAGCAGTACCAGGATGCGGGGTTAAAGGCTCGCTTGCCGCTCATCGGGGGCGGAACGACATTCGATGAGTTTGTCTTACCTTCGCTGGGCGACGAAGCCGTCGGCGCGATTACGCCACTTATCTATAGCGCCGCAATCGACACGCCGGTGAATAAGCGCTTCGTCAAGGAGTTCCGGACGAAGTACGGAAAGGTTCCGGGCTACTATGCGGAGGCGAGCTACACCGCCGCACGTTGGATCGCCGAGGCGGCCAAAGCAGTCGGCGGCAACGTCGAGGACAGGGACAAATTCCTCACTGCGCTGCGAAAGGTCGAAATCCCCGATGCGCCGCGTGGACCCATCAAGCTGGACGCTCACGGCAATCCGATCCAGAACATCTATGTCCGCAAGGTTGAGAAGAAAGACGGCGAGCTTTGGAACACGGTGACGCACACCTTCCCATCGGTCTCTCAGTTTTGGAAGTACAAACCGGAGGAGTTTTTAAAGCAGCGCGTTTACGACCGGAATAATCCACCGTGTAAGCACTGCTAGGCGAGGTGTGAGGCGTCAGGCGTGAGGCGACGGAGATGCACGAGGCAAAAGGACGAGACACGTTAGTGTCCTGCCTCAGAAGTTCACGGAATAACGTGACGTCTCCCTTTCGTCATTACCGCGAAAGCGGTAATCCAGTTTTCCCTGTTGTATTTTCTGGATTCCGGCTCGCGCTAGCTATCGCCAGCTTGGCCGGAATGACGGCAAACTTTGGTTGCGAATTTCGACGACGCTACGCTGGCTCGCCTGACGCTTCGCCCTTTACTCCTCACGGAATTCGTGCGCCGCATGACGGCGGAGAATTAACAGTATGATTGGCCCGACCGATCCCGCTCTGAGCCTTGCGAACGTTTCGAAAGCCTTCGAGGGGCTTCGTGCCGTGGACGGCGTGAGTCTTGCGGTTGCCGCCGGCGAGCGCCGAGCGCTCATCGGCCCGAACGGCGCCGGGAAAACCACCCTGTTTAGTCTGATCAGTGGAGAGGCCTGGCCAACTGAAGGGCGAATCACCCTCTTTGGCCAGAACGTGACGCGTTTGCCTCCTCACCGCCGCGCGGCGCTTGGTCTCGCCCGGACCTATCAGATCACCAATCTCTTCCCCCGCCTTACGGTATTGGACAACTGTCTCTTCGCGGTGCAGGCCTTAACGCCTGCGAAGCTTCATCTTCACCGTGCTCTCTCTCGGTACACGGACCATTTCGCCCGGGCCCGCTCCGTGCTTGAAACCGTCGGGCTCCAGGAAAAAGAAAACGAGACTGTCCGCGATCTCTCTCACGGCGAGCAGCGCCAGCTTGAGGTCGCGCTCGCTCTGGCCGGCGCGCCGAAGCTCCTGCTATTGGATGAGCCTACCGCGGGGCTATCGCCGGCAGAGTCACACATGATGACCGCCCTGCTTAAGAAGCTCGATTCCTCTATGACCCTGTTGGTCATCGAGCACGATATGGACGTCGCCTTCGAGCTCACCGATCGCATCACGGTCCTGCACTACGGGAAGGTCATTGCTGACGGCCTCAGTCACGAGGTCAAGTCCAACCCGGTGGTCCAGGAGATCTATCTCGGCGCCGCTCTGGAGGACGCTTGATGCTACAGGTAAAGGACATTCACACTTACTACGGCGACAGCCACATTCTTCAGGGAATCTCGCTCAGAATGGAGAGCGGTCAGGTCGTAGGGATCCTGGGACGGAACGGCATGGGAAAAACCACGCTCATCCGCTCCATCATTGGTTTCACCGCGCCGCGCCGAGGCCAGGTGCTTTTCAAGGAGCACGACATCACCGCGTGGCCCCCCAATCGCGCGGTCGGCCTCGGGCTTGGGCTGGTGCCGCAGGGTCGCCGCGTTTTCCCTTCCCTCACCGTTCTTGAGAACCTCATGGTTGCCAACAAACGGAACGGTGGGCCCTGGACGGTCGAGCATGTGATGGAGCTCTTCCCGCGTCTTCGTGAGCGGCGTGAGATCCGAGCCGGAAAGCTCTCCGGCGGCGAGCAGCAGATGCTGGCGATCGCTCGCGGTCTCATGACCAACCCTGAACTGTTATTGATGGATGAGCCGACCGAGGGATTGGCACCGCTCTTGGTTCGCGAAGTCGGCCGCGCGATTGAGAATCTCAAGTCCCAAGGATTGTCGATTCTCCTCGTGGAGCAGAATCTGCCGCTCGCGCTCCGCGTGTCCGACCACGTTCACATCCTCTCGCGAGGTCGCATCGTGCACTCCTCCGCACCGCAGCTTTTGTGGGAGAATGTAGAGATTAAGCGGAGATATCTGGGACTCTAGATTCTAACTTTTCAAATGTTGAACAAAGCTACTTCAAGAAAATTTATCGCGCCAAGACGCCAAGGTGCAAAGAAAACTTGTCATTTCGACCAACGGGAGAAATCTTTCTTAGATCTCTCGCATATGCTCAGGATGACGGGCTTGGGCCCGTCACTTGGCGGGCTTTGCGTCTTGGCGCGAGACACAGTTTCAAATATCTTTGACTAAGTATTTATTAAAAAGGCGGACGAAAGCTCGCGTCGATGAAGTTTATATGAAACGAATCGGGATCATCGGGGTTGGGCTGCTCGGAAGCGCGGTAGCCACGCGTCTCCTCCGTGGGAAGTTTCAAGTGAAAGGCTATGACACCCGACCCGAACAGCTCAAGGCACTCCAAAATCAGGGACTAATCGCGACGGCAAGCATCGCCGAGGCTGCAGCAGAAACTGACGCCGTCTTCACAATCCTGCCATCGCTCGAGAGCGTCGAGGCAACAATTCTCGGCGCGGGAGGCCTTATCGAAACCGCGCCGCGCAACTGCATCGTGATCCAAATGGGCACCATTTCTCCTTCGCTGACGCGCCGTCTGGCCGCTGCTGCGGCGGCCAAGGCGGTTGGCTTTCTTGACACGCCTATGAGCGGGACGAGCGCTATGGTCGAGCGCGGCGATTGCACGATCTTTGTTGCGGGTGACCGCGCACGCGCTGATACTTGTCAGCTTATCTTCGACGCAATTGCCAAGAAAACGCATTACGTAGGCGATGTCGGCATGGCCTCACTGGCGAAGCTTGCCACAAATCTGCTTGTCGGGCTCAATACTGCAGCACTTGCCGAAGCGCTCGTCCTCGGAGCAAAAGGCGGCCTGGCGCCGGCTGTGCTGCTTGATGTCCTTAAAGACAGCGCGGCTGCCTCGAAGATGGTTGACATACGCGGCCCGCTGATGGTTAGCCATCGCTTCGACGCACAGATGAAAGTCGATCTGTTCTTGAAAGACTTCAGCCTCATGCTTGAGGAGGGGCATCGTCTCGGCGTTCCGCTGCCGCTAACAAGTGTCACGCAGCAGCTAGCCACGGCCACCGCCGTGGCCGGACGAGGCGAGGAAGATCTCGCGGCCATCGTCACGACCTTCGAAGTGCTGGCCGGAGTGGAAACGGATCGTCCATCAAAGCGAGCGGGCACAGAAGTTCAAAGTTCCAGGTTCAAAGTTCAAAGAAAAACACGGTCTCGTCCACCTTGAACATTGAACGTTGAACCTTGAACTCTTTAAGGGAGGCACAGACCCATTGGCCCGCGACCGGAGAGGCTGGCTCCTCGGTCGCTCTTCTGTGAATAATCCAGGTCAAGAGGCGCGTTGATGACTAGGCTCATTGATCTTTCGGTCGCTGTCAACACAAATACTCTAAGCCCCCCCTCCACCAACATCCGGGTGGAGATCACGCCGCATCGGCGCGGGCCGGGCTTCTGGCAGGTCTCGAGCGTTAATCAGGGACTCCACACCGGTGCTCACATCGATTCTCCCTTGCACGTCTTCAAGCACGGCATCACCACGGCCGAGATCAGCTTGGATCAGGTCATCGGTGAGGCCGTCACTATTGATCTCTCCTTTGTTGACGCCAATCACAAAATTACGATCGACGATCTCAAACGCGGCGGAGCCGACAAGGTAAGAAAGAACGATATCGTTCTTCTCCGCACCGATTGGACCGATAAGATGTACGGCAAGTGGCCTGACTATTTCACCCAGTCGCCGTTTTTTCCGCCGGAGTCTGCCGAGTGGCTTGTGGCCAAAGACCCCAAGTCGATCGGCTTCGATTTCTTCGAGGAGTACTGCGCACGGCTCCCCGACTTCACCTCCGAGGATTTTCCGATGCACCGCGTGATTCTCGGTGCGGGAATCGTGATCATGGAAGGGATTACTAACCTGGGAGCGCTGCCCCACAGTCGTGTGCCGTTCTACGCTCCATTCTACAAAATCGAAGGAACCGAGGGTGCGCCGGCTCGCTTCTTTGCGCAGATTGAGTGAGGACGCGGCTATATTTACTCGCGCCAAGGCGCCGAGAACGCCAAGCCCGGAATCGTTTTTCCTTTGCGGCCTTTGCGTCTTAGCGCGAAATATTCTGCTTTTGGGTTGCAGCCGCGCCCGCGCTCGGCCCTTCGTGGTGAAGAGAAAAACACATGAGTGAGTCTGAACCACGGGACGGTATGCACATCGATTGGAACGTGCCGATCATGATGGACGATAACCTCGTTTTGCGCGCCGATGTCTTCCGGCCAAGCCCTGATGGAACGTACCCGGTCATTCTCAGCTACGGCCCTTATGCGAAAGGACTCGCCTTCCAGGATGGCTACCCGAACCAGTGGCAGCGCATGACCGAAGAGCATCCGGACGTGGCGGCAGGCTCGACCAACAAGTACCAGAACTGGGAAGTCGTCGATCCAGAGAAGTGGGTGCCGGATGGCTACGTTTGTGTGCGCGTGGACTCGCGCGGCTGCGGCTGCTCGCCGGGCTACATCGATCATTTCTCACCGCGCGAGAGCAAAGACTTCTACCAGTGCATCGAGTGGGCCGGTGTTCAGCCATGGAGCAACGGTAAAGTGGGCCTCAACGGCGTTTCCTATTACGCGATCAACCAGTGGCACGTGGCGTCGCTTCAGCCGCCGCACCTCGCGGCGAT
>DASTOD010000054.1:0-3645 GCA_035762645.1 Binatia bacterium | reverse complement strand
ACTGGGACTGCCACGCCTTTCACTTCATTGGCGGCAAGCCGCTGAAAGATGACGGTTCGCTGGCATTATACGAGGCCATCGAACAGGAAGCCTATTTGCGTGAGCTCGCGGCGTCTCTTAACAAAAGCGCTCAGCCGGGGTTAATGAAAGGGCTGGGCAACGAAAACCCCTTCAAGCCTCGCGAAGGTTGAGTGGTCCCCCTCCTTCATCCTCCCCGCTACGCGGGGGAGGAAACAGGTGGAGGCTCCGAGCTTCGCATGAACACAGTGAGTGTGTTTTTGCGGCGTAGCCGCGCTGGATGATTCATGGTGTAATGGCATTTTTTACTTGTTGATTCACCAGCCTAGAACCCGAGCCTCAGAAAATAGTGCAAGCTGCGAAAACTTTGGTAGTACAGAACACATCGAAGTAAAAAGTTGGGACTTTCGCGTCTCCGCTTCGTGATTCACTCAACCCGGGAAACACAACTCCTCTTCTTTTGTCCACCAGCCAACGTTTTTGTCCGGAATCTCTTTTACCCTTGGTCCTCTTTTCACAGAAAAACCAATGCCTTTGGCCCTGGCATATCGCTTGCTCCAGAAATTCTCTTCCAGAGGAGGGTCTCTATGGGAGAGGAAACCAGACACGATTTATGGCTGAAAAGAGTCAATACCTGGATAGCGATTCTGGGCGGCTCGGTTGCCTCGCTTGCTGGAGCCTATAATTTTTATCCCTCTGTTTTCCCTGCTGCTCCGGGCGACATTTCGGCTGTCGTCCGCTCGCAAGGCGGAACGCCGGTTCCGCGCGCGCATGTGGAGCTGTTGACGGCGCAAAACGTTTTGCTCGGCACTTCTGAGACCAATCGCGACGGCCGCTATGTGAAGAAAGACCTTGAGCCAGGCAGTTACATTTTGAAGGTGAGCAGGGGCGGCTTTGAGCCGGAAGTCGCCACCGTCAGCGTTACCTCGAAAAAGACCACGGATCTGGAATTGATTTTGAGATCTCGGAGTCGGGCCCAAGCCCCGGTGATGGCGAGTCCTCAAATTACAGCGAGTCCTCAAGCCCCAGTGTATCCTCAAGCCGCTGCCAGTCACGTTGATTCAGTCGAGCGACCCGCGCGGCAGGGCGGACCGGAACCCCAGGGTAATCCCATCCGCTCAGCCCTCGAAGAGGCCGGCGCCACCTGGATTAAAAGTCTGACCAAATCCGGAAGGTAAAACTCGGAAACAACTGCGCCTTCTGACCGGCGTGTGGCGGACTACAATACGTTATACGCCATACGCTATAAGCCGACTGTCTGCCGCCGAATAAATCCCGCGATGGTATCGATCACGCGCATCGTTTCCGGCTGCGCCGGGGACGGCACCATGCGGTGCTCCGGCAAGCCTTCGAACGTGTGCGCCTCGATCGCTCCCCCGCGTCTGCGATAGGACGTGATAAATCGCTCCTGCATTTCCAGCGGATGGTTCTTGTCGTTCGCTTTCAGCAACATGAGTATGGGCGGTAGCTCGACCTGCTCGTCCCTTTCGATAATCGTCTGCGGGCTGCCTTCGGCCATCGCTTCTTCTGTCCGCCAATACTCGATATGGGCCTGGATGTGTTCCTGGTTGTTGATCTCTTTGGCGTAACGGAAGCGATATAGCGGGTCTATCACCGGCCAGGCTGAGATCACGTAGGCGAGTCTGGCCTCGATCTCAGGATGCTCGGGGAGCGGCAGCGCCGAATATTTCGCGTGCCGCGGCTGGAGCGCACTGAGCACAACCTGATGGCCGCCGCTCGAATTCCCGAACGCTCCTACCGTGGTCGTTCCGTTGAGCTCGGCCGCATGCAGTTTGAGCCAGCGAACGGAGAGATTGACGTCGCAGATGGAAGCGGGATAGCCCGCCTCCGGCGGCTGCCGAAAATCGACAGCGGCCACCAGGATACCCCTGGCCGCCAGCGCTCTGTCGATGCCGGCGTTATTGGTCCGATCGCCATTGTGCCACGCGCCGCCGTGGACGTCGACGATAGCCGGAAACGGTCCTCTTCCCTTGGGCTGATAGACGCGAGCCAGCCAGGGCTTGCCTGCCAGTGACTGATACTCGACATCCCGCTCGTCTACTTCGAATTTGCCGTTGGTTTCCATGCCCGCAATCTACAGCCGTGAAGGGTCGTTCTGCAAGTCCAAACAGATGCGTAAGGCGCGAAGCGTCAGGGGTGAGGGGCGATGATCGTTCGAATTAATCGGAGTCGAAAGACGAGCGCGGAGCAGCTGATTTTTTGGTTGTAAGCGATTCCGAACTCTGGGATATGATCGACACCGACGACAAAATGCAACTATGTCGTTTCAGAATACACGAAATATGGGATCTGATCCAGAATCACCGCTCCGATGACGAACTTTTGTTTCGCGACCTCGGCCTCAATAATCTTGCATCATGCAAAAGCCTGACGCGAATCACTTCAGCGCTTGACGGAGCAGCGAAAAATCCGTCAGCGGAGAGACGTTGACCCCTTTGATGCCGGCTTCCGCCAGCATCGTCGTCACGAGCGAATTTAGCGTGGATTCCTCCACCATGCCATTTTTCGTATAGTTGTTGATCGCCATCTGGTAGATATCGGCCGCCATTTCCCGGTCGATTTTTAACCAGCTCATCATAACCTGCTGCGTGCCTTCAGGATTGTCTTGCATATATTTCAATGCCTGCGCCAGCGCCTTCAGCATTCGTCGCACTTGATCGGGCTGTTCCTTGAGTTTTTTGATATTGACGGCGAGACCTCCAGCCAAGAGAGCGTGTAGATCGGCGGCGTTGACCAACATCTGGAGTCCGGCCTTTTTGGCTCTAAAAGCTTCGCCATAATCCATCATCGAGCTGTCGATCGAGCCCGACAGAACGGCGGGGATGCGCGTTCCCGTCTCGACGACGCGATAGACCACGTCTTTGTCGGCATCGAGGCCGTAGTGCTTCAAGATGAATTTCGCCGAAACGTGCTGCGAGCCGAGCAGTCCCGGCACGCCTAGCGATTTCCCTTTTAGCTCACTGACGGATTTTATTTGCGGGCGAACCACCAAACCCCAGAAAGGTTTCATCGTGCCCAGAAAGACAACCCGCACGGGCAGGCCCCGGGCCGCGGAGACAAACGACGAGCCCGCCCTCAGCGTATAGTCGACGCTGCCGCTCACCAGCGCGGCGCGATCGACTTCCGATCTTGTGAGCAGCAGCTTGATGTCGAGGTTCTGTTCGCGCAAAAAGCCACGCTGCCGTGCCACCTCCGCCGGCAAGAAAGTGACGGTCGGACCGGCGTAAGAAACGATGACTTCTTCCAAAGCCACCGCCGCGCGGGGCCAGGCGAACAACAGAAGGGCGACGAGGAAAAACAGGGCGGGACTGCCGGTGCTGCGTATCGGCTGCATGGCTCCTCCCAAAACAAACGTCCAACCCTGGGCTGTCTTCTGCGTCGCGATCAGAATCCGTCCGCTGAACTTCACTTGCACCGCAGCGAGTAAATACGGATGCCTACCTTCTCGCTGATTGCCTGGCGGTCGGGCGTTTGAGCGTCACCAAGATAATGCGGTTTGTGCTGCTTTGGTGGATCAGCAGATTGCCCTCCCGCGTCGGCCTCATGTGTCTCACGATGCCGGCGTAAATTCCTCCGGAGGGGATGGGCCAGCTCTGAAATCGCTCT
>DASTOD010000053.1:0-2885 GCA_035762645.1 Binatia bacterium | reverse complement strand
TTTTCTTTCCGTGATGTGATTCACCATCAAACTTTCAATCCATGGTCGCATGGTCGCCAGGTACATCCACGCGTAGATCGCCGTCCTAGCGCCGGGAAGAAGGTTCGATTCGGCAGTCGCGTCCGCCATTTGTTGATCGGTCAAATGCGCTGACCCGAGCCGCTTGTCATAGATCAGCTCGTCTTTCTCGTGCTCCCAAATCGCCCGCTTGACATCGAGCGGTGCTTTAACTCCGGCCGCAGCCCAACAATCCCGCCGGCTCTTGATGTAATGCGGGTAATGAAGATCCAAAATCTCCTGCCGCGCCGGAGTCAGCTTGACGGAAAAAAATTGCTTGTACTCGGGGCTGTCAAAATGACGATTGACGATGGCGTTAATTTCTTCTCTGGTCTTCGGCCAACGACTCATAAATACCCTCCTGCGCTTTCGCGGTTTCGAGTTCCGAGTCTCGAGTTTCGAGTTGAACCCGAGACTCGAGGCTCGAGACCCGAAACATTTGACTTTTCCCTAATCTTGAATCCTTTCCTGCGCCGCCGCGATCCCCCTGCGAAACATCGCATTGAACGCGAGCGAATCTTTGGCCGCCTGCACGGCGAGATTTTCTCGTTCGCCGGTGGCAAACTCTCTCAGGAACGGCAAGAACATATCGCTGTGCTTTTCGTCCGCTTGGCTGTGCGCCTGCAAATTCGGGATTTCCTTCCATGTAAATCCCATCTCATCCATCCATTTCTTGGCCATGCGAGTGGACTGCCCGCCGCCCAGGTCGCCGAGCAGCCGGTCATCATTGCACCATTCAGTAATCGTCATCGCGGCCAGCCCTTCGATCCAGCTCATCTCGCTGGTCATCCAGGACCAAGCATAGAGAACGGCCCGAGTCTCCGGCAACGGCTCGGCACCGAGGATCTCGTCCGGCTCCAAGCCCACCGATTTCCCCTGGCGAATGATCAGCTCGAGGTGGCCGTATTCGGAAAACTGATCGCGAATAATTTCGTCGTATTCATGCTCGAGAATTCGCTGTTTCACCGCGAGCACCGGGCAATTGGCCGATACATGCGCCCAACAATCGCGCCGGTGGCGCACAAACAGGCTCTGCTGCTTGACCATAATAGAGGCGCGCCGCTTGGTCATCTTGACAGAAAAATAGGCTTCCAGTTCAGGCGAGCGGATATAGTCGCGCACCATGTCTCCGAGTCGCCTGCGCCATTCGGCTTCGGTCACGACTTGCCTCCCGCTCTCGCCGTTTCGAGTCTCGAGTTCCGAGTCTCGAGTTGGAATCCCAAACATCCGCAACTCGAAACCAAAGGCTTATTTAGCATTCGGTTTGCGCTTCGATCAGACCCTCAAGGGAACGATCCGGAACCTCAGAATGTTCGAGTTGAACCGAACTCGAGACCCGAGACCCGAAACTCGAAACCGTTTCAAATCGGCCAGCCATGCTCGGACACGTCGACACGGTTGCCTTCGACGTCCTTGATCCAACTTTCCGCCACCGCGCCGAAAGTATTCGCCTCCGCCTTGGTTTGGGCGATTTCCTCGATTGTCTTGACACTATCGACCTTAAACCCGAAATGATTGATCCCCCAGGGATACTTGGTAGTGCTGATGAGGGCGATGTCCATATGACCGTCAGAAAGATAGATGGTGCCACCGGGGCCGCGATACTTCTCTTCCATCTGGAAGACCTTCTTATAGTACTCGGCTGTCTTTTCACGATCTGCAACATTGATCGCGATGTGTCTGATTCTCGGCTTGTCCATGTTCGTCCTCCCTTATTACGTATAACCTACAAATATCACAGTTGGCGACATCTCACCTGCTCCAAGTCCTCCCATTTGAGAGCTGTCACAATATGATGTGAGTAACCCAAGAATCTCCGGTTTACAACACTTCTCGCGGCTCACCAAGTTCGCCTTTGTTCCTTGGGACGCAAACTTGACATGTGTATCGTTCATCTATAGCCTACACATCGGGAGGCCGCTATGAAGCAGGAAGCAAAAGGCCGCAAGCAGTTTATTTTGCCGCTGGCGAAGATAAAGAAAGCCAAGGAGATTCTTTCCGCCAAAACAGACACAGAGGCGGTGGAACGAGCGTTGGATCTCGTTATCGCGGACGAAGAGATACGCAAGGTCCTCCTCTCCGTGAAAGGCTCCTGCAACATTGAAGACGTCTATGGCCGCCTCGCCCGCTAAGGCGATCCTGGACACCTCCGTCTATCTCTTCTTCTTAAGAAAGGGCACAAGAATTTATGATTTAGGCTTCCTGTTACGACCGACGCTCCTCTACATGAGCAGTGTCGTTTTTGCGGAACTTTACGCCGGTGCCAAAGATCGCTTCACGTTGCGGCAGTTGCAGAGAGTCTACCGCACCTTTGACCGGTTGGACCGGGTGATTACGCCGGACAAGCAGGTTTGGTTTGAGGCCGGACAGGTACTGCAACAGCTCGGAGTACAGTATGGCTTCGAGGCTACCGGCCTCGCACGATTGACTCACGACGTGCTCATTGCGCTGACGGCCCGAAAGATCGGCGCTGTAGTCTATACCCGGAACCAAAAAGACTTTGAACGCATCCGTGCGCTGAAGGATTTTTACCTGCGGGTCCACGACGTGAGCTATTAATAAGTGTTGCCACGTTTCTCTCCGGTTCTTTTACTGCTCACTGCTTACTTTCACTGCTCACTGTCATTTAATGACTCTATCCGCCCGCAACAGCACATTGCCTGGAATAGTCACACCGATCTGCTTCGCCGTTTTCAAATTGATCACCAACTCAAACTTTGTCGGCCGCTCCACCGGCAGATCGGCAGGCTTGGCTCCCTTCAGGATTCTGTCCACGTAGGTGGCAACGCGCCGGTAGCGTTCCGCTTCGTCCGCGCCGTAGTACATGA
>DASTOD010000052.1:0-2445 GCA_035762645.1 Binatia bacterium | reverse complement strand
AAATGAGAACGACAACAGTGAGGCAGACCTCCCATAAGGAACAGAATTAAGACGATCAACAAATGGGCTCCTAGTCGGTTGTTGCATTCACGATACACCGACTGGAAGAAGTTTCTGTCTAATATTGGACCGTCTTGAAGAATTATCGCGAGGCTAGGGTAGGGGAGTTGCGCGGCCGTCTAGGCGATCTTGGCGAGATAATCGGCGACCTTCTTTTCTTTTGTTTTGATGCCGCAGGTAAACCTTCGCGTGTCGCGCCAATGTCGCGAGAATTCATGGTCTCGCGCTGCAACGAATCATGCAATTGCTATTTGAACTCGTCGGCTTGAGGAGTCTGTTGAATCGTCATAGTATCGGCTTTGGATGCTCACCATGAAAGGCGACTTTACCACCCACGGGCACGGTGATCGCGGACATCTTTAGTTCTTCGCTGGGTGTGCGGCCAATTCGCGATCCTTGAGATGATGACTCAGCTGTTCCTGGAACCAAGTATCCCTGGGCCATTGCCACTTGATATGAGGGAGATCCTCGCCGCGATAGGAGCAGCCATTCGCCTTACTCTGCAAGAAGATGAGCTGCCAGTAACTGATCTTGTCCTCTTCGTCTCCATAAACAAGAGTTCTTGTGAAGACCTCTTTCGCCAGCGCTGCAACACCGCTCAAGGAATCTCGCTCCGAGAAGCCTATCGCTGATGATTCCTTTGCGAGAGAATAGACTTTCATTTTTACCTCATCGATCTTTCATCGGGTAACACGACACGACCGAAGGGGGAGACCGCCCCTCTGCGAACCGGAAGGTCATCTGGTTAGACACAGCGAGCAGCAATCCTGTGGGAGGTCGAGTTCGCGACCTCGAAGGTCTTAATTATAGGCATGGTTTCAACCACTCTTGACAGGACTTTCAATACGTCCAGATAAGCCACGTGGTTGTAAAATTGCGCATCATCCTGCTTATCCCAGAAGCTAATAGCCATTGCCTCGTTACGTTCCGCGGAGACGAAACTGATCTCATCCTGGAAGCCCTTTTGTTTGCGGAGCAAGGGAATGATCTCCTTCTCAATAAGACGGACAAACTCTGGCGCACTATTGGGCTTGAGCTTTAAACTGACGTTTCGAGCGTACATTTCAACCTCCCGAGTTGGACTGTTAGAGGGTTGAGTATTGTGGGTTCACTTGAAGAATTTCAGATAACCGAGCAAGGAACCCTATGGCTAGCTTGCTTAACAGTAGTCACTAAACTCTACTTGTCAAGCTTGTCTCAGGCTGTTGATGATGAAAAACTCTGGAAGGCAGGCTGCCCAAAAGGGTCCCAGGTACGAGGCGCGCGAGTTGGAGCGAGGCGATTGAGAGCAACAAAGTAGATGGGCCTTTTTCAACCGCCTGTGTCTCTGTTGACGCCTGCAAATAAGCGGTGTTTAGCCCAGGCTGCCGCGACCGGTCGAGGTACTCGACCTCGCCGACGAAGCACATTGCGGTCTGCCGATCACGTTAGAACGGCCGGACGGCGCTCCCGTCCACGTCGCCCCGAGAAGCCCGGTTCACGCGCTTGCTCGGTAAGAGGCGGTGCTTGGTTTGGCCAGCCCGCTTAGTCCATTGACTTGCCGTTAACCAGCCGTTTGCAGGAAATCGCTGGCCGGCATTTTACGAGAACTGCTTCGCAAAATGCTTGGCGCAGGCGTCGGCAACCCCGGTATCGGGTTTCTCATCACCTGGCATGATCGCCCAACTCTGCTTGTCTATATAGCGGCCGATCTCCCAAGTGTCTTTGCCCTTCATTTCGATGAGTTTCTGGCTCTTCGCCGTGTCCCGGTTGAACTGCGCCATGCAAATCGTTCCCAAGCGCTCGGCGACGGCCGTTGCAGCGGTTTCCTTAGCCATTGCCTCGGCGCCACCGTTGGTCATCCATCCGGCTGCGTTGAACCCGACATACATGGTTACGAGCGCGCCGCCGACGGCACCCCACGAGCCTAGTTTAATTTTTTCCCAATCCATGAGACACCTCCCTTAAATGAAAATTTTGAACACGCCGGTTTAACTCCCCGCAGCAGTGACAAATCCAGTAATCCGAGTATCGTTTTGCGACGGAGCATTCTTCACAAGCACTACAATGGCGATGGGAACAGCCACCACAATCCGCGTTGCCAATCGCTCCCGATGCTCGGTTGGCCTTTGCCCATGCCTTTTTGGCAGAACCGGCTTTGATCAGAAAAAAACGCTTGTTGTCCATCCCGTTGTGTTGGTGAGTCACCCGTTGAATCACTCGGTGTCGGAGATCTACCGCATAAAACGCCATATTTCCCTTCCTTCTTCCAGGCAAGCGGTTAACCCACAGAGTCTTTTGATTCTCAGGCTGCGCTGGGTCGCCAGGAATTGCTGTCCAATATTGAACAATCCTAAAAAGAATTATTCTGGAAGCAGTGGACACAATTAAGACTGCTCTAAGGAA
>DASTOD010000051.1:0-8493 GCA_035762645.1 Binatia bacterium | reverse complement strand
CGAGCCGAACGGCGGCCTTCGGCGATGTCATGATCGACCTGTTTGGCGGAATTTGCGGAGCTCTGTGGATGTACGCGCGCCATGGCGGCAAAACTGGCGATCAGAAGGCAGCGGTCACAGCTCGGCAGGTTTTCTGACTCCTGATCTCTCTCACTGGTCAGAGCTTTCATTACGGTGCGAAGCTTTCGGATAGCTCACCGCGGAGGCGCTGAGGGCGCGCAGAGTAAAAGAGTTCTTGATCAAGAGATCCTTCGATCTCTGAGAACTCGTGCCCCTGCGGTGTGATTTCCGTTGGTTGCGGTGGAGCCGGCGTACTGTCGTAGTGAAGTTGACCACCTTGAAAAAAACTTGACAAGACGGCGGTAAACAGCCACGATACGGCAATTTGATAACCTGGAACCGAATGAGAAGCCCTCGCTGCGATTCCCTGTCTACCTCGAACTTGTTTTTAAGCCTCCTGTTTCTTTTGCCGCTGCTCCTGTCGGCTTGCGCAGCTTCAGATGACAACCGCCACCCGGTTGTGTCCCCTCTCGCGTCGGCGGATTCCGCGCGCGACATCATGGCCGCGACCCGCTCGCCCTCGGCCATGGAAGCCCTGAGCCGCGGTATCGCCGCGGTCACGCCGCCGGGAGCGGTGCTAAAGGATATCTACTATGAATTCGACAGCACGGATCTGCGACCCGAGGCTAAAGAGATCCTCACCAAGAACGCGGAATGGTTGAAGACCAACCCAACGGCGCGAGTGGAGGTCGAAGGGCACTGCGACGATCTCGGCTCATCGGAATACAACCTGGCCCTTGGCGCCAAGCGGGCGCAGATCGCCAAAGATTTTCTGGTCAATCAAGGCGTTTCACCAGAACGGCTGGTAACGATCAGCTACGGCAAGGAAGCTCCCGCCTGCTTTGACAAAACCGAAGAATGTCGCGTGCAAAACCGCCGCGCCCGGTTCGTCATCTTCACCGAGCTCGGGACGTCGTGAATTCTGGCGTATGGCTTATGGCGTATGGCTTATGGCGGATGGCTTATAGCCAACGACCACCCGTTACCTCAAGGTCCGCTTGACTCTTGCATAAGGATTCACCCTCTCTTTTAATTTCTTCTAATTCGACCTGAGAAATGTAAGACTGCCTTCGGGCAATAAAAAAGCATGCGACAGTTTCAAAGGTTGAGCCTAAAGCCATATCTAAGAAGTGTGAAAAATCCTTCTTTGTTCCTCTTCCGCAGCCCTCGGCAATATTCAGAACGATAGAATTAGCAGCACGGCACGCTTGCGATGTGAGCTCGAATCGTTCTTCCGAAGGAAACTTCTTGGCTGTTTCATACACTCGAGCCGAAAAGTCGATAGCCGCGTGAAAGATTTCTAGTCCTTCGAAGCGAAAAGCCACGCGCTACTCCTCTTTTTGTCCGGCATCCGATGCCATAGGCTATATGCCATAAGCTATATGCTTATTCGTGCCATAGGCCATAATCCATAGGCTATACGCCTATTCGTAGCCGATGGCGGTAATGATCGGCCTTGCCGCGGCCTGCTTTGCCGGCCCGTATGCTGCGAGCAGGCAAAGAACCACAGAAGCCATGACGGAGAACCCCGCGACGCTGTAGGGATAGTAAAACTGAAATGTCCAACCGGTGAGCACCTTCGTATTGTAAACGACGTGGTGGTACGCCATGATCGTGCCCGCGAATAGACCCAATAAACCTCCCGCGAACCCCATCCAGCCCGCTTCCATCACGATAATTGCACGTATTTGAGCCTGGGTCGCGCCGATCGCGCGCAGCACCCCGATCTCGCGGGTGCGATCGAGGACCGAAGCCAGGAGCGTGTTGATGACGCTGAAAATTGCAACCACGACGGCAACGATTTCCACGGCGTAATTGACCACGAACGATTGCTCCATGATGCGCACCACGGTCTCTCTAAGCTCCCGATGCGTGCTGATGAAAAGCTGGTATTTTTCCCCGTAGTCCTGTTTGATTCGTTGAATGACGGCGGTTTGGTCCGCTTCGGGCTCCAACCACAAGTCAAAGGCGTCCACCAGCTCGTCGCGCCAGTACTTCTTATACAAGGCTCGATCGATCAACACGCTTCCCGCGTCCGAGGAATAATCCACGTAAACGCCAAGTATGGCAAACGCGGTCGATCCAGACGGAGTGGAAAGTTCGATCCGGTCGTTGGCGGTTTTGCCAAATCGAGTTTGTAAACTCTCGCTGATGATCACGCCCTTTCCCTCACCCAGATCCCGCAAGGCTCTAGCGCCGTCGCCGATGGCCATAGGCAGATTGCGTACGCCGGCGGATTCGCGAGCGGAAAAGGATTCGATCACAATGGGCTTGCCTTGATAGGTCGATCGGATCAAGCGATAAAGATCGACAACCTTGACTCCGGGGATCGCTTTGAAATCCAGCGCCGGCTCTTCGCTCAGCGGGATATTTCTGGGTCCGGCAGTGCGCGCGCCGGAACTGACAATCAAATCTGCCGTCACCATCTGATCCACCCAGGCGAGCAACGAACCACGGACGCTATTGACAAAGGCGGCGATCGTAAAAATGGCGGCTAGACTAATCACGAGTGTGGCGACCGTAATGCCGGACCGAAGCGGATTTCGCCGCAGGCTGTCCGACGCGAGCCGAGCTTCGACCCGCGACGCGCCGGGAAGTCGCACGGCGGATTGCCAAAACCACCTCACTCCATAATTGATCATCGCCGGACAAAAACAGGCGAGGCCCAACAGAAAGACGAGCATGGCGACAACGCCGAAACTAAATTGCCCGACCGGTCCGCGCGCCAGCGGCGAGAGCAGAATGAGGCCGGGCGACAACAAAAAGCAAAATAAACCCGCCGCCGTGGACCACGATCGGCTGGCGTGCGAGCCGGGCCGCCACGCCGCCTGCGCGGCGCTTTCCAGTGGGCTTACATGAATCGCTTGCCACGCAGGATGCAAGGCGGCGGCCACCGCTACGATGATTCCACTGGTCAGCGCGAGACCAAGTTCTCTGCCGCGGAAAGCGCCCGGCGCAATATCAACGAGCGAAAATAGATTGGCGACCGTTTCACCCACCGCGACGAGCGCCGCTTGCGCCAGTAGCCAGCCGAACAGGCTTCCCGCGAGCGCGCCCGCAACTGCCAGAATCAAAGCTTCCGCGACGATCAGTCGCAGTAACTCGCCGCGCCGCATTCCTAAACAGCGAAGCGCACCGATTTCCCGCTTTCTTTGGATGATGGACACCGATACGGTGTTGTAAATCAGGAAAAAGCCAACGAACAGCGCGATCAAGCTGACGAAGAAAAGACCGACGCGAAAGGAAACCAACAAGGATTCGATTTGCTCGCCCCTCTTCCGCGGTCGTTCCACCTCGGCTGCGCCCCCGAGCCGCGCTCTCAGCCGCTGTTGAACTGCTTCGATCGGCGCGCCCTCCTCTACCGTAAGGTCGACGATATCGAGCTTCTCCTCTTTGCCGAAAGTCCGCTGCGCGACCGGTAAATCCATAAGCGCGAAATTGCCGCCGAACACCTTGGCTGTCCCTTGTTCTTTGAGGTGCGCGCGAACCGTATAGGTTTGCCGGCCCCTGCTGGTCGCCAGGGTTATCTCGGCGCCCAGCGGCAGATCGAGCCTGCGCGCGAAGGATTCGGTGAGGGCAATAGAGTCCGGCTGGGCGATGAAATCGAGAGCCTGTTCGGAAGTATCAGCGGCGCCTGCGAATTGATGGTCCCGAATAGCGAAGTCGGTGAGCAGGTCGACTCCATAAACATACAGACGCTCCGCTTCGCGGCCGATCACGGGCAAAAAGCCCTCGACGGCTGGCGCCGCCTCTTGAACGCCCGGCGTGTCGCGAACAACCGGAAACAGGGACTCCCTGATTCCACTTTCGCCGTTTGAAACCTGCAACACCGCTTTTCCGGCGATTTGATCGATGGTCGACTGAAAGGAACCCGTAAGCGACCGATTGACGATGGCAATGGCGATGATGACGCCAACGCCCAGAGCAATGCCGAAAAAAGTCAGCGCCGTCCTCAAGCGGTGGCGCCGCGCATGGCGCCAGGATAAACTCCGTAACAGTCGAAGCATCAGTTTTCCATCTTACCGTCGCGCAGCAAAATCTTGCGATCGCCGTAGCGCGCGGCCTCTTCGCTGTGGGTTACCATCACTACCGTGCAGCCATCCTCGCGATTGATCCGTCGCAGGAGAGACAGGACCGACTCACCGGTTCTGGAATCAAGGTTGCCGGTTGGCTCGTCGGCCAGTAAAATCTGCGGCGCGAAAGCTAGAGCGCGCGCGATCGCAACGCGTTGAATTTCCCCTCCGGACATCTCTTCCGGCAGGTGATGGTGGCGACTGTCCAGGCCGACTTTGTTCAGGAGCGCTCGAGCCCTTTGATCCGCTTCCGGTTTGGGCCGGCCGTCGAGAACTAACGGGAGGGCAACGTTTTCCAATGCCGTCAACGTCGGCAAAAGATTGAAAAACTGAAAAACGAATCCGATGCTCCTACGCCTGAAAAGCGTGACCTCGTCATCGCCCATCTTCGAGATGAGGCGCTGCTGCACGAGAATTTCGCCGCTGCTGGGCCGATCCAGTCCACCGACGAGATGAAGCAGAGTGCTCTTGCCAGAGCCGCTCGGGCCCATGATCACGGCAAATTCTCCTTTCGGAATGTCCAACGAGATCCCTGACAGCGCGGTGACTTGACTCTCGCCCTGGTGAAAGGCTTTGTGAACGTCGAGGCAGCGGATCATGGAGCGACGGGATCAGCAGGCACGGTGGATGGTCGGAATGTCGAGAGCAGGAGCGGTGCCGCCCTGCCGGGCAGCTTCGACCTCCGCCAAGTTCAATTTCACGGCGTCTACGAGCGAATCCACTTGGATGCCGAGATGCGCCGGCCCGTAGGGTTCGAGCTTTTCCAGGCCGGTGCGCCAGAGCTTGATGGCGCCGGCCGGAACGCCTTGCTGCCATTTGAAATAGCCGGCGGCAATCTGAATGATGGCCTGGTAAAACTTTCGATCCTCACCGTGATCCTCTAACCAGATCTCCTCCAGCGTTTCATGACACTCGAAGAACAGTCCCTGATTGAACTCGTCGATGCCCTTGAGAAGACGCGGATCGTGTTGCCCTTCCATCAACCGGGATGTCCTTCCAAGATGAAATGTGCAATTTTAAATCGATGGCTCAGAGTAACTCGAAAAACGAATTCCCGCTAGAGATCGAAACGCTCTCCTACGGTCCCTATGGCATCGGCCGCCTGGAGGGCCGGGTAATCATGATTCCGGCTACCGCCCCGGGCGACACCGTGCGCGCACGCATCGTCGAAGCCAAGGGAAACTATGCCGTCGGCGAGATGGTTACCCTCGTTGAACCCTCGGTCAAGCGCCAGACGCCGCCTTGCCAGTACTTCGATCGGTGCGGCGGCTGCTCATGGCAGCATCTTCGCTACGACGCACAACTTCAGGCGAAACAAAGGAGCGTGGATGATGCGCTCCGGCGTATCGGCAAAATGGCCGAATATGAACTGCGCCCCATCATCCCTTCCCCCCGCGAGTTCCGCTATCGTAGACGCATACGACTGCAATCCGACAAGCACAGACGGCTCGGCTTCTACCGGGCTCTTTCCCACGAGCCAATCGAGATCGACTCATGTTTGATCGCCGACGAACCAGCGGACTTACAGATCGGCAACATGAGAAGATGGGTCGGCGAACTCGACACCGCGATTGGACAGGTCGAAATCGTCGCCGGCGACGAGCCCGGTGAACTCGTGGTCATCGCCACTGCGGAGGCGGACTTCAACCCTCGCGACGCGGCTGTCTGCAGTGGCCTGCTCGCAGGGAAGCCGCCCGTCAGCGGCGTCATTATCCTCGGCCGCGGGTGGCGCAGGACCTTTGGTCAACCAAAAATCTCTGTTCGTACCGAGGGCGACACTCGTCTGCAGGTCGAGGCGGATGTCTTTACACAGGTAAACCGCGAGGGCAACCGGGAAATCCTTCAGGCGCTGCTCTGGGCGGGAGAGTTCAAGGGCTCGGACCGCGTGCTGGAGCTCTACTGCGGCGCAGGCAATTTTACCCTTTCAGTGGCCAAACGCGTGCGCGAAATTGTTGCAGTCGAAGCCAACCGTGCGGCCATCGATGGCGGCAAACTCAGCGCTCAGTTAAACGACGTTCAAAACATCCGCTGGAAGTGCGCCCAGGTACCGGCCGCCGTAAAGGAACTCGGCAGGCGAGGTGAAAGCTTTACGAAAATCGTCCTCGATCCGCCCCGCGCCGGCGCCAAAGGCATCGATCGCGATTTAGCAGCTCTGGGCGCGCAGAAAATCTTTTATATTTCTTGTAACCCGGCGACGCTGGCGCGCGATCTGTCGGCGCTGGCAATACAGGGGTACAAGCTGCGAATGGTCCAGCCGATCGATTTGTTTCCGCACACGTTCCACGTGGAAGCCCTGGCGGAATTGACACGTTAGGAGCTTTGCACCCAAAATCGTAGGGCAAGGATTATCCTCTTGCCACACCGCGGAGGGAATTAGAGCGAGGGCGCTGCTGCAGCGCAACCAATGCGGGCAGCAGCTACACCGGCACGAGTAGTAATTGACAGCACCTGCTCCCTTTGTTATTCGGACGATGGCGATAACGACACTTACTTTGTAGGAGGTAGCTATGCCGAACTACTCCGTGATAGACGCAGATGGCCATCTTATTGAACAAAACGATCTTCTCCGCTCTTATCTGAAGCCGCCTTATGATAAACGGAGCGGCCCGCTGTTTCACAGTGAGCCCTGGGACGGACATCTCCAGGGCACCCTTCCCGCCAACCGCGACTGGTGCCGCAGAGACCTTAAAGCCCAAGATTGGCTCCAAATCATGGATAAACACAACATGGAGCTAGCCTTCTTGTATTCCACCGGCGCCGGGGACATTTCTCGCGTGCGCGAGTCCGGTTATGCGGCGGCCCTCGCCCGCGCCTACAATAACTACGTTCATGATCACTGGGCGAAGGTCTCCAACCGCTTAAAACCAGTGGCGATCTTTCCACAGCAGGACCCGGTAGAAGCCGCCACAGAGATACGTCGGGCCGTGAAAGAACTGGGTTTTGTCGGGATCTCCACCAAGACCGTCGGACTCCAGCTGCCCCTGGGCCACCGGTTCTATGATCCGATATACAAGGAAACCCAAGATCTCGGTTGTGTCCTCGGCGTCCACGGCACGCGTAACGGCGCGCACGAGTTGGGGGCCGGCATGTTCGACACTTTTACCGAAGTCCACACCGTGGCTTTCCCTGTAGGCATCTTTCAGCAATTCACGAGCATGATCTTCCAAGGCGTACCGGAGCGTTTTCCCAAGCTGCGCCTGGCGTTCCTGGAGATCGGTTGTACCTGGTTGCCTTATTGGCTCGACCGGATGGACGAGCATTGGGAAAAAAGAGGGAAAGTCGAGACCCCTGATCTGAAGCGGCCGCCCAGCGAGTGCGTGCGCGAGCGGCCAATCTATTTCAGCGTCGAGGCCGGAGAAAAACTCATTCCGGAAACCCTGAAGTACGTGGGCGAAGACCACTTTGTATTTGCCTCCGACATTCCCCACTGGGATAACGAGTTCCCGGAAAGCCTGCATAAGCTCGCTGCGCGTGAAGATATATCCGCGTCAGCCAAGGAGAAGATATTGTCGAAGAATGCGCGGGCAATGTACAACCTCTAGCCGGGCTGCTGAAAAAGCCTCATAGGCTTCGTTGCGCTCGATCGCCTCGCTCCAACGTACTGACTAAGTACGCCTCCGCTCGTCGATCCTCGCGCGCCTTGCCTCTGAGATCTTTTTGAGCAGCCCGCCAAATGGTTTTATACAAAGCCTGGTCGGCGCAGCAATCAAGACTTACAACCGACAGTGGCCTCCTCGCCCTTGGAGGGAAAGGAGCAGAGGTGAGGGCTAATTGACATGGCGAAAAACGGCTTCAACGCGATGGATTCGGACATGCACGTCATGGAACCGCGCGACCTGTGGCAGCGCTACATTGACCCGAAATTCATCGATCGCGCGCCGGTCGGACTGGCGCGTCACAAACGGGATTTGGGTGTTCAGATCGAGGGAAAAACCCTGCCCCGTTCCTTGGATAACCCAAACCCCGCTTTGGCAAGGCTGCGCGAGCGCATCCTTGAGGAGAAGTATTCCGAGGAAGAAGCCCGCGGCTTCGACAACGTTGCGCAGCTCCGGGCGATGGATAAAGAGGGCCTCGATGTCGCGATTCTCTATCCCAGTAGAGGTCTTTTCGTCCTCGCGATCGATGGAATGGATCCGGCGCTGGCGGCCGCCATCGCCGCGGCCTACAACAACTGGCTGCACGATTTTTGTAAGATCGCTCCCGAGAGGATGTACGGCGCGGCCATCGTCGCGCCGCATGATGTTTCGTTCGCGGTCGAGGAAACAAGGCGCGTCGTCAAAGAGCTTGGGTTTCGGAGCATCCTCATGCGGCCGAATCATGTCAACGGCCGCCGCTGGAGCGACTCTTATTACGATCCCCT
>DASTOD010000050.1:0-8465 GCA_035762645.1 Binatia bacterium | reverse complement strand
GTTTCAGTTCGACTTTCTTCAAATCCTGGACAAAAAAGGTCTTGATGATCGGTATGCCTTCGCCTAGCTGCCACTTCTCGTAAAAGGGAATGTTGTCCATCATATTAACGATTTGGGACGCCGGCTTAGCCATTTTCTCCTCCGGATAAAACTATTTTTGCTCATACCGTATACGCCTGGCAAAAGCAAGGCGAGGGAAGGAGCCTCTACGGCATTGACAATACAAGGGAAACTTTACTAAATGGCAATACTTATCTAATCAACCCGAAGCTCCACAATCCCTTCAAAGGAGATTAGCCTTGGCCACAACCATCGAAGCGCCCATGGTGGGAAAAATTCTAAAGATAGAAAAACAGCTCGGTGATCGCGTGGAAGAAGATGAAGTCGTGGTGGTCATGGAAGCGATGAAAATGGAAATTCCAGTCGTGGCGCCGGTGACCGGGATCGTCAAAGAATTGAAGGTTTCTGTCGGCCAGTCCGTTGAAGCCGAGCAAATTCTCGCCGTGATAGAGTAGGCCGATTTTTTAACAACCTCTGATTTTCTTTCGGAGAGTCGATGGACACATGGACATTTGGATGGACTGTGGCACTGATCGGCATGGGCGGAACCATGCTGGTCCTCTGGTTTTTGAGCCTGCTCATACTCGTTCTTAGGCGCATTTTCCCTTATCGGCCCGATGAGTCGGCAGGGCAGAAAGGTTAAAAGCGACTCGTGGAGTCAGCCCTCCTTTCCGGCTTTCAAGGCCTTTTGCTCGGTATAACCAATCTGACCTGGGGTCATGCCGTCATGATCCTCATCGGCTCGGTCCTTCTGTACCTTGGCATCCATAAAGGTTATGAACCGCTGCTCCTTGTCCCGATCGGCTTCGGAGCCATTCTGGTGAACATTCCGCTCGCGGGCCTGATGGACGAAGGCGGTATTCTGCGTTTTTTCTACAACACCGGGGTGCTCACGGAGGTATTTCCGGTTTTGATATTTCTCGGCATCGGTGCAATGACCGATTTTCAGCCGTTGTTGGAGAATCCTAAAATCATTTTGCTTGGCGCGGCGGGGCAATTCGGCATCTTTCTCACATTGCTGCTGGCGTTGGCGCTGGGTTTTGACAGGCTGGACGCCGTGGCGGTCTCGATCATCGGCGCTTGCGATGGTCCGACGGCAATCTATGTCAGCTCGAAATTTGCGCCGCATCTGCTCGGCGCGGTGTCGGTCGCGGCGTATTCGTACATGTCTTTAGTGCCGCTCATCCAACCGCCGATCATGCGCTGGCTCACCACCGATAGAGAAAAAAAGATCGTCATGGGAGTCGTCAAGCAACCCATATCGAAGACGACCAAGATCGTTTTCCCGGTCATGGTGACCATAGTCGCCTCCCTTCTGGCTCCCATCGGCACGCCGCTCATCGGCACGGTGATGCTCGGCAATCTGATGCGAGAGTGCGGGGTCGTGGAGAGGCTCAAAAGCGCTTCCGAGAACGAGATCACCAACATTGTGACTCTCTTGCTGGGCCTGACGATCGGCGCGACGATGGAGGCCGATAAATTTCTGCGCGCTCAAACGCTGATGGTGTTGGTGCTCGGTCTCGTTGCGATCGGTCTGGATACCGCCATGGGAGTGCTTTTCGGCAAGTTGATGTGCCTGCTTACGGGGGGCAAGATCAATCCGCTCATCGGCGCCGCGGGAATCTCCGCGTTTCCGATGGCAGCTCGGGTGGCGCAAGCGCAAGGTCAGAAATACAACAAACGAAGCTATCTGCTGATGCATGCCATGAGCGCCAATGCCGGCGGGCAGATCGGCTCCGTAATTGCTGCGGCGGTGATGCTTTCCGTTCTTCGGGGTATGGGCATCATCGGTTAGCTGTTAATGTTCAAATGTTCAAGGTTCAACGTCCCCGCTCCACACCTTGAACTTTGAAACTGGGAACCTTGAACAGAGAGTTCAATGATGTCGCGCAAAGGCGCAAAGCATGTCCTGAGCGCAGTCGAAGGGGCCGCCAAGAAAAGAAATTTCGGTTAGGCAGTCATGTCTAAATCCAGAGGCGACTTAGAAAAGAGACTGGAAGCGCTGGAGCAATCGGCCCGCGAGGCGGCCGCTAAAATCGCCGCCAAAATGAAATCCGAGGGCAAACTCACCGCGCGGGAGAGAGTCGATAAACTTTTGGATTCCGGCAGCTTTGTCGAAGAATTCATGTTGGCGGAGACCCAGTGCGCGGATTTCGGCATGGCGGAAAAGCGCCTTCCTTCCGACGGCGTGGTCACAGGCTTCGGCAAAATCGACGGGCGTCCCGTCTATGTATTTGCGCAGGACCGATCGATTTTAGCGGGGACCGTCGGCAGCGCCCATGCCGAAAAGATCGCCTATGTCATTCAGGCGGCCCGCAAGCTCGGCGTGCCGCTCATCGGCCTGTGGGATTCCGCGGGCGCGCGCATTCAAGAAGGGCTGTCCGTCACCACGGCCATCGGCAGGATCTTCTTTGAAAACAGTATCACCTCCGGAGTCATTCCACAGATTTCAGCGATCATGGGGCCCTGCATTGGCGTCGGCTCTTACGCTCCGGCGCTGACCGATTTTATCTTGATGGTAGAGAAGTCAAGTCAGATGTTCATCACCGGTCCGGCGGTGATCAAGGAGGTCCTCGGGGAAGAAATCACGATGGAAGAGTTGGGCGGCGCCAAGATCCATTCGGAAGCCTCGGGAGTTGCCGATTTGATTGCCAAGCACGACGAGGAATGCTTGCTCGTGATTCGCCGCCTTATCGATTTTTTGCCTTCCAATTTCAGCGCCGCTCCTGTGCGCAAAAATACCCAGGACGATCCAAACCGGCCGGTGGAGTCCCTCGAGCAGATCGTGCCGGAGGACATGCGCAAGGCCTATAACATACTCCCAGTGATCAAGGCGATCGTCGACGACGGCGATTTTCTCGAGCTCAAAGGAAAATTCGCGCGCAATCTCGTCATCGGCTTCGGCCGCCTCGACGGTTATCCTGCCGGCTTTGTCGCCAACCAGCCGATGTTCCTCGGCGGCAGCCTCGACGTCGACGCCTCGGACAAAGCGGCGCGCTTCATCCGCTTCTGCGATGCATTTAACATTCCGATCATTACGCTAATGGATGTTCCCGGTTTCTTTCCCGGCAAACAGCAAGAGCAAAAGGGCATTATCCGCCACGGAGCCAAGATGCTCTACGCCTATGCCGAGGCCACCGTCCCCAAGATCACGCTCATCTTGCGCAAAGGCTACGGCGGCGCGAAACAGGCGATGTGCACTCGCGAGATGGGCGCCGACCAGCTATGGGTCTGGCCCGGCGTGGAATTAGCGGTGATGGGCGGCGGCGGGGCGGTAAACGTGTTGTATAAAAGAGAAATCGAACAATCCGCCGATCCGGAAAAGACCCGCAAGGAAAAAATTGCAGAATTCCAAGAGCGATTCAGCGGTCCCTTTGAAGCGCTCTCAAAACAATTCGCTCACGCCGCCATAAGACCGCGCGAAACCCGAATGCGATTGATTCGCTCGTTAGAGGTTCTTCGCGAGAAAAAGGAAGAGCGACCGAGAAAAAAACACGGCGTTATGCCGGTCTAGCCATGGTCTCCGCGCCGGAGGTGAGCGGCAGAGAAAAGGTGAAGGTGCTTCCTTTGCTCAATTCGCTCTCGACCCAGATTTTGCCCCCGTGAGCTTCGACGATCATCTTACAAATCACGAGGCCAAGACCGGTTCCTTGCCCCTTGCGGGTGATATTGCTGCACTGGCGATACTTTGTGAAAAGCTGACCCATTTCTTCGGCCGGGATGCCCGCCCCGTTATCCTTTATCGAAATACGGGCCTCGGTGGCGTCGGCTCGGCTCGCAGCCACCTCAATCTGTCCCCCCTCGCTGCAGAATTTGATCGCATTGCTTATCAGATTGCTTAAGACTTGATCCAAACGCCGGGAATCGGCTTGCACCCGCGGAATGGACGGATCTATCGAGCTGATTAGACAGATCTTTTTGTCCTGGGCGAGAATGAGATAATTTTCCACAGTCTGCGCCATCAGTTTACCGAGATCGATAGCTTCTTTGTTGACATCGATGTAGCCCGCCTCGAGCTTGGAAAGATCCAGGAAGTCGCTGACCAAAGTTATCATACTGCGCCCGGTTGCGAGAATCTTGCCAACCCATTTCTTTTGTTCGTCACTGACGCCGCCGAACATCCCGCCCAGCATGACCTCGGCAATTCCCGTAATACTCATCAGTGGAGAGCGCAGATCGTGCGCGATCATGGCCGTGAAGTCAGCCTGCATCTTGTTTGCCTTTTCAAGCTCCACGGCCTGTCGTCGGGTTTCCTCGTATAGCCGTAGCCGTTGCGCGGCGATGCCTATCTGGTTCCCGATGGTCGTCAGCAGGTTCACTTCCTCAGGTTTAAACTTGCGCTGCGTACGGCTGGCGAGCTGAATAGTCCCCAAAACTTCATCGTCGGCGCGGACTGGAACTTGAACAAACGATTGAACCCCCTCGAGCTTCAAGGTCCTTAGACCCCTGCACGTTTGCACATCCTCCAAAATGCAAGCCTCCTCGAACAGGCGGCGGCCGAAAGCAGACGACGCGCCATCGGAGGAACGCGAGATTTTTCGATGTTTCAGGATATTTTCCGGATCTCGATAACCCCTGGCGGCCCCCACCTCGAGCATCTCGCCACTGCCGTCTAATAGACGAATATTGCCAAGATCAAAAGAGCCACTCAGCATCGCTCTCTCCAGGATGTTGTCGAGAACGGCTCGTAAATCCAAACAACCCAGAATGGTTTCGCTGATCTCCCTCAAGATCGAAAGCTCTCGGTTGCGTGCCTTTAGCACCTCCTCGGTCTTTTGGCGCTCGATCGAATAGCGCAGGGAGCGCACCAGCAGCTGGCCGTCTACCTGCCCTTTGATCAAATAATCTTGCGCGCCTTGTTGCAGCGCTTTGACCGCCACCTCCTCATCATTGAGACCCGTTAGCACGACTATTGCGGTTCCCTCCGCGTGCCGACTCACTTGGGTGATATTGCCAAGCCCTTGCGCATCGGGAAGCGAGAGATCGAGCAACATCACCGGAAACGGCTGCTTGCCGAGCGCGCTCAGAGCTTCGCCGAGACGTTCCACATGCACCAGCTCGAACTCAGACCCTCCGGTTTCGTTCAAGAGCTCCCGCAGAAGGCGAGCGTCTCCCGGGTTGTCTTCGACCAACAGGACTTTGATCGGTCCGCGGCTCATTTACCTCTCTTCGGACGGCAGTCTTACTACCGAGACCCAAAATTGCTCGATGGATTTAACCACGCGCATAAATTGCTCCAGGTCTACGGGTTTGGTGATGTAGCAGTTCGCGTGAAGGTCGTAAGTTTTCAGGATGTCCTCTTCCGCCGATGAAGTCGTCAGGACAACCACGGGAATCCTTCTTAAGGTCGGGTCCGTCTTGATCTCGGCCAGAACTTCCCGGCCATCCTTTTTGGGCAAGTTGAGATCTAACAGGATAAGGTCCGGCTGAGGCGCTCTGAGATATTTCCCTTCCCGGCGGAGAAACGAGAGCGCCTCCACACCGTCCCCAACGACGGCTACCTGGTTGAGTAGTTTTCCTTCTTTGAGCGCTTCCATCGTCAACCGGACGTCTCCGGGGTTATCTTCCACCAATAGGACCTGGATGGATGCGTCGGGAGTAGTCATAGCTCTTCCTTTCCTTCGATACGGTCCTTACACCGGCAGGGTGAAGCGAAATGTCGAGCCCTTTCCCGGCTCGGATTCCACCCAGATGCGGCCGCCGTGCCGTTCCACGATTTTCTTGCATAACGCCAGTCCGATGCCCGTGCCCGGGTACTCTTCTTTATTGTGCAATCGCTGAAAGATAACGAAAATGCGGTCGTAATACTGCGGGTCGATGCCGATGCCGTTATCGCCAAAGGAGACCACCCATTCGTTGCCGCTTCGCTCGGCCGATATATGAACGGCCGGCGCTTTGTCACCGCGAAATTTGATGGCGTTGCCGATCAGGTTCTGGAACAGTTGCCCCAGTTGGACGGGATCGGCCATGACGGTCGGTAAAGAATCGTGGCTGATCACGGCCTGGCATTCTTCGATCGCGATCTGGAGATTCTTGATCGCAGTTTCCAGCACTGCGCCGCAGTCGGTTGGCTCGAGTTCGCGACGCTTTGTCCCTATGCGTGAGTAGGCCAGCAACGCATGGATCAAACCCTGCATCCGCTTGCAGCCGTCCACCGCGAAGCCGATAAACTCATCCGCTTCGGAATCGAGTTTGCCCTTGTACCGGCGAGCCAAAAGCTGAACGTAGCTCGCCACCATCCTTAACGGTTCCTGCAAGTCGTGCGACGCGATATAGGCGAATTGCTCCAACTCGGTGTTGGAACGAGCGAGTTCAGCAGCCTGCACCGTCAAGACGCTATTGACCTTCTCGAGCTTTTCTTTGGCAAGCTTGAGTTCTCCGGTGGAATGCTTCAGCTCCTCGTTCGAATGGGCCAGCTCTTTCGCCTTCTCCGCCAGGGCTGCGCGGGCCCGCTGACTCTCTTCATAAAACCGCGCCTTCTGGATCGCGATTCCTGCCTGTCGCCCGATCGCTTCCAGAATTTTGAGCTCGCTGTCTTGAAACTGGCGCGGTGCGCGGGTGCCAAGTTGGATGACCCCCAGCACGTTGCCGTGACCGCGAAGCGGAACGGCCACAATGGTGTGGACACCCTCTTTTTTAAAGGTGCGCATCCCGTCAACTTGATTTAGATCGACGACGTGAACTGCTTTGTCATCGATGACTCGGGAGGTGGCGGCCCCGCTCGTATAACCGTCCACCTTACGGCGATGATCGTCGACATTTTTGGGGTCGCGATAGCCGCTACTGGCCATCGGCTCCAGGCGCTCCCCACTGGCATCCAACAGACGGATCAAACCGAGGTCGAACCGGCCGATGTCGACAGCCTGATCGAGAATCCGCTGCATCATGACGCGCAGGTCGAGAGAACCTAAAATCGTGTTGCTGATCGCATGGAGAGTTTGGAGCTCGCGATATCGGGCCTCGGTCTCACTGAACAACCTGGCATTCTCCAGCGCCACGCCCAGCATGTTTCCGATCGCTTGCAACAAGTCGATCTCGCGAAGGTCGAAGGGAGCCGGGCGCGCAGCCGACACGGCCAAAATTCCCACCACTTTCGTACCGGCTTTTATCGGAATCCACGCCACCGACTGACTTTGGGGCAACAGCGATTCGGAATGTTCGCTTCTTTCAGAGTTATTGATGACCAGCGGCTGACCGGTCGCAAAAACCTTTTCACTGATCGGGTGCGATGCCCGGCGAAGAAGTTCCTCAACCTCCTCTGGTGAAAAGCCCCGGTGCGCCGCCAATCCCACCTGCGCCGTGACGGAATCCTTCAGCCTAATCGACACCCGTTCACGCCCGGATACTTCCAGCACCTTATCCAGAGCAATCTTTAATAACTCATCGATATGAAGGGACTGGCTTATGGCCTTGGCGATGATGTTGAGCGCTTCCTGCTCGTGCGCCCTGCGCTCCGTCTCCTGGACGAGCCTGGCTTTCTGCACAGCGATGCTTATCTGATTTGCAATCGCTTCGAGAAGGCGAGCGTCATCGGCTTGTAAGCTAAGGGACGCACGGCTGCCAACCTCGACCAGTCCAAGGGTCTCGTTTTCGGTCGTGATGGGCACCACGATGGCCGAACAGGCGCCTTCTTGCTTAAATGCGGGTAGACCGTCTGCTGTCGTGATCTTCTCGAGCAGTAAGGTTTTTCCGGAGGCAATGATCCGCTGGGCGATGGCGCTGCGTCTCGCGTTTTTCAAATCGCCATAATGCTGACGTATGTTTTCCGGATCGCGATAGCCTCGGTAAACGCCGATTTGCAGACGGCCCAGGGGTTCAAACAGCCGGATATTGCCCAGATCGAAGCAGAGAACTGAGAGCGCGCGGTCAAGAATTTTCTCCACAACGGCGTTCAGATCCGTAGAAATCAGCGTCATCTGGCTGAGATCATGAAGAATCGCCAACTCTTTATAGCGATTCTGCAAATTCGCCTCTGACTGCTTCCGGTTTGTGATGTCTTCCGCGATGCCGATCATACGGTAGACTTGGCCGGCTTCATTTTTGACCGGAAACCCCCGATCTCTCACCCACCGGACGGAGTTATCGGGGCGCACGATGCGATATTCCTCGTCAAATTTTCCCGCTACCTGATTCGTTGTTACCGCTGAAAGCACCCTTCCCAGATCCTCGGGATGGATAAAGCCGAGCCAAGACTGAGACAAAGGACCAGCGCTCATCGGGTTCCGACCCCAGATCTCCTGGTATGCCGGACTGACGTAGAGTCTTTCGTTGGCGAGCGGATCGGTGACCCAAAAAACCTCTTTGATATTTTCAGCGATCTGGCGAAAACGCTCCTCACTCTCACGCAGAGCTAACTCTCGCTCCTTGCGCCGGCTGATGTCCGTGAAAGTAATGACGGCGCCCGC
>DASTOD010000049.1:0-20509 GCA_035762645.1 Binatia bacterium | reverse complement strand
CAACTTGGGACTAATGTTAGTCTCGTTGGAGGTTCGAAGTGAAATAAGGTATGGAGATCAAACAGTTCAAAAACAAAGGAGGTTATCATGAAAAACGTTCTAATTGCGGTGGTGTTGTCAGGGGCGCTTGGTGCCCTTCCTCTCTTGGCTCAGGAAAAAAAAGAAATGCCCAGCAAAGAGGGAATGCCGATGAAGGGTAAAGGGATGCAGGGTGGCGGGATGATGATGGGGAAGATGAAGGAGATGCAGGAGAATATGGGAGAGATGCGAAATGACATGGGGGGGATGATGAAAGGGAAGGGGATGATGAAGAGTGAGGACATGAAGGGGATGGGAAAAACGATGGGCGAGATGTCCGGAATGATGGGTGACATGGGTCAAATGATGGGGAGCGGCAAGATGACGCCTGAAGAGATGCAGAACATGTCCAAAATGATGGGCGACATGTCCGGGATGATGAAGCAGATGTCAGAGCGGATGGGGCGGGGAATGAAAAAGACACAGTAAAATTAGGGGGAACGGAGCGACCCTTGGCGAAAGCAATTCGTTGATAATGGGAAATGGACATATGATTGATCCGATCTGTGGAATGGATGTTGAGGAAAAAACCGCCGCGGGGAAGCACACGTACAACGGACAAACCTATCTTTTTTGCAGCCAGCACTGTCTCGAGAAATTCAAGCAGGATCCGCAACGATTTCTAAATGGCCAAGGTCGTGGGTACGCTGCGCATGTGCCTCTCGCTCCTCGGAGCCAGGAAACAAAGGGCGGACTCTATGTTTGCCCGATGGATCCCGAGGTGCGCGAAACCAAACCCGGCGCTTGCCCCAAGTGCGGCATGGCCCTTGAACCAGCGGCCCCTTCGGCTCCTGCCATTAAGACAGAGTACGTTTGCCCCATGCATCCCGAGATCGTGCGCGACAGCCCGGGTTCCTGCCCCATCTGCGGCATGGCTCTGGAGCCTCGAACGGTGACTCTGGAGGAAGAAGTAAATCCCGAACTAGTGGATATGACGCGGCGGTTCTGGGTAAGCGTCATCTTGAGCGCCCCGGTTGCTCTTGTCGCCATGTCCGATTTGATTCCGGGACAGCCGGTCCAAGCCATCTTCTCTCCTCGAGTGCTGAACTGGTTTCAGCTCGTGCTCGCGACTCCAGTAGTTCTCTGGGGGGGATGGCCGTTCTTCCAGCGCGGTTGGGCATCGATCGTCAACCGCAGCCTCAACATGTTCACGCTTATTGCGGTCGGCGTCGGCACCGCCTACGCTTATAGCGTCGTCGCAACTCTCTTTCCGGATATTTTTCCGCATTCGTTTCGGAGTCACGGCGGCGAGGTGGGAGTCTATTTCGACGCCGCCGCGGTGATCACGACACTGGTGCTGCTCGGTCAGGTGCTGGAGCTGCGTGCCCGCAGCAAGACGAGCAGAGCGATCAAAGCTCTATTGGGTCTCGCGCCGAACACGGCTCGTCTCATCCGCGACGACGGTACGGAAGTCGACATACCGCTGGAGCGTGTCAAACCTGGAGATCGGCTGCGGGTTCGTCCCGGGGAAAGGGTTCCAGTGGATGGAGTCGTGCTGGAGGGAACGACTTCTGTCGACGAGTCGATGATTACCGGCGAGCCGATTCCGGTTGAAAAGACAAAAGGCAGCAAGGTTACCGGTGGAACGGTGAACGGCACGGGTAGCTTTGTCATGCGAGCCGAGCGCGTCGGCAGCGATACGCTCTTGGCCCAGATCGTGCGCATGGTGGCGGAAGCACAGCGCAGCCGCGCGCCGATCCAGAAATTGGCGGACATCGTGGCTGCCTATTTTGTTCCGGCGGTCGTTCTGATCGCGGTTTTAACGTTCATCATATGGGCCTTATTCGGGCCGGAGCCTTCGATGGCTTACGGCCTGCTCAACGCCGTCGGCGTGCTGATCATCGCCTGCCCATGCGCCCTGGGCTTGGCAACGCCGATGTCGATCATGGTCGGCACAGGCCGGGGCGCCGCTGCCGGAGTGCTGATTAAGAATGCCGAAGCCTTGGAGGTTTTGGAGAAGATCGACACGTTGGTGGTCGACAAGACGGGAACCCTGACCGAAGGCAAACCGCGTTTGGTGTCTTTGGTTCCCGGGCGGGGACAAGACGAGGGTGAGCTCCTATACCTCGCCGCCAGCCTCGAGCGGGGCAGCGAGCATCCGCTGGCGGCGGCCATTGTTCATGGCGCCGAAGAGAGAGGCGTGAAGCTCGCCGACGCTCGCGAGTTTCGCTCGATCACGGGCAAGGGTGTCGTCGGTTCCGTCGAGGGAAAGCGAGTCGCGCTCGGAAACCGTAAACTCTTGGAGGAACTAAACATTGATGCGGGTCACCTGTGGGAGCGAGCTGAGGAGCTTAGAAGGGACGGACAGACGGTGATGTATGTTGTCGTTGAGGGAGCTGTCGCCGGGTTGCTGGGCGTCGCCGACCCTATCAAGCCATCCACCCCTGAGGCGATCCGGATGCTCCATGAGGATGGAATCAGGATCGTGATGCTAACCGGGGACAATCGCACGACCGCGGAAGCAGTTGCCAGAAAACTGGGCATAGATGAAGTTCTCGCCGATGTTTTGCCCGAGCAAAAAGTAGAGGTCGTGAAGCGTCTGCAGGCGGAGGGTCGGATGGTGGCGATGGCAGGGGATGGAGTCAATGACGCACCGGCGCTCGCCCAGGCGCATGTCGGCATCGCTATGGGGACCGGAACGGACGTAGCGATGGAAAGCGCCGGCGTGACTCTCGTGAAGGGCGACTTGCGCGGCATCGTCCGGGCGCGCAGGCTGAGCCGCGGGACCATGCGGAACATCCGGCAGAATCTCTTCTTTGCATTTATCTATAACGTGCTGGGAATCCCGATCGCGGCGGGCGTGCTCTATCCGTTCTTCGGCATGCTGCTGAGCCCGATCATCGCCAGTGTCGCCATGACCTTCAGCTCGGTATCCGTCATTGGCAATGCTTTGCGGCTGAATCGCCTGCAGCTCTGAGCTTTGATCGCGGGTCTCTACCAAGCGCGGTACATTGTTTCCAGGACTTGTCGATACGTTTTCGTTTCGTCGAGTCTTCTGGAGCGCAGCTCGGTGCGGCAGATTCTGCGGCAGAAACTGATGGCGGCTTGGTTGATGATCATGCCTTTGCCGTTCATCGTTTTATGACCGGTCAGCCTCCCATGGCGGAGAAAGACCGTTTCTTCGGGGGAATAGATCAAGTCGTAGAAGGGGACATTCGCCGGGATGGAGGCCGCGATTGTGAGCGAGGTTTCGTTGTTCCTTTGAATGTCCGCCCGAGAGGACTGTGCCGCCGTTCCCTGTGCATCCGCCTCGTCGTGCTCGGATTCAGGGAACGCAACAGGGTGCGCCGGCGCGAGAGCAGAGTAGGGCGCCATCGAAATGAGCTTGCTCTGGGCTTGCCTCTGAACGCCGCTCTGCCCTTTGGTCGTGCAATTCACAATGAGTCCGACGTCGGGCGCCCGCTGGGGCAGTTCTTGTTCGCCGAAGGCCAAAACGTTTTGGCCGATTTTGCCGATTTCGTCGGCCAAGGCGAGCGCGTGCTCGATGGTTCGATTGCAGATCAGCAGCCGGCCGCGGCCCAATCGTTCCGCGAGATGGAAGGCCAGCGCGCGGGCCGAACCTCCAGCGCCCAGGAGCAACACGTCCAGATTTTTGAGCGATTCCATGAAACTTTTCGACTGGCCCGGCTGTACTTTTAGAAGACTGTCCAGAAACCCCTCGCCGTCGGTGTTGTAACCGACTAACCGGCCGGTTGCCGTTCGGACAATGGTGTTGACGGCTTGAACGTGCGCGGCGCCGAGATCCAGCTCGTCGAGAAATTGCATGATCGTGACCTTGTGGGGGACCGTGACGTTGACGCCCAGCAGGCGACTCGAATCCCTCAGAGCCGACGTCAGTTCCTTGAGCCCTTTTCGACTGACGTCAAAGGCCAGATAGACCGCGTCGATACCGAGTGACTGAAAGGCCGCATTCCATAAAGCCGGACTCTTGGAGTATTGCGACGGAGATTCGCCGATGACTCCGGCCAGACGGCGGTCACCAATGAGCTCTGGATCGAGCCGGTTGGCGATGCGCGCCTGAATGGCCGCCATCTCCTTTCGCATTTCCATCAGGGCACTCCGAAATACGGAATACAGTCACGCAAGTCTATTTTGTTATCAACGAATGGGACCCGTGAAGATGGGCCAGGCACTAAACGGGTTTAATGATCAGTTTATCGCCGGAAAAACAGAGGAGGGATTTTTTCTCGTTGATGACCGTTTCCAGAGCGACGTCCCAACCCCACAATTGTCGCAGGTACTGCAGCGTCTTCTCGGCGTATTCGAGTTGGAGATCCCGCCCGTCATGAGAGTGCCTCAGAAACAGGGTGCGGTTTTGATTATAATCCGCGTCTTCCACTTTGATCACCGGAATGGTTCCGGTTCCGACATTTTGGATCAAGGTATCTTTGATCGAGCGCCAGCCGTCGTCATCGGCGACGCGGCTAACGACCTGTTCATCCCCCCGCGATTGGTACTCAAATAGATTCAGCTCGCGCACCAGATCTACGGTCAGGTAACGGCGCAGAAAGGAGGTGTCCCGCTCGACTTCACGGACTTCAAACAGTTTTTCCTTGGCGGTTTTCCTCTTTGGCTTGGGATCGCTGTCCTTTTCCGGCCTCGTTTCGCTCCAGCGCTTTTCGATGTCCTCCCAGATCTTGATGCCGACGTGGTACGGGTTGATTCCGCCGGGCACCGGGCTCAGCACTTGCGCGTGCCGGACGATGAATTCCATCTTCAGGTTCTGGGGTAGATCCAACGTGTCGAGAATACGCTTGTGCCAAAAGCTCGCCCAGCCCTCGTTCATAATTTTCGTTTCAATCTGCGGGATGAAGTACTGCGCTTGCTCATGGACGATGGTCAGGAGGTCCTTCTCCCACTCGGCCAAGCGCGGATTGTGATCGCGGATGAACAGTAGGATATCCTCTTCAGGGTACAGCGGAACCTTGGCCAGATCGGGCGGATTCCACTCCTGACGTCGATGAATCGACTGAAAGGCATCGTGGGAAGGCTTCGATTCACTCAGTTTTGCCTCGCGCTGCTCCTCTTCGGTTTGTTTGCGAATAGCGAGGTTGCGCCGGCATTGCAGCGACAGGGCATGGGCCGCATCCAAGATGTGCTCGACCTTTTCAAGTCCGATGCTGGGGTCTTCGATATAGCAACGCACGCGGTTCGCGTGAGTCTTGAAGGTCTCGATCGTAAATTCGGCGCGGATGCTCTTAAACGTGAAATTGTTTTTGAAAAAGTCGTTGTGCCCGTAGACGTGCGCGATGGTAATGACCTGCAAGGCGATACTGTTATCGCGCATCAAATACGCGATGCAGGGATTCGAATTGATCACCATCTCATAGGGCAGCCCGCTCAATCCGTAATCGTAAAGTGTCTTGAGTTTCTCATACGCCTTTCCGTACGACCAGTGGGGGTAGTGCGACGGCATCCCGGAGTAAACCATATAAGAGAGCATTTGTTCATAGTCGCAGATCTCGAACTCCTGCGGATACGGGTCCAGGCCGAACGCGGCGACCAGTTCGGCGATCCGCTGGTTCCAGTTCTGCAGATCTTCAATGGAGTAGCTCGCCGACATGTTGGAGCAGCTCAAGCCGCGTCGTCCCGAACGCGGTCTTTGCTGAGGAAGACCTTGAACGACGGCCAGATGTCTTCTTTGCGCTGAATTTGGACGGTTTGGAAATTGGGTTCCTGAATCTGCGCGAAAAACTGAATCATGCTGCTGCCGTAATAGCCGGCTCCCAGAGGTTTGATTTCCCCGTAGCCGAACAAGTTGGAGATGTGGGCAAGCTCTTTCGCCGCATTGAGAGCCGCTGTATTGTCGGACTCGAAATTGTCGCCATCCGAGCAATGAAACGCATAGACATTCCAAAGTCCCGGATGGTAGCGTTCATAGATGATTTCAAGAGCCTTGGTGTAACCCGACGAAATAAAGGTCCCGCCGGACTCTCCCTTGTGGAAAAATTCCTCTTCGGTGACTTCGCGCGCCTCGGTGTGATGCGCAATAAAGACGATTTCCACGTTCTGGTAACGAGTGCAGAGAAAGCGGTAGAGCAGGAAGAAAAAGCTCCGCGCCAGGTATTTCTTCATGGTGTCCATAGAGCCGGAGGTATCCATGATGCACAGCACAACGGCGTTGGATTCCCGGCGCGTTTCGGTCACCGTGTGGTGATATCGGAGGTCGTCCTTATGAAAGGGGAATCGCTCGGAACGCAGGCCGGCGACGTCGGCTCGTTGGGCGGCCTTTTTTCGCTTGACCCGGGACCGGGCGGTGCGCTTCTTATCGAGTCGCACGCGGATGCCTTTTTTTCTATAGCCCTTGGGCCGGTATTGCCGGTCGACCTCCATCTGGCGCAAATGTTTGCGATCCAAGTCGGGTAATTCGAGGTCTTCGAACATGAGGTCGATGATTTCATCCAGGGTCACTTCGGTCTCATAGTAATCGACGCCCGGGCGATCGCCGGCCTGGTGGCCCTGTGCCCCATCTTTGCCCTTGCCGACGGATTGGCCGGGCTGGACCTCTCCGTCGCCGCCTTGACCGACGCCGGGGGCATTTTCGCCGTACACAAAGCGAAATTCTTTCACTCCGCGGATCGGCACTTTGACGATGCGATTGTGGTCCTTACCGATGATCGATTCCTCGGCGATGATGTCGGCGATGTTGTTGCGAATCGCTTCGCGGACCTTCTGACGATGGCGCAGGCGATCCCCCGCGCTACGGTCGCTGCGCTGTCCGGAAGAGGGGTGGTAGGTTCGAAAGATCGTGTCCACGGTGGCGCCGGAATATCATCCGGAAGGAGCGGTCAGTCTTTCCAAAGATTGTTCGCCGCATATTTGAGAACGACATCCACACAGCTGTGGCAGTACCCGTTGTCGAGAAGATTCTTCACCATGGTATTGTATTTCTCGGACTGTTCGTCGTCGCGCATGCGCGCTTTGGTGATGACCCGGCTCAGATCTCGCACCGAGGTGATCAACTTCTTCTCGATAGCTTCCTTCAAAGGCTCGTAGCTCTCAAAGTCGATTTTTTCGCCCCGGCGGTTGGCGGCCCACAGATAGGCGATCACTTCTTGACGAAAACCGTCGGCGGCCGATCCAATGATGGCAATCTGCTCCTCGATCGACTTCATGAAACCTTCATCGGGAGCCAGCTCTTCCTTGGTGTTGCGGTCCTTGACCTTGCTCTTGTTCACGTAGGCTTCGGCATGGTCCAGATAGTTTTGGAACAGCACCTCGGCTTGCTCATGGTAGGAGTAGACGAACGCGCGCGTGATCTCCTTCTCTAGAATCTCCAGGTATTCCTTGTGTAGCGTGTCCTGCAGGAATTCCAGGTACTGTTTGCGCATGTCGTCCGAAAGATCGGCCTCCTTGACCATGTTGATCAAAGCTTCCCGAACATTGATGGGATTGATGCAATTGCCCGCGGTATTATCCGAAAGGGCGTTATCCAAAGCCTTCATGATAAAACGGGTGGAGATGCCGGACATGCCTTCTCGCTTCGAGGCATCCCGCAGCTCCTGCACGTCGGCTTTTTTGGTGCGCCCTTTCTCGACGACTTCTTCGCCGTTGTAGAGCTTGAGCTTGGTCATCAGATCGCATTTGTTCGTCGGTTCGAGCCGCGAGAGGATCGCGAACATCGACGCGATCTCCAGGGTGTGGGGCGACACGTGGGCGCGGAAATCCGAGTTGCGGATGATTTTCTGGTAGATCTTGACTTCCTCCGACAGTCGCAGGTTGTACGGCACTCGGACCACCACGATCCGGTCCAAAATGGCCTCGTTGGTGTGGTCGGACTTGAACTTCTGCCATTCGGCTTCGTTCGAATGAGCGACAATGACGGTGTCGACATAAACCAGCCCATGTCTTCCCGGCGCCGGGATGACTTTTTCCTGCGTCGCCGTGATCATGCAATGAAGGTATTCGATTTCATTCTTGAAGACCTCGATAAACTCCACGACGCCGCGATTGCCGATATTCAGCGCGCCGTTCAATTCCAGCACGCGCGGATCGCCCTCCGAATAGAGATCCAGCTTTGAGATATCTTCGCTGCCAATCAACACCGACGTATCCTGATTGTTCGGGTCCACAGGGGGGACGACTCCGATGCCGATGCGTCCACGCTTCGAAAACTCAACCGTCGCCACGGGGAATTCCTCGTACTTGCCGGCGAACTCTTCTTTCAAGCGAAAACGGCAGACCGGGCATAAGTCGCCTTCGACGTGCACCCCCAGCATCTTCTCGAACTCTTTTCTAAGATGGCGAGGAATCAAATGAAGCGGCTCTTCGAACATGGGGCAACCTTCGATCGCATAAAAGGGATCGCTTTGCTCCAGCCCCCGGTGCAGCTTTTCAACGAGCGAGCTTTTGCCGGAGCCCACCGGTCCCATCAGGTAAAGGACTTGACGGCTCTCCTCGCCTTTGAGCGAGGCCGCGTGAAAATACCGGACGATCTGGGACATGGTTTTCTCGATGCCGAAAAATTCGTCGGCGAAAAAATCATATACTTTGATGGCTTCGTCTTTATAGAGCCGCTTGACGTGGGGATCGCCGCTGTCTTGGATGTCTCGGACGCCGGCCTTCATGATGATATCGTACAGCCGGGCGTGAGCTAGTTTCGCGACGGTGGGATCTTCTTTGACTTTCTCGAGATAGCCCAGGAGGTTTCCACGCCATGATCTGGCATGATGAAGGTCTCTGTCCTTTTTTATGATCTTTTCAAACTCTCCGTTGTGATCCATTCCGGGAGCCTCCCTTTGCGCAAATAATTCCCTGGCTTGCGGGTTTCCGAACGGTTCCTGTCGACGGCGCCAGGAACACGCCGGGCAAAACGAAAAAACTGTGACGATTTTGAATCGGGCTGCAAACGGGCGAGAATGATGAGTCTAGCTTGTTCATCAGCTTGAGCTGAGAAAGTAACCGTAGTCAGAGAGGGCGCAATGAGAAGCGGGTTCGGGGAATACCCGGAAGTCTATCAAGGTTTGCATTCGACCTCCTCTCACTGTTTGGTCAAAAGCCAATGATCCTTTGGCTTTTTAGACGCCGCTGAGGAACGGTCCCTTCGATTCAGCTCCTACAGGGATTATTGAAGCTTTATTTCTACGTAAAGTCAAGGAATTTTGCAGTTCGAGGTCGAAGCCTCGCTCCAACGAACCACGAAAGACAAGGCGCCGCGAGTTATCATCTTAGTGAGTTTCTGTTAACATGCGGGGAGTGCTCGGGCTCGTTACCAAACTAACGGCGCGCAATGTCCAATTCATGAGTCAGGAAAACTTACAGATCAAACCCGGTCTTCGTTGGTACGCGGTTCACAGCAAGGCCAATCGGGAAAGAGAAGTTGAGAAGCGGTTTGCGGATCTACAGGTAGAGGTGTTTCTGCCGTGGATGAAAGCGCGGCGGCGAATCGGAAGCAAATTCCAGGGGGTATTGGTGCCGCTTTTTCCCGGATACCTGTTTTGTCGTCTTGACCTGGTGATCTCCGGAAAGGCGGCGCGGTATTCCCCGGGCGTCAAAGATTTTTTGAAATTTGGAAACGAAATCGCCGAGGTTGGAGAGGACATCATCGCTTCGCTGCGAGACCGTTGCCCTGACGGTATTGCCCGGATCGAGCCCATGGCCGTAAAGGCAGGCGACTCGGTAAAAATCAATGAAGGGCCGTTCTCTGGTCTCGAGGCGATCTTCGAAAAAAATATGAAAGGGAGCGAGCGGGTTGCGGTCTTGTTGGATCTTCTAGGTCGCCAAACTCGCCTGGTCCTGTCCGGCGAAATCATCGAAAAGATTTAACCGGGCCGAGCGGATCCTTGGGCTGGCCATGCGTCGGTTTTCCGCCCGTTTCGTCCGTCCGCGGTCCCTCCTTTTAACCGGCACCTCTTCTACACCTTAACGTTTATTGATCGCCTTGACAGAGGCTGATCAGTCTTGCTAGAGGGCGGAGGTCAAGATCGTCTGCCTGCGAGGAGGACTTATGGGCCATCGACCGTGGCAACGACGCTGCCTGATCGCCGTGATGGCTGTTTTTGCCGTCAGCCTCGTCAGCGCAGCCCTGATCTCCTCCTTTCACTGGATCCGCCGGCCATTTCCCGGTTTTTTTATTCACGAAAACTTGACGGTAGGACCCTACTTTCTGCCTGAGTGGAGTGGGCCGCTTGCCGGCTTGAAGTCCTTGGACCGGGTGCTGAGTGTCGACGGAGAGACGCTGCCCGAGCGTGGCGAGCTGTATCGGGTCGTCAATAATGCCGCCCCGGGGACGGCTTTTCGGTATACAGTCGCCCGCGACGGGCAGACATTAGTTCTCATCATTCCCTCCATGACGTTTTCTTTTAATGATTGGTTTTTGACGTTCGGCATTTATGTGGTGACGGGACTCGCGTTCCTGATCATCGGTCTGGCTCCCTATTATTATCAAGCATCGTCGCCTGCCGCTTTACCGCTTTGTTCTATGGTCCTGGCAGTATTCCTCTGGTTTGAGACGACCTTTGATTACATGACCACCGGCCATTTGCCAAAGGAGATCAGGAATTTTGCTTTGATCCTCACTCCAAGCGCCGGCATTCACCTGGCCTGGTTGCTGAAAACCGGCCAACCGTTGTGGCAGTCGCACCGAGTCCGGCTTGTGGTCATCTATGGCGCCGCCCTGCTGCTGGGGTGGATGAATAGCGCAACCTTCTTTGGCCCTGTCGAACAGTGGATCGGTGTGTTTCGGGTCAATTACGCCTTTACCTGTTTGGGAGCTTTTACCTTCTTGGGAATCGTGTGGTCAGCGCTTCGGGGTCCGTTGCCGAGCTTGGAGCGGTCCAGGTTACGCGTGATGTTCGTTGGCGCGGTGCTTGGATTCCTTTTGCCCACGGCCGGCACCGTCTTGACCAGCTCGTTCCGCTGGCCGATTCCCTATAACTTGGCCCTGGTGCCGACGGTGTTTTTCCCTTTTTCGGTCGCTTACGCGCTCTTGAAATACAGCCTTTTCGATCTCGGCAATGCTCTAAAGATAGCCTTAAGTCGGATCGCGTTGACGGCGTTGCTGTTGGTCGCCTACGCGGTCGTGGTGCTCCTGGTCGGCCCCTGGGCGGGCATCTACGAAAACGATCCACTCGTTGCGCTTTTCTTTTCGGTCCTGATCGTCTTGCTTTTCAACCCCCTCCTTCGGTGGGTCGAAGGGGTGGTGGATCGATACGTTTATCGCCAGGACTATGACGCGGCGCAGGTTCAGGAAGAGGTAAGTTTGTTTCTTCGCTCTTTGGCCACTGCGCCGGTATTGGCGGAGGGCTTTATTCGAATGGTTAGCGAGCGTGTAGGGATCCCGGCGGCCGCGCTTGCCTATCGACCCAAAGGTTCGGATGAATATGTGAGTCTTGGAACGGCGGGCGCAGCGGCCATGATAGCGGCAGTGCAGTCACTGGCACGGGTCAAGCCGACATTCTATCATCACGGGGTGACTCGCGCCGAGGTGATGACGAACCCGCAATTTAGAGAAGGTCGTGAGGTGTTGCTCCGAATCTTTGAGTCATTGCGATGTGAGCTCCTGATTCCGATCATTTTCGAACGAGACATTCGGGGGATCGTCGGTTTTGGCCGCAAGCGGTTAGGCAAAGAATACAGCGCCGAAGATCTCCGTCTATTGGCCCTCCTGACCGAGCAGCTGGCCCTCTCTCTGGAAAACGGACGGCTGTATGAAGAGTCACTCAACGCCTACAACAGAGCCGAAGCCGTGAACAAAAAACTACTTGAAATGGACAGGGTGAAAAAGCAATTTGTCGCCAATATTTGTCATGAGCTCAGAACCCCGGTGAGTACGATCATCGGCTACGGCGAAGTGTTGCGAGATCCGAGCTTTACGGGGGACGCGAGAGATATCCTGGACCGGATGGTCGCCAATGGCCAGGAGTTGGCCAGTCTGATGGACAATCTGATGAATTTTTCACGGTTGGAGGCAGACACGTCATATGCCCAATTCGAGGTTGTTCGATTGAGAGAAATCCTCGCCGGATTGGAGATGATGACGCAGAGGTTGATTCGCGAACGACCGATCCAGTTTGGCATCAATTTGGAGTCGCCCATTGAGACTATCGAAAGCGACGCCCAAAAGCTGCAACAGATCCTCGTGCAGCTCTTGACCAACGCGCTCAAATTTACGGAGAAGGGCAAGATCGAGTTAAACGTTCGCTTCTCACACCAGGGCGTAGACAAATTTCTGGAGATCGCCGTGGCGGATACCGGCATCGGAATCAAGAGGGAAGATCAAGATGTTATCTTCGAAGATTTCCGCCAGCTGGATGGATCTTCAAGCCGGCAATACGGTGGCACTGGATTGGGTCTCGGACTTTGCAAGAAGCTGGCGGCAGCCTTGGGTGGACGAATACAGGTCTCCAGCGAGCCCGGTGTCGGAAGTGTTTTCAGCCTGTTGCTGCCAGTAAAGTCTCCGGCAGTCTCAGCGCGGCGAATGGGAATGGGCGAGCCGGTTCACGAATTGCACTGATTTCGGTACAATGCCGGCTGTGATAAGGTAATTCATCAAAACCGGATAGGGTGACAAGAGAAATGCCGCAACTGCGTCGATTGGCGGTTGGAAGACCTAGCCGGTTAAAAGGACGAACCAGGTATGGATAGCGAAGCCTTTGTGCAAGAGCTGCTCGGCCCGGTGCATGATTTCTGCCGGAGCCTGGACCATAACCCGCCCGCCTACAGTTATATTCCGTTGACGACCGATCACCAACGCCTCCGCGTCATGCAGAGCCGGCTGTTTAACGAGCTGCGCGCAGCCGATCTCTTCGGCACCTGGCTCAAGACCACGCCCGAATTGGACGTCAAAGCTACGATGGCGGAATCGGCCCATGAGGAAATGGTCCATGCGGGGCTGCTATCGAAGCGAATTAGTGATTGGGGCGCCGATCCGTTCGACTATAGACCTCTGCCGGCGCAGATAGCCATGTTCAACGCCATGGAAGGGCTGAACGATACCTGCGAGCGCATCGCCGGTCTATCCCTCGCAGGCGAAACGGTCGCCAACTATTTGATTCAGATGTGTCTGAAGTCACCGTCCGTGCCGGAATGGATAAAACAACCTTACCGAAGAATTACCGAAGACGAAGAAGGACACGGCAGCCAAGAATTCCTCAAACACTACGCCACGACCGAGGATCGTCAAGACCGTGTGCGTCGCGCCGTGGCGATGCGCATGGTGTTATTTCGCGAATATCTGGCAAGCTTGGATCGGTGGGCGATGGGCACGGATCGTTGGTAATTCTCGTTGCCGGCACGGGCCGGCCGATCATCCAGGGAAATCCTATCGGGGTTTCGGTTTCAGCTTTCCTGCTTGGCATACTCACAGCGCGGGCAGACCTGCGGAGAAGTTCCCGCTAAGACCGGCCAGCCACAGTCGGTGCAACTTACCACAGGCTCTCCCAACATCCCCCGAACCATCGAGCCGCAACGTCTGCCCCCGCACGGGCCGGTTCCGACTCCGGTGCGTTTACTGATTTGATCGAAAGTCTTAGCGCCGGCGTGGATGGCTTTGAGCACAGTGCCTTTGCGGATTTTGTTGCATAGGCAGGCCGGTTTTAGATTTTCGATGACCGCCTGCTCTCTGGCCTTTCGTTCTAGTTCGTCGATGGCGACAACCTTTCTTCGGCTGCGAGTGTCTCAGTAGTGTAGCACAATTTTGCGCTATGCTAAGCGGCGTTTATTCACATGAACGAGCGGCTGCGGCCCGCATCGACCCCGGAGGTTCCTCCTCCCCCAACGCGAAACACGAAACCCGAGACCCGAAAGCGAGAACACTACTGCGCGCCGATCACTAAAGAAGAAGTGAGGGGCGGCGGTAGGTCGATCTGCTGCACGTGGGATAAGCCGGCTCGCTCCATCCAACCTTTGACTTCGGTGAAGCTGTAACAGCGGCCCGACTCGGTCGTTAGAAGCATCAGCAAGCTGAAGACGGCGCCGACAGTCGGGGTTGTGCGGCTATCCTCGAGGATATGGTCCTTGACCACAATCCGTCCGCCCGCTTTGAGGTTGGCGACCAGTTTATGTACTAGCGACGCGTTCTCTTGCTCGCCTTCACCGTGAATGATGTTCGAAAGGAAAACGACGTCGTAATTTCCCGGGATCGGGTCCGTTCGAAAGTCCCCGGCAACGAGCCGGATTCTTTCTGCCATACGCGCTTTCCGAACATACCTTTCGGCGATCGCAACAGTGCCGGGCAGATCGAAAATCGTGGCCTGAAGCTTCGGGAAACGTTTGCAGAGCGCGATCGGAAAGCTTGCCGGACCCGAGCCGACATCAAGCAACTCGGTAACGCCGCTCCAGTCGATGGTATTCGCGACGATGTCGGCATCACCGCGGGCGTTAACCAGCGAGTCCATAGCGTTGATGAAAATCTCGGTTTCCGAAGGGTCTTCTTGATACATGTCCGGTGTTCGAACCGGCATGCCGGAGCGAACAGCTTCGGCCAGCTTCCCCCAGCAATTCCATAATGACGCGTCGAAGAGGATCATGCCGCCGAGATATTCCGGAGAGGTTCGCAACAGATGCTTCGCTGAAACCGCGGCGATAGAGTAGCGGTTATCCCGTTTGTGCAGCAGGTCGACGGCCGTGAGTGCGTTCAACAATAATTCCGTGGCTTTGGGGTCGAGCCCGAGAGCCGAAGCGACAGCGGGAGCGTCCACGGACTGGCTGCCGATACAATCGAAGATGCGTAGTTGCACCGCCGCCTGGATAATCCTCGCTTCGACGTGCCCGCTGGCCAGCCGTGTCAACTCGGAGAATTCCATAATTCCCTGCCGAAACCCTCCAATCCTCGAGGGTTGAATCATTCGCGCGTATCTTGACCGCAACTCGAGACCCGAGACGCGCAACTCGAGACTTTTCTCAGAGCCGTTCGATGATTCGATAGCTCCGGCTCTTCGGTTTGAGCGGAGCGACGATGCCATTTTTCACCAACGCGCGAATTTCGCGATACGCGGTGTCGCGGTCCACCTCGGCCAGGCGTTGGTACTCCGCTGTCGAAAAAGTTTTGCCGTGGCAGTAGGCGAAGGCGAGCAGCCGCCGTTGACGAAAACTAATGTGAGCCGCCGGGAACTGATTGAGCCACCGTAGAGTGTCCTCGTCGTACACGGGGGTATTGCGCAAAGTTACGGTAAAAAGAAAGCTATCGGCGGAAAACTCCGGTGGCCGCAGTCCGTAGTGCTCCATCTCCTGAAACATCCTTGGCACCCCTTCGCCCATTTCCCTGAGATACCCCATATCCGCCAGGACCCGGACGATGAGTGGGTTGCGCGAGAAGTGGACGCTCTTATGCTGGCGCAACTGATCGAGCGTGACCGGCGGCGGCGGTAGGCCAGGGCTGCGCACCGCAATATGATCGTCGAACATCCAGACTTCGATCGAAGCTCCCGTGATGCTGTAATCGCGATGGGCCACAGCGTTGACCACCGCTTCTTGCCAGGCAAAGGTCGGGTATTCCAATCGCTCGCGAAAAAATAGATCGTGCAGGATTGTGCGCTCCCGGATATGTTCCTTGATCCGGCCCACGGCCTCGTCGATCAGTTGGACCAGCGGCGCCTCGAAGCGAAGTCGCTTAACGATGTTAAGGGAAGCGCCATGCTGGCGCTCCGTCCCCTCGTATTTCACAAAGTCGATGCCGCATCGGGGATGCCAACGCAGCGGATCTTTGGCGAAGAGAAGAAGCGCCGCCATGTTGGGCACTGGCCGTCCCTGGGAGGTATCCAGCAAATGATAACCCTGAGTCAAAAGGAATAGCGGTGCTCGAGGATCTTGGATTTTGGTTTTGAACGCCTCAATGGCCGCCGTGTCCAAATCGTCCGACGTCGCATTCAGCGCTTGCTGCCTTTCGTAGATGATGGTTCTTTTGGCTTCTTTGAGGCTCTGGATCTGTTCCGGGGGGAGCGACGGCGTTTCGGTCGCAATGCGGTAAAAGGAACGACCGCCGGTAAAGCGGTAAAGTTCGAGTCCTGAAGGAACGTCGAACTTGACAAGCTGCAGGTTGCCCAGTTTTATTTTTTCTGTTGCGGCATTGAGCGGTGGGGTGAGAAGCATCCCGGGGGCCTGGATACAGGCCTGAAGCTCGTTCGGATCATGAGGAATACCGGTGATCGTTTTATCCGACTCTACCCCAACGAGAAGAGTGCCGCCGTCAGCATTCGCCATTGCGGACACAATGCGAGCTATTTCCCTCGCAAGATCTTCTTCTCGTTTCTTCTGTGACGAGCCCCGCCGAACCTCATAGGCGCTCAGGAACTCGAGAAACTGTCCCCGGTCCTGCTTAAGCAGAACCCCGATATCCTCACCGCGCATCGGCATGGCTCGCGACTTGCTCTGTGCGCCGGCTCATGAAGGACGGCCTACCTCTTTGCGGCGTTGAGCCTGACGATTTCCAAGACGATTTGCGCGGAAATATAAAGATCATTCAGGTTCAACCACTCATTGACCGTATGAATGTCGCGCATTCCGGTGGAAAGATTTGCCACCTCGAGGCCTTTTTGATTCAGCACGTTGGCGTCGCAACCGCCGCCGGTAGCCATAGTCCTGAGTTCTAGATTGAGATTCTCTGCCGCGGCGCGGACCAGCTGCACGATGCCGGCGTTGTCGGCAACGTGCATGCGGTTGTAATCCCGCTCGATCTTTGCATCGATGGTCGCCTGAAAGTGCTTTCCGTCGATGTCCAGCGTATAGCCGGCGGCCGCTTCTTGCAGGCAGCGGAGCATATGTTGGGTCTGCCGCTCCAATTTTTCCTCGCTGTGGCTTCTTGCTTCACCTTTGAGCGTGACCAGGTTCGGCACGATGTTGACGGCCATGCCGCCCGAGACGAGCCCGATGTTCGCCGTCGTTTCTTCATCGATCCTGCCAAGCTTCATCCGCGCGATCCCTTCGGCGGCCACCTTGACGGCGCTGAGGCCTTTCTCCGGGCAGACTCCGGCGTGGGCCTCAAGGCCGCGCACATGAAATTCCATACGATTGGCCGCAGGGGCCCTCGTGAACAGGAAACCCAACGAGTCACTATCCAATACGAGTCCCGTCCGCGCCCGTAGTCGGCTGACGTCGAGGCATTTAGCTCCGATCAATCCGGCTTCCTCACAGATCGTGAAGACGACATCGATCTCGCCACAAGGAATATCGTTTTCCTTGATGACGCGTAACACCTCGCAAATAATAGCCACACCGCTTTTGTCATCTCCACCGAGCACCGTTCTACCGTCTGTCCGCAGGATGTCGCCATCCAGAACGGGCGCAATGCCTTCGCCCGGGGCGACAGTGTCCATGTGTGCGGAAAGAAGGAGGGGAGGGACTCCGGTCGTGTTGCCGGGAAACTGAGCTATGACATTGCCGGTGTCGCCGCCAACCCTCTCCCCCGCATCATCGATCGACACTTCCGCTCCCAGTTCTTCCAGCTCCCGTTTGAGACGCAGAGCGACGTTTCGCTCTTTGCGCGAGAGACTGTCGATCTTGATGAGCTCAATCAGAAGGTTTGTCAGCCGGTTCTGTTTGATCAAAGGGCTAACCTCGCGTCGGTTACTGAGCTTCCTGCGATGGGTAACTCTGCCACAGGTCGCGTGCTAATTCCAAGTCCACAAAGCAGACAACGGAGCCTAGAAGACCGGAGATGGCCACTGGGGCGCCGCACTTGCCCGCCTGCGGCCGTGGAGGCCAGACCTCTTCGCGATTTCAGGCAACGCCGCTTTTGATGCCAGGCGGCAGTTTAGTTTTGAGCATTTTTGCGCGAGCTCATCATATGGGTCGCCGTCCCATAGAAACTTTCAGCGGCTTCCATCACGGTTTCGGAGAGCGTCGGGTGGGGGTGGACGCACTCGGCCAAGTCTCTCGCGGTCGCGCCCATTTCGACGGCGAGGACGCCTTCGCTGATCAACTCTCCAGCGCCGACGCCAACGATGCCTACGCCTAGAACTCGTTCCGTTTCGGGCTCCACGATCAGTTTGGTTAGGCCGTCTGGACGATCCAGCGTGAGCGCTCTGCCGGAGGCGCCCCATAAAAATTTGGCCACTCTGACATCACTGTTTCGTTCCTTCGCTTCCATTTCGGTCATTCCGCACCAGGCAACTTCAGGGTCCGTGTACACGACGGCAGGAATCACGATATTCTCAAAAGCGCTCGGCTCGCCGAGAATCGCCTCTACGGCGATTCTGCCTTCTTTGCTGGCTCGATGCGCCAGCAGCGCACCGCCATTGACGTCGCCTATGGCATAGATATGGGGATCGTCGGTTTGTTGCTGGGCGTTGCATTTGACAAACCCTTTGTCGTCTTTGGTGACTTGAGTGTTCTCCAATCCCAGATCGCCGTAGTTGGGAGCGCGTCCGACGCTCACCAACACTCGGTCGTACAACTCTTCCCGTTTTTCTTTACCGAGCTCCATCGTGACCTTGATCTGTTTCCCTGCGGTGGCCATCCTTAGCACTTTGGTATTGACCCGAATCTCTTTGAAGGCCTTCTGTGCCGAGCGGAGGACCGGCCGGACGAGATCGGGGTCGACGCCGGTCAATATCGATGGCATGGCCTCGAGCACAACGACATTGCTGCCAAGAGCGGCATACACGGTGCCCAGTTCCATACCTATATAGCCGCCGCCGACCACGAGCAGGTCAGCCGGGACATCTTGGATCTCCAAGGCTTCGGTCGAAGTCATGATCCGTTTGTTGCCCAAGTCAAAGGCCGAAGGCATGGCCGGCTTCGATCCGACGGCGATGATAGCCTTGTCATAGTTGATGAACCGTTGCCCTTCGGTGGTTTCCACCCTAAGAGTCTGCGAATCTTCGAAATGCCCTCTCCCCTGAATCAGTTGAACGCCGCGCTTCTGGGCCAGTCCTTTGATTCCCTGGCCGAGTCTTTCAAGGATGGACTCCTTCCATGACCGGAGTTTGTTGAGGTCGAGGGCGGGCGGGCCAAATTCGATGCCGCGACCCGCAGAATCCTTGGCTTCCCGCAAAATGGCGGTGGCGTGGAGCAGCGCCTTGGAAGGAATACAGCCAGTGTTCAGGCAGATACCGCCGAGGCGGGGATTTTGTTCGACAAGTGTCACTTTCTTGCCCCTGTCGGCCGCATAAAAAGCAGCAGTGTAGCCTCCCGGTCCCGCGCCCACTACAACAATCTCCGTTCTAATCGGCTCCATTAGAAAGTCTTCTATTTCAATTTAAAGTCGGCCTCGGAAAAGGATTTCAGTCCACCGATAATGTCCTTCAGAAATCGCACGGCATCGGCGCCGTCAAGAACCCGGTGATCATAGGCGAGACAAAGCGGCAGCAGAGTTCGAATCACCACTTTCCCCTCAACCACGACGGGTTTTGGCTGGCCTTGCCCCACCCCCAAGATGGCGACCTGGGGTGGATAAATGATCGGGGTAAAATGGCTGCCGCCGATGCTCCCTTGATTTGAAATAGTGAAGCTTCCACCTTGCAGATTTTCCAGCGAGAGCTTGCGTTGCCTGGCCTTCTCGGTCATTTCGTTCAGTTCTTGGGAAAGCTCCAAAAGGTTTTTTTTATCGACGTCGCGAATCACGGGCACAATCAGGCCGGCTTCCGTATCTACGGCAACCCCAATGTGGATATAGTCCTTGTAGACGATCTCGTTCGCCGCTTCGTCCAGACTTGCGTTTGCGCGGCGGTGTTTTTTTAGCGCATCGGCGATCACCTTCAGGAGAAAAGAAGTTAGTGTAAGACGAGCCCCTTTCCGTTCGTAGGCCGGGCTATATTTTTTACGCAGGGCGAGAAGCTCTGAAATTTCGGCGTCGTCGAACTGGTTGATCTTGGGAATCGTCGTCCAGGACTGAACCATCCGCTGGCTAACGGTGCGTCTCAGTGGCGACATGCGCTCCCGTCGGACCGGGCCCCATTTGGAAAAATCGATGGCGTCACTGGGAACCGACCCGGCGGCCTGTTGTGGTGCTGCGCCGGGCGATTCTTTCCCTTCCTCAAAGGCTATTTGTTGCAAACGCTGGACGTACGAGCGCAGATCCGTGAGAGCGATTCGTCCGCCGGATTGGCTGCCTTGCACTCGGGTGAGGTTGATTCCTAGGTCGCGCGCAATTTTTCGAATTGATGGGGCCGCGGGCGGCGGAATACCGCTCTTGCTTTCGAAGCGGTACGCTTCGGCGGCGGGGTGCGGATCTTTCGCCCGACTCGGGCGGACGGAAGAAACCGTTGGTTGAGGAGAGGCTGGCCGAGTGGTAGGTGGAGCCGTGGTCGCCCCGGAGGGTTCCGCGGTCACCGAGGATTCGGTTTCAATCGAGATGAGCACCTGCCCTACGGCGACTTCGGTTCCTTCTTTAACGTGAATTTTTGTTACGGTGCCCGATTGAGGAGAGGGAATGGAGCCGACGGCTTTCTGCGTTTCCAGCTCCATGAACGGCTGGTCTTTCGTAACCTGCTGTCCTTCCGAGACCAGAATACTAACGACTGTCCCGCCTTCCACGCCCTCGGCTAATTGTGGC
>DASTOD010000048.1:0-6440 GCA_035762645.1 Binatia bacterium | reverse complement strand
CCCACCCAAAAGACAAGCCGAGCTGCTTGTGAGATGGCTGTTGAAGTTCTGGAGTGAGTCACGGCACGCTGGTGGCACATATTTTGCTTATGTTCAACTAAAAGCATTGATCTTACTTCGCTAATGAGAATATCGGGCGGGAGAACACTTCTAATGTCCCTGAATCAGTCAGTCGTGCGGCGTAATCCGGTCGACGCGAAATCTGCGAGTCAACTGGCTCATGTTGAATCTAAGTTGTGTGGGTGTGATCGCATCGTCGAGACGGACGAATATGGTCGAAAGGTTGCTGTGCACAGAGAGGTGACGTGGCATTGAGCAGCCGGCAAAACTTTTCGAGCACAATGTTAAAAAAAACGACCAAAGGCCGGAGTTGTCCTCCCTGGCTTGACGAGGACATCCAACCGCTCGCCCTGACGGAGAAAGACATTGACGACATCGTCGCTTTCCTCGCGTCGCTGACGAGCGACGATTATAAAAAGCAGGGGGTTAAAGAGCTGGCGCGGCAGCGTGCCCTTTCACGAAACAGAACGACCGCAGCGCGACACGACGCGGGCGTTTGGCCCAAAACCGGTCCAGCCCAAGCCACCCCCGCCGTGACCAGGCTCCGTCGGATGGTTTGCGTGGGGCAACTCCATTCATGCCTCTCCTATCTACCGCCGGCTTCGCCACCTAACTCAGCTACGCGATAGGATGATGAGCTAGTAGGAGGTCGAGAGGAACCCAATGCTCGCCTTCCACGTTTCCCTGCTAAAAAGGCTGGGCATTACTCGACCGAACTAAAGTCGACATTTCGTCACCTGACGACAACTAGTCTGGTTTCTTCGTCACAATCCCTTTCAAACCGAACCGTAAGGTCTAAAACTCTTCTGATTTCGCCAACTCCGGACGGTTACCCAACATCGATCCGTCTGGCACGAACGTTGCCCTGACTATCTCGCGCAATATGACCAATCCGAAAGGCATCAGCGTCAATGTCCATGAATCTTCGACCAAAGAGATATGCATCCGGGGTTGTGCGTCGAGAAAACCACGCGGCAGCAAGAAGTTATCAGCACTACTTTGGGAGGAGCGATCCTCAGGTATTCCTTACAACGGAGCCTGTGGACAGCACAAGAGAAAAGTAACCACCGCGCGCGGAGCCCAAACGAAACTGCGGAAATTCTGGGTGTAAGCCCTCCCGCACTGTGCGTGCATAATTCAGACTGCTCACGCGCGACTTGATTGCAGAGGTGACCGAGCAAGATTCACGTCAGGAGGAGGTGACTTATGACCAAGGCAATAGGCATAGACCTGGGTACCACAAATTCAGTGGTCGCAGTCATGGAGGGCGGAAAGCCCACCGTCATCATCAATAGTGACGGCAGCCGCATCACTCCGTCGGTCGTCGCATTTACCAAGGCGGGCGAGCGCCTGGTCGGCCAGATTGCCAAGCGACAGTCGGTGCTCAATCCGGAAAACACGATTTACTCGGCCAAGCGATTCATTGGACGGCGCTACCCCGAGGTGCAGTCGGAGGTAAAAAACGTGCCCTACAAGGTCGTTGCGGGTCCCAACGACGCCGTGCGCTTCGAGATCATGGGCAAACAGTACGCTCCCGAAGAGATCTCGGCCCAGGTGTTGCGCAAGCTTGCCGACGACGCGGCAAAATACCTCGGCGAGAAAGTCAACGACGCGGTCATTACCGTGCCGGCATACTTCAACGACGCGCAACGCCAGGCGACCAAAGACGCCGGTAAGATCGCCGGCCTCAACGTGCTGCGCATTATCAACGAGCCGACGGCGGCATCGCTAGCCTACGGCCTCGACAAAAAGAAAAACGAAACGATCATGGTGTTCGATTTGGGCGGAGGTACGTTCGACGTCTCGATCCTCGACGTCGGCGACGGGGTCTTCGAGGTCCATTCGACCTCCGGCGATGGGCACCTGGGCGGCGACGATTTCGACAAGCGGCTGGTCGATTGGATAGCGGAAGAGTTCAAGCGCGATCAGGGCATTGACCTGCGTAAGGACCGCCAGGCGCTGCAGCGCTTAACCGAAGCAGCGGAAAAGGCCAAGATAGAGCTTTCGAGCGCCGTCGAAACAACCCTCAGTTTGCCGTTTGTCACCGCCGATGCATCGGGACCGAAGCATCTCGAGATGAAGCTTACGCGAGCGAAATTCGATCAACTAACTGCGGATCTCGTGGAGCGCTGCATCGGCCCGGTCAGGCAAGCTCTTTCAGATGCGAAGATCACCGAACGCGATATCGATGAAGTCATCCTGGTCGGCGGCTCGACGCGCATTCCCGCGGTACAAGCGCTCGTTCGTCGGCTGACCGGCGGCAAAGAACCCAACCAATCGGTCAACCCGGACGAGGTGGTCGCCGTTGGCGCTGCGATCCAAGCGGGTGTACTGGCCGGCGAAGTAAAGAACGTCGTGCTGCTCGATGTGACGCCGCTCTCACTCGGAGTGGAGACACTCGGCGGGGTCATGACCAAGCTTATCGAGCGCAACACCACCGTACCCGTGCGCAAGTCGGAGACCTTCTCGACGGCCGCGGACAACCAGTCGGCGGTGGACATTCATGTGCTGCAGGGTGAGCGCGAGTTGGCGCGCGACAATCGCACCCTCGGTAACTTCCGACTCGAAGGCATTCAGCCTGCTCCGCGCGGTGCGCCACAAATCGAAGTCAGCTACGACATCGATGCAAACGGCATCCTGACGGTGACCGCGAAAGACAAACAGAGCGGTAAAGAACAGAAGATTACCATCAGCGGCTCGACTCAGTTATCCAAGGAAGAGATCGACCGTATGGTTGCCGACGCGCAGTCCCACTCGGAAGAAGACCGCAAGCGGCGCGAAGAGGTGGAAACGCGCAACAGCGCCGACTCCATGGCCTACCAGGTCGAGCGGCAGATCAGCGACCTCGGCGACCGCGTGCCGCTGAACGAGAAAGCGCGCGCCGAGCAATTGATCGCCGAAATCCGCGAGCTGGTGAAAAACAATTCGACCGATGTCGCGCGGCTGCGCAAACTGACCGGCGACTTGCAACAGGTCGCTTACGGCTTGGCATCGGCAGCCACTGACGGCCAGGCTTCAGCAAGCGCGCAAAACGAACGACCGGGCGGCGCTCAGCGCGGCGATGATGACGTCATCGATGCGGAGTTCAAAGAAACATAGAAGCATGGAGTAAAAATGGAGTATTGGAATAATGGAGTGATGGGTTCGCGGGTGCACGTACTCCAATGTTCTAGTACTCCATCACTCCAGTGATTTTTCCATGGAAGCAGCAGATCGAAACAAAAATCGGCCCGCCAGTGAGCCCTCGGAGGAAGTCGAACGGCTCAAAGAAGAGTTGCGCCATGAGCACGACATGTATCTGCGCGCGCTGGCCGATTTCGAAAACTACCGTCGGCGAGTCGAGCGTGATCGCTCCACCGAAGCCCGCAGCGGCAAACGCGACATCATCCTCCCACGTCGCGCCTTGGGAAGCCGCGCTCGGAGCGAAAATAACAGTTCCGACACTCGAACGCCCGGGCGAGATGAAAATCCCGCCGGGCGCCCAGGCCGGTCAGCGGTTGAGACTGCGTGGACAGGGATTGAATCGAAGAATAGGTGGGCGCGGCGATGAGTACGTTAAGATCAGAATCGTCAATCCGCCTAAACTAACGCCCAAGGAAAAAGAGCTTTTTGAGAAGCTCGCCGCCGAGTCGCACTTCAATGCCCGGGACCTGATGGCGGGAGGTTGATGATGGTGGCTAAGCCGTACGAAATTGTGCTTTGTCGGCAGCAGCCGCAGCAGTTGACGCTCGACACCGTGGCTGCCCACGCCGGACTCCATCCGGCGCTGGTCGAGCGCTTCGTCGAGCTCGGGCTGATCGAACCGGTCGAGTGGCAGGGCGCCACGTTGCTATTCGATGCTTCCGCTGTGCCGCGACTGCGCACGATCGGCAGGCTGCGCGAATCTTTGGGAATCAATGTTGCAGGGATAGCAGTGATCATGGATTTGCTCGATCGCTTCTGTGTGCTGCAGCGCGCCAACGAATCGCTACATAGCCGGCTGTGAAAGTATGAACAAAAGCAGTTCAACGTTCCACGTTCAAAAAGTTCAAAGTCGGAATTCTTTTCCGGCCTTTGAACCTTGAACTCAGTCAACAGAGGAGAATCTAAATGGACATCAACCGCCTTACCCAAAAAGCTCAGGAAGCCGTCAGCTCGGCACAATCCAAAGCGGCTCGTTACGGCCATCAGCAGGTTGACGTCGAGCATTTGCTGACAACCTTGCTCGATCAGGAGAGCGGGCTGGCAACCTCGATTCTGAGTAAGGGCGGGATCAACGTTGATTCCTTCAAGCGCCGCCTCGAGCAGGAACTCGATCGTATGCCGAAGGTATCGCAGGGCGGAGGCGCGCCGGACCAGATTTATATCACCGGCCGTTTGAACCGCCTGCTCGCCCAGGCGGAAGAAGAAGCTAAAAAAATCAAAGACGAATATATTTCCGTAGAACATCTGCTGCTGGCGATGACCGACGACGGCGGTTCGGCTGGACGCCTCCTTAAGGAGTTTGGCCTCACGCGCGAAAAATTGGCGGGGGCCTTGAAAGAGATCCGCGGGAACCAGCGGGTGACGTCACAGAATCCGGAAGCGACGTATGAAGCTCTCGGCAAATATGGCCGCGACTTCACTCAGTTAGCCGCGCAAGGAAAGCTCGACCCGGTGATCGGGCGCGACGAGGAAATTCGTCGAGTGATCCAGGTGCTCTCCCGGCGCAGCAAAAATAATCCCGTGCTGATCGGCGACCCGGGCGTAGGGAAAACGGCGATCGTCGAGGGGCTGGCCCAGCGCATCCTCAACGGGGATGTTCCAGAGAGCCTCAAAAACAAAAAGGTCATCGCTTTGGACATGGGCGCGCTGATTGCCGGGGCAAAATATCGCGGCGAGTTCGAAGAGCGCCTCAAAGCCGTGCTGAAAGAGGTTCAAGAATCCCAGGGCGAAATCATTCTCTTCATCGACGAGCTGCACACAGTAGTGGGCGCCGGAGCAGCCGAGGGTTCCATGGACGCCTCCAACCTGCTTAAGCCCCTGCTGGCGCGTGGCGAGTTGCGCTGCGTCGGCGCCACAACCTTGGATGAATATCGCAAGCACGTCGAAAAAGACCGCGCGCTGGAGCGCCGATTCCAGCCCGTCTTCGTCGATCAACCGAGCGTCGAGGACACCATATCGATCCTCCGCGGACTGCGCGAGCGCTACGAAGTGCACCACGGTGTGCGCATCAAAGACGCCGCGCTAGTGAGCGCGGCCGTGCTCTCGCACCGGTACATCAGCGACCGTTTCTTGCCGGACAAGGCCATCGACCTCGTCGACGAGGCGGCCGCCAAGTTGCGGACAGAAATCGAATCCATGCCGACGGCGCTCGACGAAGTCTCGCGCCGCGTCATGCAGCTGGAGATCGAACGGGAAGCGCTGCGCAAAGAGAGCGATGCGGCCTCACGCGACCGCCTCACCAAACTGGAGAAAGAGCTCGCCGACTTGAAAACCCAGCAACAGGAGCTGCGCGCTCGTTGGGAAACTGAAAAACAGGCTGTCGCGCGTCTGCGCAGTCTGAAAGAGGAGATCGAAAAGACCAAGATGGCCATGGAACAAGCCCAGCGCGAATATGATTTGAACCGCGCGGCTGAGCTCAAATACGGCAAATTGACCCAGCTCGAACAGCAGTTAGCCGAAGAGGAAAAACGACTGCGCGAAAAGGGCGACATGCAGTTGATCAAGGAAGAAGTCGATGAGGATGACATCGCGGCGGTGGTGTCGCGCTGGACGGGGATTCCGGTCTCGCGCCTGCTCGAAGGTGAGAAAGAAAAACTGCTGCAGCTCGCCGAACATCTGCACAAGCGCGTCGTCGGCCAGGATGAAGCCGTGGACGCTGTGGCCGACGCGGTGATTCGCGCGCGGTCCGGCCTCAAGGACCCGAACCGCCCCATTGGTTCGTTTATTTTTCTCGGTCCCACAGGAGTCGGAAAAACAGAGCTGGCCCGCGCGTTGGCCGAGTTCATGTTCGATGACGAGAAAAACATGATTCGAGTGGATATGTCGGAATATCAGGAACGGCACACGGTGGCTCGGCTTATCGGCGCTCCACCCGGGTACATAGGCTACGAAGAAGGCGGCCAGCTAACCGAAGCGGTACGGCGGCGCCCGTACTCGGTAATTTTGTTCGACGAGATCGAGAAAGCCCATGGGGACGTTTTTAACATCTTGCTCCAGATTCTTGACGATGGCCGGCTCACAGACGGCCACGGTCGCACCGTGGATTTCAAGAACACGGTGGTGATCATGACCTCCAACGTCGGCAGCCACCTGATTCTCGCCTACCGCGGCGGCGACAATCCCGAATCCTTCGAGCAGATGAAAAAAGAAGTGCTCGATGTGTTGCGCCAGCAGTTCCGGCCCGAGTTTCTCAATCG
>DASTOD010000047.1:0-2025 GCA_035762645.1 Binatia bacterium | reverse complement strand
CAGATCTGGACAGTCGCCTGGAAAGAAACCAAAGTGAATTCCGGCTGTCAAAAAAGCCATCCAAACGGGATGTGGAACGTTCAGAGGCAGGCCTGCTGGACACAGAACAGCGTTACAAAATGAATAGTACAGATGATTTTTTCTACACCGAAAATTATATAAAAATCAATAACAGCCATCTCATGCCAGAAAAAACAGCGCGCCAGATTGTGGATGCTTTTGGTTTTACAGTTACACAATCCAGGTGAGTGGCTCTTGCATCTTGGAAACCCATGTTATGATCGCGCCGCTCCATCCTTCGCGGACTTCATCCTGACTGGCGTAGCCGTGTCGAAGGACTCAGGAAGGGCACTTGTTTTGATCGCTCGAAATCACGGTCCGCTGAATGTTTAGCCAGGCTTTTTTGTTGCGTGCTGAACGTCCGACGGTTTGCTTGAAAAAGCAGGCTTTGGTTCGCAGGAAGAAGGTATACGGAGTCAACAGAACATTCAGGGCGACCTTGTTGGCAAGAACACCTTTTCCCTATCAACGTTATAAGGATTAAGATGACAACGGATTTTACTTCCCTTAACTTGCGCGAGGAGCTCGTGCAGGCGATCACCGGGCTTGGCTATGAAGAGCCAACACCCATTCAAACTGCCATCATACCGATCATGCTCAAGGGGGCCGATGTGATCGGCCAGGCACAGACCGGCACCGGCAAGACCGCCGCCTTTGCGCTCCCCATCCTTCAAAATTTCACGCGACAGCGCCATGTGCAGGCTCTGGTCCTTGCGCCGACGCGCGAGCTGGCCCTGCAGGTTGCCGACTCGATGTCCGTATACGGAAAGCATCTCGACGTGGGCGTGCTGGCTGTCTATGGCGGGCAGCCGTACGGGCCGCAGATCTCGCGCCTCAACCGCGGCGTGGACGTGGTGGTGGGCACGCCCGGCCGTTTGCTCGACCTCATCGAGCGCAACGCGCTCAACATCAAGCACGTTCGCACGCTCGTGCTCGACGAAGCGGATGAAATGCTCAACATGGGGTTCATGGAGGATGTCGAAAAGATCCTGGCGGAGACCCCGGCGGAGAGACAAACCGCGCTATTTTCGGCCACCATGCCGCCGCGCATCCGTTCGCTTGCCAATCGTTTTATGCGTGATTCCCAGCATGTCAGCATCAAACGGGATACGCTTACCCTGGCCTCGACCGAACAGCGCTACTACCTGGTGCATGAAGTGGATAAGACCAGCGCGCTGGCGCGTCTCTTCGAAGTGGAGCCGATCAAGAGCGCCTTGATCTTTGCCCGCACCCGCGCCGAAACAGCGAACCTCGCCAACGAGCTGGTCGTGCGCGGCATCCCTGCGGAAGCCATCCATGGGGACCTGGATCAGAAAGCGCGTGAGGCGGTGCTGAGCCGGTTTCGTTCGAATCAACTAAAAGTGCTGGTCGCCACCGACGTGGCCGCGCGCGGGCTCGATATCGAAGATATTTCGCACGTGTTCAATTATCACTTGCCCGACGATGCGGAAGTCTATGTGCACCGCATCGGGCGGACGGGACGCGCCGGGAAGGCAGGTGTGGCCATCACACTGCTCTCACCGCGTGAGAAGCGTCGGCTGCGCGAAGTGGAAGCGCTCACAAAACAGCCCATCCAAAAGATGGAGCTGCCCACGGTGGCCGAGATCCACCGCCATCGCGAAGCAGAGGTGGTGGAGAAGGTCAAAATCTGGCTCGGCCGCGGACGCTTCAAACGCGAGCTTGAACTGGTGCTGGAGCTGGTCGAGGCGGGGCACGATCCATTGAGCGTGGCGGCGGCGGCCCTCAAGATCGCCCGGGCGGACGAAAAGCAAAGGCCGATCGCCGAGATTGAAGAAGTAAAGTCAGAGCGCCGTGACCGGAAGGAGGAACGCGCAGGCGGGCGCGAGTCCTTTGGGCGGCGCAACGGGACCAGAAAGGGAGGCCGCTCTCGGGGTCGCGCGGGCGAATTGCAGGAAGAAGGCATGGTACGCCTGAAGCTGAATAAAGGCCGGATGCACGGCATCC
>DASTOD010000046.1:0-4571 GCA_035762645.1 Binatia bacterium | reverse complement strand
CCGACAGCTCGCCGTATGATTCAGGAACCGGAGGCAGCAAATCGACTAACAGCGTGGGGCACGCCGCGTATCAGGCTGCGTGCGAGATCAAAGAGAAGATCACCGTTTTGGCGGCGGGTCGAATCGGCTGCCGGCGGCAGGATATCAAAAACCAGAAAGACCGCTATAGCGCCCCGGGCCATAAAGGAATGTCCTTTGCCGAACTCGTGCGGCTCGCCGTCGAGGGAAATCATGGACCGGTTACGCACCTCAGCGTCTACGAACCGTCGCGCGCCCCGATAACTTCATTTGCCGCGCAGGTTGCGGAAGTCGAGGTCGATCCTGCCACCGGGCAAATTGACGTTAAAAAAATTACCACGGCCCACGACGCCGGCAAGGTTTTGAATCACCTGACCTATCAGGGGCAAGTCGACGGCGGCGTGGTCACCGGCCTCGGGTTCGCTCTGATGGAAGAGATTCCGATAGTGGATGGGAAGATTGCCACGGGCAATCTCGGCGAGTTCAAGATTCCGAACGCGGCGGATGTGCCGAAACTGGCAACCCTATTGATGGAAAGCCCCACCGGTCCGGTCCCGTTTCAGGGAAAGGCGATAGCGGAAATCCCCAACGTTCCTACGGCGGCCGCCGTGGCCAATGCCGTCGCGGACGCGGTGGGAGTGCGGCTGTTTGATTTACCGCTCACATCCGAAAAGATTTATGCCCGGCTGAATGAGAAATAAATGCAGCGGCAGTGCCGCGGCAGATGCGACTGGCGCGCCCGGGCAGCGACCGCTCTTTATTTTGTGAGACTAGCTATGATCCCGGTTCCTTACATTATATAAGTATAGTTTAGGGAGCCGCATCGCCGACCTCGCAATGGGGTAGAAGGGACGGAGATTATGGCCATTCATCCCTTGGCGGGAAAACCCGCGCCTGCCGATATTTTGATCGACGTCGATATCATCGAAAAGGCCTATTACGAGCGACAACCAAACGTTGACGACCCGCAGCAACTCGTGAGCTTCGGTACCAGCGGTCACCGCGGCAGCGCGCTCGACGGCACGTTTAACGAGGCCCACATACTTGCCATCACGCAGGCGATCTGTGAATACCGGGCGAGCAAAAAAATTTCCGGGCCGCTGTTTATGGGAAAAGACACCCACGCGGTCTCCAGTGCGGCGCAGCGAACCGCTCTCGAAATACTGGCCGCCAACGGCGTTGAAACCATCATCCAGCGAGACGACGGCTTTACCCCGACGCCCTCGATTTCGCGGGCCATCATAGTTTATAACCGGCAGCGAAAAGATCGTTTGGCCGATGGCATTGTTGTCACGCCGTCGCACAATCCGCCGGCCGATGGCGGCTTCAAATACAACCCGCCGGAGGGCGGACCTGCGGATACCGACATCACGGACCGGATTCAGCGGCGCGCCAATGCTCTGCTTCGGGAGGGCAACCGAAACGTGAAACGGCTCTCATTTGCCTCCGCCTTTAAAGGCCCCACCACACACCAAGAAGATCTGACCGGTCCCTATGTGGACGATTTGATCGAGGTGATCGACCTGGAGGCCATTCGCTCGCACCGAGTAAAGATCGGCGTCGATCCGCTCGGCGGCGCCTCGCTAACTTACTGGCACAAAATCGCCGAGCGTTTTCACCTCGACCTGACGATTGTCAATCCGCAAATTGACCCCACGTTTCGATTTATGACTTTGGATCACGACGGCAAAATCAGGATGGATTGCTCATCTCCGTATGCCATGGCCGGATTGGTGAAATTAAAGGATCGGTTCGAAGTCGCCGTCGGCAATGATCCCGACGCCGACCGCCACGGCATCGTTACGCGGTCGCTTGGGCTGATGAATCCCAACCACTACCTGGCGGTGGCGATCCACTATCTTTTGACTCACCGCCCGCAGTGGCGTAAAGATGCCGCTGTCGGCAAGACCCTGGTCAGCAGCTCTCTCATCGATCGGGTCGTCGAGCGGCTGGGCAGAAAACTCTTCGAAGCCCCGGTCGGCTTTAAGTGGTTTTCTCCTGGCCTGTTTGACGGCTCGATCTGCTTTGGCGGAGAGGAGAGTGCGGGCGCGAGTTTTGTTTCTAGCAACGGAACGGTTTGGACGACCGACAAGGACGGCATGATCCTTGGTCTTCTCGCGGCCGAGATTATCGCGACCACGGGGCGCGATCCCGAAAGCTGGTACGATCAACTGACCCAGGAGCTCGGCAGACCGTACTATGCGCGCACGGATCTGCCAGCAACGCCGGCGCAGAAGAAGATCTTGAAGACGCTGCGGCCGGAGGCGCTTTCCGCCGAGGAGCTGGCCGGCGAACCGATTATTGCCAAGTTGACGAAGGCGCCGGGCAACGGCGCCGAAATCGGCGGGCTCAAGGTCGCCGCCCGCAACGGCTGGTTTGCCATCCGCCCTTCCGGCACCGAAGATCTGTGCAAGATCTACGCGGAAAGTCTCGTTTCGGAAGATCACCTCAGGAAGATTCAGGACGAAGCCTTCGCGATCGTGCAGTCCGTTTTTGCCACCGCCGGCGTCGACGACCAGCGGGCAAAGTAGCCCGCGAGGGTCCGGGTCTCGAACCGGCAAGTCCTTCCTGATCGGCGTGACTATGTGCTACATTTGCGGGACGCGAAAATGGCAGGCATATGCAAGTAAATAAACTGATCGCTTCACTGCTCGCCGCTGCTCTTCTCTTCGGCTCCTGCGGCCTACTATCTCAAGTTTCCGATGCCCAATACGAATTCGATCAGGGCTTAGCCTTGTTTAACGGCGGCCGGTACGAAGAAGCCATCCTGAAATTTCAGAGGGCAACAGAGATCGAGCCAAATTTTGGCCGCGCGTATCTTTACCTCGGCCGTTCCTATGTGAGCTTAAAGAGATGGCGTCAGGCGCTTTCTCCCCTGCGCACGGCCTATCGATTATCGCCGGAGGCTACCAAAAGAGAGGCTTTGGATATTTTGATCGACGCCGTTTTTGCCGTCGGTCTCGACGATTTTAGAACGGGCAATTTTGGCTCTTCGGTGGCTTATTTCAAAGAGGCTCTTGCGTTACAACCAACGTCGGCGAAAGCGAGGAGTGAGACGGTGAAGGCATTGATCGGCTATGGCGGAGACTTGCTGTCCAGAGGGAATGTCCCGCTCGCGATCGCTGCATATACCGAGGCCGTCAATCTATCACCAAACAGCTTTGATGCCGTTTTCGGACTCGCGAAGGCATTCTTCCGGAACGGCGAGTTTTACAAAGCCTGGCAGGCCGCGCAGGATGCCTTGAGAGTGGAACCGGCAAATCGAGAAGCGCAATCTTTTTTGCAGGACTTACAGAAGCGGTAGCACAAGCCGTACCATGCCGAAGTCAGCGCGGTCCCGAGGCCGAGGCTCGAAGGATGCGTCCGTCGCGGCTGTCGGTAACAAGATAAAGCACGCCATCGGATCCTTGCTGCACGTCGCGAATGCGCTCCCGCAACTCACCCAGGTAACGCTCTTCTCGCGCGACTTGGCCATCCTTTAACTCCAGTCTTACGAGTAGTCCTGGCGTGAGCGAGCCGATCAGAAGGCTTCCCTTCCAATCCGGAAACGCATCGCCGGTGTAGAAGGTCGCTCCCGACGGAGCAATCACCGGATCCCAATAGTAGACCGGCTGCTCCATGCCGGGCTTCGCCGTGCCTTCACCGATTTTTGCTCCGGAGTAATCGACGCCGTAGGTGATGACGGGCCAGCCGTAGTTCTTGCCGGCCTCCGGGCGATTCAGTTCGTCACCGCCGCGCGCGCCGTGCTCGACGGTCCAGAGCTGGCCGCTTTCCGGGTGGAGCGCAGCGCTCTGGACGTTGCGATGCCCATAGGACCAGATCTCGGGCCGCGCGCCCGAGCGACCGACGAAAGGATTGTTTTTTGGCACTGAGCCGTCCGGGTTGAGGCGGATGATTTTGCCGATTCCGGCTGTTAAATCCTGCGCGCGCTCCCGGTGCCCGCGATCCCCCTGCGTGATGAAGAGGGTGCCGTCTCGAGCGAAGATCAGCCGCGAACCGAAGTGATTTGCCCCTTCGAGCTTAGGTTGTTGCCGGTAGATCACTTGAACGTTATCGAGTCTGTCGTCGGCCAGCCGCGCGCGCGCCACCGCTGTCCCGGCCGTGTTTCCCTCACCAGGCTCCGCATAAGAAAGGTAGACGAGACGGTTCTTGTCAAAACGCGGATCGAGCACGACATCAAGCAGGCCTCCCTGGCCGCGAGCGAAAACCCGGGGGACGCCATCGAGCGGCCCGGATAGACGCCCGTCGGCACCGGCGATGCGCAAGCGCCCGGGCCGTTCCGTGACAAGCATGCGGCCGTCGGGCAGGAACGCCAACGCCCAGGGATTCTCGAGTCCTTTGGCGACGGTCTCGACCCGCACAACGCTGTTCGACGGCGCCGGCTTCGGCGAACGGGGCGCCTGCGCTATCAACGGAGCGCCGAATGCCAAGCCCGCCACGAGGTGGGCCGGCCCCTGGCCAAACAGGGTGGCCCAAGCGGTGATGAACCTAACCAGTATGATGCGCCTCGAAGTCTTTTTATTGGGGCCTACAGCGAAAAGATTATTCACGGA
>DASTOD010000045.1:0-2865 GCA_035762645.1 Binatia bacterium | reverse complement strand
GACGGCACCTCCTCCGGCGCTAGCGTGGCACACGCCGCGACAAAAAGGAAAACGACCAGCAAACATGTATAGATCGTTGCCATAACGGTTCTCCTTGACACAAACCCTCATAGCAGACGCAAGCGATATGCCGCTGAGCCTCTAGGAAAAACAAGCGCATTGAGTTGACGCAAACGAACTTTCAGGAGTGATCCTCGCGCGGGTATGACATTGTTGTCAGTGTAACAACGAAGCCAGCGGCAACTTATTCGATCCCAGTTTCGACAGAGAAAATAGCCGGAGCGCTCCGGGCTGGACAAAAGCGAGCTACAAAAAACGGTGCTGGTACGGGGAGGCTCTCGCTCTGTCCAAATAATCGTTGCCTTGAGATCTAAAATGCCGTACAAATCCTACTGACCTTCTTACGCCGGCTCGAACAACACAAACCGTTCGATGCTCAAAAAGCTAACATCTCGTTGGCCCACGCCGTTAGCCATCGCCGTTCTCGCGGGTCTCTATTTTTGCGCCGGGACTCTTGGCCTGTCGTTGGCCTTTGTCAATCCTAGCGCTTCTCTCGTCTGGCCGGCGAGCGGCATAGCCCTGGCAGCCATTCTTCTGTGGGGCTACCGCCTCTGGCCGGGAATCTTTTTAGGCGCTTTTCTGGTGAATATTACCACTCAGGGAACCCTAGCCACTGCCATTGGCATCGCCACGGGCAATACGTTGGAAGCCGTTTTGGGAGCTTGGATGGTTTTCCGGTTTGCCAACGGCCCCAAGGCGTTTGATCAGGCCGGGAATATTTTCAAGTTTATTCTTTGCGGCACCATTTTGAACACGGCCGTCGGCGCTCTATTTGGCGTAACCTGTCTAAGCCTCGGCGGTTTCGCACAGTGGCAGGACTTTTTGACGATCTGGCTGACCTGGTGGCTCGGCGATACGATCGGCGCGCTGATCGTATCGCCGCTGCTCGTGATTTGGATAACGCAACCTTGGCCGTCTCTAAAACCCGCGCGCATTCTTGAAGCAATCGGTTTGCTATTAATGCTCATCCTTATTGGCCGCATCGTTTTCCTAGGACGAATTCTCGCCGGGTTGGAATATCTCGCCGTCCCGCCGCTTTTGTGGGCGGCTTTCCGGTTTGGGCAACGCGGCGCCGCCACCTCGACGTTTCTCATGTCCGTCATGGCGGTAGTGGGTAGCTTAAAAGGCCTCGGACCGTTTGCAGCAGCGGAGCCGAACCAGGCTTTGCTCTTGCTCCTGGTGTTTATGGGAACCATCACCGCGACGGGTCTGGTGCTCGGTGCAGTTATTGCCGAGCGCAGACGAACGGAGCAGCGGCTCATTGTCCAAGATGCTGTAAGTCGCATTTTGGCGGAGTCGCCGGAGCTCCGCCACGCCACTCCGAAACTTGTCCAGGTCCTATGCGAAAGAGCCGGGTGGGATATCGGCGCCATATGGGATATCGATCGCGGCGGCAATCATTTGGAATGCGTAGAACTCTGGCGCTCTGCCGCCGTGAGCGCGCCCGAGTTTGAAGCGCTCACCCGGCAGCACAAGTTTAGCCGGGGAATCGGGCTGCCGGGCCGAGTGTGGAGCAGCGGCCAACCGGCGTGGGTTCCTGATGTGACCCAAGACTCGAATTTCCCCCGGGCGCCGGCCGCGGCCATGGCGGGACTGCATGCGGCTTTTTGCTTTCCCTTCAAGTTTGGTGATGAGATTCTCGGAGTTATCGAATGCTTCAGTCGCGAGGTCCGACAACCAGACGACCACTTCCTTCAGATGCTGCCCGCCATCGGCAGCCAGCTCGGACAATTCATCGAGCGCAGGCGGGCGGAAGAAGCGCGCCAACACAGCGAAGCGCTCAAGGGCGCCATTCTGGAGTCCGCGCTAGATTGCATCATCAGCATCGATCAAGAGGGTAAAGTCATCGAATTCAATCCCGCCGCCGAGAAGACCTTCGGTTACGCGCGCGCCAAAGTTCTCGGCATGCCTTTGGCCGAATTGATCATTCCTCCGCATCTACGAGAAGACCATTATCGCGGACTGGCGCGCTACTTCGACACGGGCCACGGTGCCGTCCTCGGCCGGCGAGTCGAGATGCCGGCGCGCCGGGCCGATGGCACGGAGTTGTCCGTCGAGTTGGCCATCAACGCGGTTCAGCTCGGACCCGACAGAATTTTTACCGCTTATTTGCGCGACATCACGCTGCGTAAGCAGGCCGAGCAGGCGCTCCGCGCCAGCGAGCAGCGGTTCCAGGCGATTATCGATAACTCGACGGCGATCATTTATCTCAAAGACCTCGAAGGCCGCTATATCCTCATCAATCGACGCTATGAAGAGCTGTTTAGCATCCCTAAACAGGAAATCATCACCAAGAGGGACTTCGACATCTTTCCACAAGAGGCAGCGCGCCGATTCCGAGAGAACGACCTTAGAGTGATCGAAACAGGCGCTCCCGTCGAGTTTGAAGAAGCGGTACCGCATCGGGACGGCACCCGCATCTATATCTCGATCAAGTTTCCCTTACGTGACACTGCTGGCAAGACATACGCGGTCGCGGGGATTTCCACCGATATTACCGAACGCAAACGCGCCGAGGAACAGATCAGAAACCTCAACGCCGAATTACAACGCCGGATCGACGAGTTTCAGACTTTGATCGATACGGCTCCTGTCGGTATCGCCGTTGCTACCGACCCTGGCTGCAACAACATCTGGGGAAATCCGGAGTTTGCGCGAATCCTGGGAACCGATGTGCGAGAAAACATTTCCAAGAGCAAACCGGACGGCGACACGCTCGGGTTCAGGATATTTCATGAGGGCCGCGAACTTCCGGCCGGAGATCTCCCCATGCAGCGTGCCTGCCGCGAGGGAATCGAGATACTG
>DASTOD010000044.1:0-2250 GCA_035762645.1 Binatia bacterium | reverse complement strand
ACTCAAATTGCGTTCGGCAGACCGTAATGCTTCTTCAGCTCGCTTACGGTCATCAATATCAATCTGCAAGTGGAACCAGTGGCGGACTCGTCCTTGTGCATCTCGCAGTGGTAAGCCAAGAACATTAAACCAACGGTAGGTTCCATCAGCACGGCGATGGCGGCTCTCGACGTTATAGGCATTGCCCGTTTGGTGCGCCTCCATCTGCGCGGCCACCGTGCGCTCAAGGTCGTCCCTGTGAACGACGTCGGAGCTCTTCCAACCTTTCAATTCCTCGAAGGTCCTACCGAAATATTCAAGGGTTGGTTGATTGAGTGCCTCGACTTCGCCAGTCGGTGAGGTAACCGCCACTGGAACCGGAATGCTGTTAACGATCAAATCAAGATTGATCTCGCCTTCACGAGCGGACTCTTGCGCTCGCTTATGTTCGGCTAGTTCTCGTTTTAGTTGTTCAATAGTCGCGGTGAGTTCCGCAGTGCGTTGAGCTACACGCCGATCAAGCTCCTCAGCGAAGCTCTCTTGTTCTGCGGGCGAAGCTGCTGCGGGCCTCTTCATGGCCGATCCCTCTGGGCTTACCGATTAACGGTAGCAATGTCTCAAAAAGGCGGGACTAAGCGCCCGGATTCTATCCCTAATCGACCTAATACTAAAGTATCGGTCGATACCTTCGTCTAATAGATTAATTTCCGCACTCGGAGTGTAATGCCGCCGAACCTGAAAGTATGGCAACGATGCAAACAGAAGGAGCGCTGACAGATGCCACTGGATTTCGTCCGCTATACGCCTGAGGTGGAGACACTCGATCCGGATCTCGATCGGCTCTTGGAACCGATCGTCGAATTCTGGGAAAAGAAGGTTCGCGAATCGCCGGTGGTCGAGGGTAGTGGGCGCGCCGTCCGCGGCGCGCACGCGAAGACATTCGGGGTGGTCAAAGCGGAGGTCCAGATCCTGCGCAACGTGCCGCCGGCATACGCGCAGGGGATTTACGCCAAGCCAGGCCGCCACGATGCGCTGATCCGGTTCTCCAGCGCCTCCAACCATTTGGGGGCGGACGCCACGCTCGGGGGCGTTCAGGGTTGTGCGATGAAGATTTTCGATGTTCCCGGATCGAAGCTGGTTGAGGACGAGCCGGACTCGGCCACCTTCGACCTCGTGCTCAAAAACAACCCCATATTCATCGCCAACACGGCGAAGCACTATCTGGTGCTCCAAGGGATCGCCAACAACGTGCCGCAGTACCTGGCGCGCGGCAAGACGGGCTTCCACGAGCTGCTCACGGATTTTGTCACCGGCAAGGGCACGTTCGAGCGGTCCGACTGGGCATGGGACGAGCTGTTCGCGTTTGTCAAAGCGACGCAGACGCCGGTACGCAACCCGCTGATAACCACGTTCTGGAGCATGGCTGCGGTGCGTCACGGTGACTACGTCGCGAAGATCCGCGTCGCGCCGGCTACGGAAAACACCACGCGGCTGATCCATCGAGAACTCGACCTTCGCGGTCGGCCGGACGTGTTCTATCCGACCCTGGTGGACGAACTGCAGGCCAGCGCATTCGATTTCGACCTCCAGGTGCAGCTGTGCACAGACCTCAAGGCGATGCCGGTCAACGATACAACGGTCGAATGGCCGGAAACGCTTTCTCGCTTCGTGACGGTTGGACGGGTACATGTCCCACGCCAGGACATCTCGGGGAACGAGAATTTCGAGAAGACCGATGCGCTAGCGTTCAACCAGTGGCGGGTTACTGAGGAACACAGGCCGCTTGGCGAAATTATGCAGGTGCGAAGGATCTACAGCGCGTCAGCCAAGCTGCGCCGGATGATCAATCACCAGCCGCAAACCGAGCCAGCAAGTGCAGCTGAGGTGCTGCCGTACCCGGTGGCCCCGAAGCTGGGCTCGACGAAGCAAATCAGCTCCGTAAGGAGTTGAATGTTTATAGCTGCAACGGTTTTGTTTTCGGCGCTCGTAAGGAGCGGGAAATCATAACGATACTCGAAGCCATAAACATGTCGCCTCGACGCGGCGATCCAAAACGCACGAGTAAGGCGAGTAAAGAAAGGCCAAAAGGAGAAAGATAGTTATTGGATTTCAAGGGTTCTCCAACGAATGAGTAACTATCTATGTCGAGCAGCGCGGAGATGCACGGAATCGAATCATCTCAATTGGCCGAGTGACAAAAAACCCATGGAGAACAACGGACATGACGACAAGCATCAACAACGTCACAGTGCTCGGAACCGGCGTCCTTGG
>DASTOD010000043.1:0-13302 GCA_035762645.1 Binatia bacterium | reverse complement strand
CCTGGGTATGGATCGACGCGACGAAGGCAAATCGCGCGGATCCTCGGGCATTCCTGCTACTTGAGAAACTTGTTCAAGATCACCCCAATTTACTGACTCACTGTAGGTGGATCACTCAAGAATTTAGCGGCCGCAGAAGCTAGCCGCGTCTTTCCGTAAAGAGAGAATTTCTCGTCGCGGGAGCAAAAAATATGCAAATATACGGCGGATTTTTCCAGAGGCAGACAAAAAAGGACTTAACGCCTTCCCGTTCTGCTTTAAGGAACCAAGTTGCTTCAATGGTATATACGTACATTGCTATTCGTGGACTTGAGTCTCTCTTGAATCCAAAGACTGCAATTGTGACGCGTAGAAACTACGAAACGTTTTTAACCCAAGGATACCGAGAATTACGATCAGTTCAAGAAGATCCAAATTAATGATTTTTTTCGCGATGGGGCTTTCGCACCAGAGGCGCTAGATCCTTAGCTCATCACGTCGCAACGCAACTGCTCAATCTTGGATCGGCTGAATCACTACACCCAGTTCAGAAGTTTTCTGGGAGCTAATCGAGATGCCGGTAAACGGTCGTGGTACATGAGGTAAATTCCACGGGCAGCACGGACCGTATAAGCGTAACGTGAGAGAAGCGATGGACTTCCAAGAGTATTTCAAGGCGATGCGCGAGGTGAAATCGATTACCTTCTCACTGCGAGATGACCATTTGAGTGGTGCTTGAGAGAGTAATGATTCCTTGCGGAATGATGGGAGCGACGGGATCGAAATCAGATATTACTTTGACCTGCACGATACTGCCGGGGCCCTTCGGAGTGTTATCGCAGGCCGAAGTCGGCGCAGTCTTCCAGCAGACATCGACAGTTTTCACGCTTACCCCAACAGCGCGAGCCTTGACAAAATTCGCGATGTCCGTCTGCGAGGCGGGAGAGGCACTCGAGCTGCCGCGCACAATCGCAAACCGTGCTCCCTCTCGGGCGACATGCGAGACCGTGTCGTAGTAAAAGATCATCCGGCCGCCCTCGACGATCAGAAAGATCAACAGCAAAAACAAAATAAAGCAGAGCGTGAACTCCACCGTGGCTTGTCCCGCCTCGGCTGCAGGTTTGAGTTTTTTGATCGTTTCCGACTTCATGTATCGCTCTTGCTTACCGCGCCCGGATCCTGGCTGTTCTATTGAGATTGATGCTGTGAGGAAACCCTGGGTAATTGAACATCGTCGTAAACGTCTTTTGCACCGTGACTTCGACATAGATCATAGCTGGTTTCCCGTCGCCGCAGGGCGGTGAGACCGGTTCAACCGTGTATTCGTTAGTGTCACCGCCGCCGCACAAAAAATATCTGCGAGCGGAAGTGACGTCAGTGAGTGCAAGGCCGATGTCCTGGCCGGCGTCCACCGCTGCTCCTTGCATGCCTGCGGTATCAGAGGATTTATCAACGCTCTGAGCGCCATATTGGGCACCAGCCCGGGCGGCCTGGGCTAGAGCCATGGATTGAAAAAACACCCGGCCGAAGTCGATTGTTCCAAGCAAGATCAAAACCAGCAAGGGCAACAGCAGCGTTAGTTCAATCAGAGCCTGGCCTCTGTTCCATTTTTCATGTTTTATTATGAGTTTTGTCATACGTGGTTCAGCGTGATTCACTGCTTCGCGTGCCTCAGCATGAACGGGGTTCCGAGTCTTTTTACGTCATCCTCCGGTCGTCCTGAGCTTGTCGAAGGACTCCGACTTTCAGGCCCCTGCTAATCCCTACTCGACAAGCCTCGTGTTAGTTGCCGCCAGCGGGTTCGGGACAGAACTGTTATTGGCGTTCACGTTAAGCTTCGTATTGCTGGAGACCTCTAGCTCCTTTGAGACGAGGGCGGTCCAGTTGGCACCACTGTTCGTACCCGATACGCAGCAGCTATGAAAACGCAGCCTGTCTTTAGGGAAGTAGATCACACCTTCAAGGTAAGACTCTGAGTTACTTGCGATCTCCGCAACCAAGGGGGTAGCGTTATTTTCGCGCCGGAAAAATAGCATGCCGGCCATGGGCCCACTACTCATTGCCGAGAGCTTCGCGGTACTGCCGCTTTCTATCGAAAGCGGCCTCTTGTCGCTTGATCCGACGAAATAGAAGCTGACCCCGGTGCCTGTAATGGTCGAGCCGCTTTTTACTTTAAGCGCGTCTTCTCCAACTCCGGTCATGTTGACTACATAGAGGCCGGGCTCCAAGGTGACATTGGCACTGTTCAATTCGATACCGTTAGGGTAGTAGCCAGGCGAAAGTGTTTGTGTGCCTTCATACAGCCGCTGGGTAATGGTGTTCGTCGGCATGGGCGGCGGCTGTATATGAGCCAGCGGGTCGGGCACTGCCGGAGCCGGCGTGGTGACATCTCCTGTGATGGTGTTGTTTGGCGACTCATTCTTGATGCCGCCGGTAACATCAATGGTCGTGGCGGTTAAGTATGAACTGCTGGTGACGGATAGGGCGGCGCTGTTGCTGGAGTTGACTTGGACCCCGCATCCGGCGTTAACATGCGAATTGCTGCTAATCTGGAATGCGTTCTCTCTATTTTCATGCAGTACGTAGATGCAGTCTCCTCCCGCAGAGCCGAGCCCGGCCACGGCGCGGGCGCGCACTGTTGCGGTGTTGAAATTGATGCCGGGGCCTAGCAGGTTCAAAATCCGAGCGAAAAAAGTCCGGTGCGGGTGGGTGATGATCGCTTCGACGTAGGAGTTGTTGCCGACATAAAAGCCGCTTATGGGTGGGCGGTAAACGTCAACGATGATGCCGTTCGTACCGTGAGTGAACCCATTCAAGGCCGCATCGTGGCGCGCTGAGGCCTCTAGCGCGGGTTGGGCGATCGTTGAATCTCTGTTGACGTCGTGGGCTCCGGCGAGGGCGGCGCTGTCGGCGGCGCTCTGCATCTGCCGCTTGTGCTGATAGAAAAAGCCGCCGTCCATGGCCAGGGCCAGGAAGCCAAGGAGAATAACCAGCATCAGAGCCGTCCAGATAAATATCTGACCTCTGTCATTTCCGTACCGGCAGTTTGTCATAAATGCGACTCCCTCCTCGAGTTGTAACTCATTGCTGCGTATGGCGCCAAATCGCGGGTAAAGTTAACCACGTTTCGGTCAATGGATAAAACAACTTTTGGATATATTTTTATATAACTTCAGATATATATCTGGTCAGGATATATAACGGAGGATCTATGCGCGGCTGGACCGGCCGGAGTGATCGGGGTAAAGAGTGAAGTGAATTCGGGAGAAATACAAGTATCAGGAACCATTTGGAAGGGCGTCCATATATCACTTGTAAAAGATATCCTTCAGTTTCCCTATCAGCGCGGGATCGAGTTTGAAGGAGTCGTTAATTATCTTTTCCAATTCTTCGCCGGGCACCGGATCAACGTCGAGTCGGGCCTTTTTCAGCTCCGCGGAAAACTCCCCATCTTTCATTGTGTCCATGAATCCGCGGCGCAGCATGGCCACCAGTTCTTTGGGTGTCCCGGGAGGGAGCGCATAAGTCAGCGCGATCGCGCTATCGTTATGGACGCCAACTTCGATCAATTTGCGAGCCTCCTCAGTCTTTGCGACATCGATCGCGAGAGGAATCTTCGGAAAATCCGGAGCCGGCTTTGGCGTCACCTGCAGCACGGGAATCACCTCACCGGTCTCCAAAGATTTCTGCCAAACCGTCCTGGGTCCCACGCAAGTTCCGGCGACCTCTCCCGCCTCGGTCGCCAGCCGAATCTCGGCCATTCCTTTGTAGCCGGAGACCAGCTGAATCGGAACGCCGGTTGTTGCTCGCAGAATCCTGATGGTGTTGTCGCCCGAAGTCCCCTGGCCGATGCCCCCCATCTTCACGGGCGTTTTAGCGGCCATCCATTTCTCCACGCTTGTGATTCCGCTGGCTTTACTGAAAAGACAAACCGGATAGTACCGTGCCGGCGCTCCCAGGTATTCAAATCTGCGGGCGTCGAACTCGACGCCCTTCTGGCCCAGAACCTGTCCCATAAGGACGCTGCCGATGAAGTTGCCCATGGTGAGACCATCCGGGCTGGCCGCCTTGTAGAGGTGATTGGCGGCGATCAAGCTTCCGGCGCCGGGCATGTTCTCAACGGTTATGCTCGGATTTCCCGGGAGGTATTTTCGCATGTGCCTCGAAAGGGAACGAGAGTACGCGTCGAATGCGCCGCCGGGAGAAAAACCGACAACGATGCGGATGGTCTTGCCCTGATAGAAATCCTGCGTGGCCCCATGACCCGCGGCCGTGAAAAACAAAAAGGCGGCAGTTGCTGTCAAGAACCGACAGATTCTCCTGCTCATGATCGTCTCCTCTGATCTGTTGAAAAGTTCAACCGTTGAAATGTTCAAAGGGCCAAATGTTAAATACTAGCTTCGCGCCAACATGGCCTCGCTTGAGGCATTCGTGCCAAGCCTGTGCGCTAATCGAACTGGCTCCACTCCATGAATTCTTCCAGCCCGAGTCTAACCAGTGTATCTCTGAACGGGCGGCCGGTTTTTTCGTGACGGCCGGACAAGCGGTAATACTCGTGAACCAGATCGGGCAGCCACTTCGCGATCGTGAAACCTTTGTACTTGCCGTCCGGAATAGGCTCCAAGAATCTCGCTCCCACATCTTGCCAGTCAAAATCGGCGATCCAGCCGCGCTGGGTCCCGAAGAGGCTTTGAAGAATCATGCTGCGGTGCCCGGCTTCCAGGGCATCGTCCATGGTGAGATTCCAACCGGTGATTGCATTGAAAGAATCAACGATGCTGTTGAGGCCGTCGGGCTTCTGATTCATCTGGGCAAACCAGCAGCCGCCGAAAATGCCGGTGAACTGGCGATATTGCTCCGAGAGCACATGCGACCACGCCCAGCCGCCTGGCTTGTCCATTTCCAGAGGCCCCCATTTTTCTCTGTGCCGCAGATCAGGCGGCGGTTTCACCGAACCTCCTCCTTGCGGCTTCATGCCGCCGCTGGCGACCAACTCGCGGAGCATTTGGCCCAGCAACGGCCGCCACTCGTGCATCGCCGGCGTGCCGCCTTTCGTGTGCACCGCCCACTTGGGCGCGTCGCCGCCGATCGCCTCCGCGAGTTGCTTCGGCCCTTCGGCGAGGAGATTGCCGAGCCAGCCTTGGCGATAGGCGGCCATATCTAAAAGCCTCTCCACCGCTTCGACGTTGCCCCACTCGAGCTTTAGTCCGTCGGTTTTGTCCGGGCCGAGCATTCCTTTTTCCCACGCTTCGAATGCCACGCCCGCGCCGCACGAGAAATGGCTGCACTCGATCCCCAGATCGTTGATCTTTTCGGCCAGGTACAAAACGGCGTTGCCCTTGATGCCGAGGTTAAAAAAAGTGTCGAGCCATTCGCCGCCGGCGTTGAAGTGAACGACGGTTCCTTTGAATTCGCCTGTGCCGAGTGTCGCGTCCCAAGGGCAGAGGCGGGCGCACTGAAAGCAGGGGCGAAGCACGACCTTGTTATCCGCGAAGCCCTCAATGTGCGCGGGAGAGAGGTCCGTGCTGCGCCAGTTGAGGTTGTTCAGCGCACCCCAGGCTTCGCCGTGGCCGTACTTCGTTTGTTTCTTTTTGACATCGTGTGGCTCGAGCGTCGCGCGCCAGCGCGAGCCGGCTTCAACCAGAGTTACCTTGTCCTGAACGCGTGGGCGCGCGGTGCCGGCGGCGACGATGGCTTTGAGCTTCTTTGAGCCGAGTACCGCCCCGCCGCTGTGCGAGGCAAAGTGATTGTAATCATTGGCCAGCATGGCCGCCCGGTTCAGGTTCTCGCCGGCGGGTCCGATGCAGAGCACCTTGGCATCGCGACTGCCCACCATTTCGCGCAAGCGATCTTCGGTGTGACGGGTCCCCAGACCCCAGAGCCTAGCACCGTCGCGAATCTCAGCCTTGCCTTCATTGATGAAAAGGTACACGGGTTTCGGTGCAGCGCCATTGAGAATGACGCCGTCGTATCCCGCCGCCTTTAAATGGGTCGCCCAGTAGCCGCTCGTTGCGCCGCGTCCCAGCGTCGTGTTCGTGAGCGGGCTCAGATAGACGGCTGTCATTTTTGTTCCGCCGGGCGTGAAGCCGTTCCCGGTGAGAGGACCCGTCATCATGACGACAATATTCTCCGGCCCCAAGGGTTTGGCGCGCAAAGGCAATTCCTTCAACAGAATGTAGGAAGCCAACGATTGCCCGCCGATGAATTTCTTCAGCACCGGCTCTTCGGGCAGATTCTCATCGCGCACGGTTCCAGTGGTGAGATCGACGCGAAGAATCTTGCCCATATATCCGCCGGGCAAAGGCGTGGCGCGGCGCGAGGGAAAGAAATCATGCATGGCCAACCAACAAGTCTTCGACGGACAACTCCTTACGCATCAGGCCCTGTTCAATCTGGTAACGGTTAAGAGCACGCATGGCGCGCTTCTCGTTTTCGCCAAACACGTAGGCATACGGATCTTGTCCTAACACTTGTCGCTCCTTTTCATAACCGGCGATTTCGCCCGGGCTCATATAGGCGGCCGCGGCCTGTTTGGCTTCCTTGAACGCCCTGGTCAGCTTTGCCGGAAAATCGGGATATCGTTCCGCGATTTCTCGTCGCAATGCGACTACATGTATGATCGGGTTGATGCCGCTTTTTTTCGTGTAGTGAACGATTTCCTCGGAATCTTCAAAAAGGGGTTTCACGCCGGGATACTTGGCCATCATCGGCGGCGTAGAGCCGCCGCCGAACAATCCCAAGTAACCCGAGTCGCCCGGCACGATCGCGCCGTGCAGCAGCCCTTCGCTGAGCATCTTGGAAAGTTGAAGTTTTTCTTCTCCGAAGGGCGGCGGCGGATCCAATCTCTCCACCTTGACGGGAAGCTCGTGACCAATAAAAACCTCCCGGCCGGATACGTACCACTGCATATCGGTTGTTTTTAAATCATAGGCATCGAGAAGAAAGCCGCGGGCCCACACAACGGCAGTCGCGCCGTAACGGAAGCAGCCGAATTTTTTGCCCCTGAGCTCCGCCGGGTGCTTTAGCTTCCCTTCACAGTGGTAGATGTTTCTCTGGCGCGGTCCACGCTCGAAGAAAACCGGAAGGGCAAGGAGCGGTTGTCCCTTTTCAATGGCGCGCAGGAGGCTGGCCGCCGAACATTCGCCGACGTCCCACTCGCCGTTGAGAAATCTGTAGTGACGCTCGCCCGAAGAAACGAAATCGGGGCAGATGTCCAGTGCGTATCCTTCCACCCCAATCTTGCCGTCGATCAGTGCGCGGCAGCGAGGATGATCGGGAAGGCCGAGGGTGATGCGCGGTTTGTTGTTGGGCATATGCATGTCCTTTCATTTCATGGTGGCCGGTAGGCCGAAATTATTCATGGTGCAAAAAGGGGTCTCTTACGGTTCAATGGCTTCGTCCGACAAAAACGACGACGGACTACAGACAACCGACCACGTAGTCCGTAGTCCTGTAGTCAGTAATCTCTTTGCCTGGAACGTTCACAAATAGCCCCGCTCGCGGAAGTATTTTTTCGCTCCGGGATGAAGCGGAATGTTCAGTTGACCGGCTTCGCCGCCCCGACAGAATTCGCGCATGGTCATGGGTCGCTTGTCGAAGTGATCCACCGGAATTTGTCTATAACAGAGATCCACCGCTTTGGCCATGTTATAGGCGACCTCCGACCGCAGGTCGGCGTGGCAAAAATAGGTCCACCCGCTGAAGTCAACCGTTCGAATATCGTGATTCATCTTAGGGTAGTGTTTCTTGGTCAGCGTTGCGCTGGGGAAGCCGATCTCTTCCATCTTGCGTAAGACCCGATCATCGATCGTCAGAAATTCCATGCCAGAGTTCAGGGCCAAGGGCCCCCAACTTTTTATGCCTTCGTCGAAAACCGCGTCGGCCTTTGCCGAGCGAATGGCATCCAGCCGGTCGGAGCTGCTCGGGCTTGCCGCTTCCATTATTTTGCCGCCCCAGCGCTCGATATCGGCGAGGCTGAAGCCGTAGGCTTTGAGAACTTCATCGACGACGTAAAGGGTGGTTTGCAGTTTTCCTCTTCTGCGGGTGGAGACGCGCAAGGGATATTTTTTTCTGCGGATGTCTTCGATGGCTTGGATGCCGCAGTCTTTGCTGACGGCGAAAACCAGTCGGTCCCAGGTGGGAAACACACCGATGGCGCGGAGCGGGATTTTTTTCTTATAGAAGCCGCGGCCCAGATAAGCCATACGCGATAATCCGACCGGGTTGCCGAAGCCGAAGTCATATTTTTTTTTGCCTACCAAGATCGCCGGTCCTGTACCACCGAGTTCCGAATCACGCCAGCCCATCGCCAGGTCGAGCCGGGAACGGCGCGGCAACCCGGCGTTGTTGAAGAAAGTTAAACTGACGACGCTTGCAATATCGACGCGCTTCGAGGTTGCGGCGATAGAAAGGTTAATCGGCTCATTCATCGTTTGCCTCGCTGTCAAATCTGATTGAGATTGAAGACGCGGGGATTCTCTTGTTTCGCAGCCCCCTGTGTCAAGCGTCCCCGGGTTAGCTTATGGCGTATGGCTTATGGCGCATGGCATAAGGGTTCCTTGTTTGATCTATATGCCATAAGCTATCAGCCATATGCGATTGGGTAACGCAAGTTGCTTCCTATGGCTCGTTCTGATTATGATTCCTAAATCGGAAATGGCCCCATGGCACAGACTTTCTTCCGGGTCGTGACCTCACAGGAAGCCCTCCGTTTGCTGCTTCAAGTTTCGCCCGTGGCAACAGAGCGGATTGCCACGGTGCGTGCCCGTGGTCGTGTATTGGCAGAAGATCTCTATTCCGATGTCGATTTGCCGCATTTTCATCGCGCAGCAATGGATGGTTATGCTGTCAAAGCTAAGGACACCTTTGGCGCGAGCCAGAGTCTGCCGGCTTACTTGAAGCTTGCAGGAATCGTGGAGATGGGCAAGGAAGCGGTTCAACCGTTGGGCACCAGCGAAGCCGTTCGCATTTCGACGGGAGGCATGATGCCACCCGAGAGCGACGCGGTGGTCATGGTCGAGTATGCCGACGAGGTCGAGGGAGGCCTGGTCGAAATTCACCGCGCCGTGTCGCCGTGGCAAAATGTCATCCAGATCGGCGACGACATAAAAAAGGCGCAGTTGGTTTTTAATCGCGGCCGACGCCTAAGGGCGCATGATCTGGGCGCGCTCACCGGAATCGGGATTTCTTCGGTGCCGGTTTACCAGCAGCCGCGCATCGGTCTCATCTCCACGGGAGATGAGATTGTCGACGTGGATACCCATCCGTCGCCGGGCCAAGTCCGCAATATCAACCAGCACTCGCTTGCCGGTCTCATCGAAGAATGCGGCGGCGAGCTCAGGGACTGGGGCGTTATCCGCGACGATAAGGATCAGCTCACGCAAGCGCTCGCGCGGGCCATCGAGTGGGCTGACCTCGTTCTCCTCTCGGGCGGCAGCTCGATGGGAGCAAAGGACATCGCGCTGGAAACGATTCTCTCGTTCACGGACGCGGAATTTATTTTTCACGGCATCTCGATCAGCCCTGGAAAACCGACCATCTTTGCCAAAGCCTGCGGCAAGCCGATCCTCGGACTTCCGGGCTACCCGGTTTCGGCCTTGGTCATTTTCGATCTTTTCGCCGGGCCGTTGATTCGAACATTGGCAGGCGAGCGATCGGGAACAGCGAGCCAGTTGCCCAAAACCGTAAGGGCCACATTAAAAACCAATATTGCATCTCAAGTGGGTCGGGAAGATTACGTTCGCGTTACGCTGAAGCGCGATTCCGATCGGTGGCTGGCCACGCCCCTGCCGACGAAATCGGGCGCTATATTTACGCTGGTCAAGGCGGACGGCATGGTTCGGGTCGATCTAAACCAGGACGGGCTGGAGCAAGGGGAAGAAGTTGAAGTAATCCTCTTTTAGGGTCTTTTGCGTGTTGCTCACGAAAACTCATATGGTTCGTTACGGCCCCTGTGAAACCAGAGGTCGGAAGTCAGAGGTCGGAGGTCTGAAGACCAGAGGTGGCAAGTCAGGAGCTGGAAGTCTTTCGAGCAAAGTTTGGAAGGCAGAGATCGGAGGAACGCGAGACGCGAGACTCGAAACCCGAAACCTGAATGATCATGGCACGTAAGAGATATTTAAAGAAGACGGCCTTAAAAGACGCACAGGAAATTTTCTTGGCGCAGATTGAGGCCTCACAGGTCTCGAGCGAAGCTGTTGCTGTCGAGGACGCGCTCAACCGCGTGACCGCGGAACCGGTCTTCGCGAAAATCTCTTCGCCCCATTATCACGCGGCCGCGATGGACGGCATCTGTGTCCGCGCGGAGGATACGTTCGGCGCCACGGAGTTCGCTGGCAAAAAACTTACCAAGGCCTCAGGCGATCCAGCCGCGCCGTCGGCTTTCGCCTATGTGGACACCGGAAACTCGTTGCCTGGCTGGGCCAACGCGGTCATCATGATTGAAAAGGTTCGACAGCTCGACGACCGAACGGTCGAAATCTTCGAATCTGTCGGACCCTGGAACCATGTCCGCCTGGTGGGCGAGGATGTCGTGGCTACCGAGCTGCTCCTGCCGCGCTCGCACCGTCTTCGTCCCTACGATCTCGGTGCTTTGCTCGCCGCCGGCCATACCTCCGTCGCCGTCAAGGCGCGACCGACAGTCGGCATCATTCCCACGGGCGATGAGCTGATTCAGCCGGGCGAAGAGGCGCGGCCGGGCGCCGTCATAGAGTTCAACTCAACCGTATTAGCCGCTTTCGTCCGTGAGTGGGGCGGAACACCGATCAAATATCCCAAAGTCCGGGACGATACCGCGTTGCTGGGACAAGCGTTGCGGCGCGCCGCTCAAGAATGCGATGTGGCGACGATTATCGCGGGTTCTTCAGCCGGTGAACACGACTTGACGGCCGATGTGGTGGCGAGTGAAGGCGAACTGTTGGCCCATGGCATCGATGTCATGCCCGGAAAGCCGGCCGTTCTGGGGAACATTGCGGGTAAGCCCGTCATCGGATTTCCCGGTTACCCCGTGTCAGCCATCGTCATTGCGCAGCAGATCTTACGGCCGGTTCTCGAGAAGTTTCTCGGCTGCGCAGCGCCGGGCTATCCCGCCGTTCGCGCCGTTGTGCCGAAAAAGATTGCTTCTCATCTGGGTCTCGAAGAGTTTGTCCGCGTGACGTTGGGGCGGGTGGGCGAGAAATTGGTTGCCGTGCCGCTGGCGCGCGGCGCCGGCGTCATCACGACGATGGTCCATGCCGACGGGCTGCTGCGCATTCCGAGCCTCGTCGAGGGATTGAACGCAGGCGAAGAGGTCGAGGTGAGCCTGCTTCGGCCGCCCCCGGAGATCGAAAATACCATTCTCTGCACCGGCAGTCATGATCTTGCCATCGGCGTGCTGGAAGACCAGCTCAAATTGCGCGATCCGAGGTTGAAAATCGCGCCCACGAATGTCGGCAGTTTGGGCGGTCTGCTGGCGCTGCAGCGCGGCGAGACTCACATGACCGGAACCCATCTGCTGGACCCGCAGACCGGCATCTACAACATCCCGGATATCAAAAGGACGATTCCAAAGATTTCCCTTGTCTTGGTCCATCTAGCGCAACGCGAACAAGGACTGTTGGTCTTGGCCGGAAATCCAAAAGGGATCGGCGGTCTTAAAGATCTCGCCAGAAAAGAGATGCGATTTGTGAATCGTCAACTCGGTTCCGGCACGCGGGTTTTGCTCGACTATGAGCTAAAGAGGTTGGGTATCGATGCCGCTTCGATTCGCGGGTATGAGCGGGAGGAGTTTACCCACATGGCGGTCGGCGTCGCGATTGCGAGCGGTTTAGCCGATGGCGGTCTCGGGGTTCGCGCCGCCGCGCGGGCGCTGGGGCTCGACTTTATCCCGGTGGGCCATGAGCAATATGATTTGCTGTTCCTCCGTTCGTTTTTCGAATCCGAAAGGGGCGGGCAGCTGATGGAAGTCATTTGTTCCGACGCCTTCAAAGGGGCCGTTACTGCGCTCGGAGGTTACGATACCCGTAGGACGGGCGAGATTCTCTACCGGCAATAACGGGTTGCGCCTCGGGCAGATTAGACTTCCGTCACCGGTATTCACGTTTCCTTTTAATGCCTAAAATCTCACGGAGTAACGACAAACCATCCTGCTTCTTCGAGAAGGGCGTCAGTCCCGAATACCTCGACCGGAAATCCAGACGAGACTGGGGACGGGACCCGAACGAATACATTCGGGGACGGCGCCGCTACGACAAGCTTCTCCTGTGAGCTCGCTTTGGATAGAGTTCATTTCGAGAGCTAGTTTTTGGGCCGGATTTCCGGTTGCGTCCGTGGTTGCCTGGAACGGTCACCCCCTGTCTTGAGTTGTCCATTTTTGTATTGGCGCGCGTGCGCCATCGGCTAAACTTCTTCTTCTAAAACGACCCGTTGCACCTTGTTTTCCTATGGCATTGCCATTGCGTCGGCTGGTGCCGAGGAATTTGGTTTTATGGATAACCAGCTGCAAAGCATTCGCCTACTTACCCTTTCCAAAGCCGCGGAGCTTTTACACGTATCGACGCGCACGCTTCACAGAATGATCCGCAATGGCACACTCCCTGCCTTCAAAGTCGGTGGACAGTGGCGCGTGCGGGAAAGCCAGCTGCGGCAGTGGATTGAACAGCGCGAGCACTACGAGGACTCGTGAACCGGCGAACCTCGATCCAACTCGAGCGCTTTTATCGGGCTTGGGTTTCCTGTCTTTTGGTGGTTCTCTATTTTTCGCTCCCTGAGGACTTTGTCGGCCTAGTCGACAAAGTGTGCAACCCTGCCGCGCCTTTAAATACTCCATGGATATGGGCCGGCATTCCTACCTTGTTTGCTTGGCGGTCCAACGAAAAGGCCGTCCCCCACGCGAAATTGATTTTGGATTCTGTCGGCGAGGGCATTTTCGGAATCGATCGCGCGGCGACAGTGACTTTCATGAATCCCGCGGCCGCTTCCCTGCTTCATTGGGAGCCGAAGGGGGCCCTTGGCAAGCCGATGCACCAGATCCTGCGCCATACGCGCGGCGACGGGAGCGATTTTTCAAATGGGAGCTCTCCGATCTTTGCCTCGCTTCGAGACGGCGCCAGGCGTCAGGTGACCGACGAGCTTTTCCGGCGAGACGACGGCACGGCTTTGCCTGTCGATTATGTCTGCAATCCAATCTTCGAGGGCGACTTGGTCGCGGGCGCCGTCATTACTTTCACGGACATCAGCCGGCGCAAGGAGCGAGAGTTAGCTCTGCGTGAGAGTGAGGAGCGTTTTCGCCAGATCGCTGAAAATATCAAAGAGGTTTTTTGGGTCACCGATCCGCTCGCCAACGAA
>DASTOD010000042.1:0-9256 GCA_035762645.1 Binatia bacterium | reverse complement strand
GCCAAAGTGCGCCGTCATGCGGTCAGAATGCGCTTCACCTGGTGCATGGGCGGCCTGACTTTCCTTATGTTCCTGGTTACCGTCGTCACCGGCATTTATCTGATGTTCTATTATCGTCCCGTCGCCGAATACGCATATGCCGACATGAAATATCTGGAATTCGATATGCCCTTCGGCATGCTCATGCGCAACATGCACCGCTGGTCCGCGCATGCCATGGTCGTTTTCGTTTGGCTCCATATGTTTCGCGTTTTTCTCACGGGCTCTTACAAGCCGCCGCGAGAATTCAATTGGATCGTCGGGGTATTGCTCCTGGTTCTGACGCTGCTACTGAGTTTTACCGGTTATCTCTTGCCGTGGGACCAACTCGCCATCTGGGCGGTCACCGTCGGTTCGAATATGGCGCGCGCGACGCCGCTGTTAGGGTACGAGGGCCCCTTCGCTGAGTTCGTCGGCGCCAACCCCATTTATGACGCCCGTGCCTTTCTGTTCGGCGGTGGTGAGATCGGGCCGCACACCCTGCTGCGATTCTATATTCTGCATTGCATTTTCATTCCTCTGGTCGCCAGTATTCTGATGGCCGTCCACTTCTGGCGGATCCGACGGGACGGATTCTCCGGTCCGTCTCTTTGATTGCTTAGGGGTCGAAGATCGAACAGATTCTTGAAAAACTCTGGAGTCAGGAAAGGTTCAGCTACGAGGCGAGCGACGCAAATCGCATATGGCTAATAGCTTATGGCATGTAGATCGGACCATACGCCATAAGCCAAACGCTATAAGCTAGGGATAGAGAAATATGGCAGAGGTTACGCGAGAACGGAAATTGCCGGTAGACGATAAGGTGCATACCTGGCCGCATCTGGTGCGCGGCGAGTTTTTGGTCGCGCTGTTTGTCACGGCGGTTCTTACACTATGGGCGCTCGTTATCGACGCGCCCCTGGAAGAACCGGCGAACCCGACGCGAACTCCCAATCCCTCGAAGGCGCCCTGGTACTTCTTAGGTCTCCAGGAAATGCTGGTCTATTTCGACCCCTGGCACGCCGGCGTCGTCCTTCCCAGCCTTATCATTGTCGGCCTGATGGTGATTCCGTTCATCGATATCAACCCGAAGGGCAACGGGTATTACTGCTTCAAGGACCGAAAGTACGAGATCCTGACATTTTTTCTCGGCTTCCATGTTCTCTGGGTCTCGATGATCATCATCGGAACATTTTTCCGCGGGCCGGGGTGGAACCTGTTCTGGCCCTGGCAGCGCTGGGACCCCCACAAGGTGGTTGCCTTAACGAACGTGGATCTGCCCTATATCTTCGGCTTCAGGCACTATTGGGCCTCGGCGGCGTTCGGCGCTTTCGTGATCGGCGCCTATTTCGCGCTCGGGTTCGCGCTTTTCTATTGGTGGGTGCTGCGCGTCAAGGGCAGAGAGTTCCTCGAACGCTGGGGGATGGTGCGGTTCACGATCACCGCGTTGCTGTTTGTCCTAATGCTGTCGCTCCCGGCCAAGATGTTTCTCCGGCTCGTGTTCAACGTCAAGTACATTCTAGTCACCCCATGGCTTAATATCTGATGTTTTACGTTGCCAAGATTTTGCAAGCCTTGGGGCTCGCCGATGTCGGTTACGCTCTTTTCGTCGGTATCATGAAAAATTTTTCCATGGCAGAAGAAATCGTGTTGAGCCTGATCGGACTCGTGGTTTTTTCTTTGGGCCGCGCGCTCGAGCGCAAAGTCGCGTGAGGATTGGGGATGGCGGAACGAGGGATCGACCCAATCGAAGAGAAGAAATCCTACGGCAGCGTATTTTTGATCGGAATCGTGCTGCTGGTCGTCTTTAGTCTCTGGGCATTCTGGGACGACAACATTACGCGCCGTCCCTGGAAGGCCATTCAGAGGCGCTTTCACGACTTGGATTACAACAAGGCCAAGGCCGCCTACGAGGAGGAAAACAAGAAGCTCCAGGCGGACGCTAATTACCGAGAGCTGTATCAAAAGTTTGCGGCGGCCCAGGAGAGCCTGAGGCGAGGGGAATTGGGCAAAAGGCTCGCGGCGCTCGAAAGGCAAGAAGATCAGGCGACCGTTCGATTCAGGGAAATCGATCAAGAGGTCAAATTCATCAAGAGCGAGTTGGAAGAAGCCTGGTACGAGCACGATCATGCCGTCCAACAAAAGCGGAACCCGCAACCGTACCTGCAGCGCATTCAAGAGCTGAATAAAGAACAGGCGAAGCTCGATCCTCAACTTGAAGCGGCTCGCGCCAAACGGGAGCAGATCAAGGAGGAGATCAAGAAAATCCAGTCGGGCGTGAAGGCCATCGAGGACGAGCTTTCCAAAGTCGCTGCCGAACGCGACAAATGGGTGCGGGTGATGGAGAACGTGACTCTCAAGCTCGGGCCGGTATCTTTTTACAAGATTCCTAAAATCGAGCAGGTGTCCTTGGATGAATTTGATCGGAACCGTTTCGATCAACCGGTCGCGCGGGTCGATCGCTGCCAGACCTGTCATTTGTCGATCAACCGGCCGGGTTTTGAAAATGAGCCGAATCCCTTCAAAACGCATCCACGACGCGAAGTGCTGCTGGCCGATAACGCCCATCCGCCGGAGAAGTTCGGTTGCACATCCTGCCACGACGGGCAAGGCGTGGCCGTCAACAGCGTGAAGCAAGCGCACGGCGAGGTGCATTACTGGGAATTCCCGCTGCTGCGCGGCGCTAAAGTGCAATCGAGCTGCACGTCGTGCCACCTGGACGCGCAGGGCTTGCAGGATGCGCCGCTTTTCGCCGAAGGCCAGAGAATGTTCGAGCAAATCGGTTGCACCGGCTGCCATCTCGTCCAGGGATACGAAAACATTCCGAAGATCGGTCCCAGCCTGCGCAAGATCAGCGCCAAAGTCGATCCCGGGTGGATGGTTCGTTGGATAGAAAACCCCCACAAGTTCCGCCCGCGCACCCGCATGCCGAATTTTGAATTTAAACCGGACGAGGCCGTCGCCATTGCCGCTTTTATTTGGTCGCTCTCGAAGGAAGAAGGCGATCAGTGGCGGCAACAACATTCTTTGCCGGCCGGTTTTCGCGAAGGCGACGCCGGCCTGGCGGCGAAAGGGAAGAAGTTCGTCGAGACGATCGGCTGCAAAGGCTGCCACGGTTTCGCCGAAGGCGAATTCTCTACCACCGTCGGCAAACAAAAGGATCTGGTGCCCAATTTGAAAGACATCGCGTCCAAAACCGGGCCGCAGTGGCTTTACCATTGGGTGAAGAATCCGCGCGGCTTCGCGCCGGACACGAACATGCCGAGCCTGCGTCTCACGGACGACGAGGCGATGGCAATCACGGCTTATCTGATGACGCTCGGAGGCAAACCCGAGGCCGCGCCGGGCATTCAGGAAAAGCTCGCGGATGGCAACAATATCAAGCGCGGCGAGTCGCTCACCCGGAAGTATGGCTGCTTCGGCTGTCATGACATCAAGGGAATGGAAAAGGAGTCCCGTATCGGCGTCGAGCTGACGACTTTCGGCTCCAAGACACTCGAAGAGCTGTTCTTTGGCAATCGAACCGATATCCGACAGACCTGGGATGACTGGACGCACAACAAGCTCAAAACCCCGCGCATTTACGCGACCGAGCGTGTCGAACAGTTGATGCCTCAGTTCAACCTGGCGGACGAGGACATTCAGGCGCTGCGCCTCGTCCTGGCCGGCTTCCGCGAAAGGAAGGTCGCAGAACGCTACCAGGCCGATCGAGGCCAGCAAGTCGTGCAGGTCGTCGAGGGAAGACGGCTCATGCATCAGTACAACTGCGTCGGCTGCCACGTCATTGAAAACCGCGGCGGCTTTATCCGAAAATACTATGAGGACAGGCCGACCCTGACACCCCCCGTTCTCAGCGGCCAGGGAGAGAAGGTGCAGTCGCCGTGGATGTTCAGTTTCCTGAAGGCGCCCTTCCCCATTCGTCCGTGGCTGGACCTTAGAATGCCGACGTTTGGGTTGTCCGATCAGCAGACGAACCTGCTCGTTGCTTATTTCAATGGCCTGTCGAAAGTGGGAATTCCATTTGCCCATTTTGATGAGCAGAACGTCCCACGGGAAAATCTTGAAGCGGCGCGCGCGTTGTTTTCCAAGGAATATTTCGATTGCCTGAGCTGCCACCAACAAGGCGACCGAAAACCCGAAGGCCCCCCCGAAGGTTGGGCACCGGATCTCAACCTGGCGCGCCAGCGACTAAATCCCCGGTGGATCGTCAAATGGCTGCAGGATCCTCAAAAGGTTCAACCGGGGACCAAAATGCCTTCGTTCTTTCCTGGCGGGCCGGACAATATTCTCGGCGGCAAAGACGATCGGCAGATAGAGGCGCTCAAGGATTACATTATGACGTTGGGTAAAACCTCCGGCAACGCGGGAGCGCCCGTCGCCAGGGGAAAAACGGCGGGCCGATGACGTTGAAGTCGTATAAAACGTCTATATGATAGGAATATACGGGCGAGCAAAATCGAAGGAGGACGTATGAAGGCAGTAACACTTGGGACAGGCATCCTGGCGGGGGTTCTGGTTTTTGCGCCGGCCGGATGGGCGGCATATCAAGCGGGAGACGTGAAGGATGGTGGCAGCATCTCGGGGGCCGTGAAGTTCAAAGGTACCGCTCCAGCGCCAAAGAAGCTCGAAGTATCGAAAGATCAAGAGGTATGTGGCAAGACCCCGAAGACAGATCAGTCCCTGATTGTGGCAAACGGCAATCTCGTAAATGCCGTCGTCACCATCACGGACATATCCAAAGGCAAGAAAGTGGAAGCTAAAAAGGTCACGTTGGATCAGAAGGGATGTGAATATCAACCCCATGTCCTAGCGTTTCCCGCCGGCTCCACGGTGGCAATTGTAAACCCGGATGGGATCCTGCATAACGTCCATTCCTACAGTAAGGTCAACAGTCCGTTCAATATGGCGCAGCCGAAGTTCAAAAAGACTATGGAGGTGAAGATCGACAAGCCGGAGACCATCCAACTGAAGTGCGATGTTCATGGCTGGATGGAAGGGTGGTTGGTGGCGACTCCGAATCCATACTTCAGCGTCACCGACAAGTCCGGCAACTTCAAGCTGACGGATGTGCCCGCGGGAACGTACACCGTCGAGGTCTGGCACGAGAAGCTGGGCAAAGCCACTCAGAAAGTCACGGTTAAAGCCAAAGAAGACGCCAAGGTCAATTTTGAAATGGCGGGCAAGTAGGCTCGCCGGCGCCATTTCTTGTTTCGAGTCTCGGGTCTCGGGTTCAATTCGAAGCCCGGAACTCGGAACTCGAAACTGCCGACGGCACGGCACTTCCCCGCGGGAGGTCCCGTGTTTTTTTTGGCCGGTTGTGCAGGGGCGGGTTTGAAACCCGCCCCTACGATTTAACGCGGCTTTTGAAAAAATTCCAAGCGCGTTCGAGATCGACCGGCGGCAAGGCCTCTATTCTTCTCTGCGCTGACTCATCGGCGCTCAGCGGGATGGGCTTGCCGATTTGTAGAGCGCCGTGCAGGATCTCCGCCGCTTCCTCGAGATAAATCGCCATCATGACCGCTTCAGGAATGGTTCTTCCCACGGTAACCTGGCCATTCCCTCTAAGCAATACTGCGGGGCCGTCGCCGAGAGCTTGCACGACCTCCTCGCCTAGTCTCTGGGTGGTGATGAGATCCGGTTTATAGAACACAGGGACGCCACCCACGAAAAAACTTCCATGATTGTGCACCGGCTGGAGTTTACTGTCAGTGACCGAAAACATATTTGCGACCCGCGCGTGAATCCGCGTGATCGCCTCGACTTCGGGTTTAGCTTTCATAATGGACGTGTGGAGCCAAGTTTCGGAAGGGGCCGGATGGCTGCCTTCGATGACCTCCCCTTTGAGATTTATCGTGAGGAGTTGGCTTTCTTTGACCAGAGCGAGACCAATTCTCGGCGTTAGCAGAAAAAGATCGGACTCGGGAATGCGCGCGCTCACATGGCCGAAACCCGCCACGAGTTTTTCGTGCGAGAGGATTCTGCAGGCGCTGATCATGTCTTTCTTCAGATGCTTGATACTCTTCATGGGGCTCCTTTAAACTTCTGAATATTTACGCTATATTGGGTGCCTTATAACATGAAGCGTCAAAGAGTCGAACATGAAGATTAAAGTCGAGTCCCGCTCTGATTCGAAGGGCCATGAGAGCCCGTCGCGGTTTTTTCTGGGATTGCGCACCGTCGACGTCGCGTCGGTGGTGGATCGCTGGTATGGGGAACAGGCGTGCTACTTCCGCGTATTGGGGAGCGATGAAAATTCCTATATCCTCAAAGGCCCGCTCGAAGATGGCTCGTGGGAGATGGTTTCTTTCACGCACAAAGATTCTCGGGGTACCGAGTTAGAGTACGAAGGCAAAAGAGAGCTTCAGTAGAGTTCTGTAGATCTTGCCGCGTGTTCCGGCTAGGTTTTAGGGTCTCAAAGACCGGCCGGTCTCCAAATAAGAATTGAACTTCTGCACTCTGATTGCTTGCTGTAGTCGGGAGCATCGACAACAACAGTTCGTCTTTCGGTCCGGTTAACACTTAGACAAGGGTAGGGGGTATGGCTGAAAAGAAGGTCGGCAACGTAAATTACTGGCGATATTCTTCCGATATACTGGCCGTTTTCCGCCTCGTGCCGGAGCGCGGCAGCAAGTTTCCCGCCTATAAGGCCGGTCAGTACATGGCCCTGCAGCGCGGTGATTGCAGGCTGACGAAGAAAGTTGTCGGAGATGGACGCAAAGTAGAATACGTGACTGTTCTCGATCCGCAGGGGAATCCCAAGCGCGGAGCGGTTACGCACTCCTATTCGATCGCCTCGGCGCCGTTTGAGACCGAGGAAAAAGGCTACCTGGAGTTTTACGTTATTCTGGAGATCGATGAAAAGGGCGTGAAGGGAAGGCTTACCGAGTCGATGTTCCGGATGAGTCCCGACGCAGACAATAAGATGGTCTATTACGAAAAGATCGCGGGAGACTTTACCTTAGACAAACGGGCTGCCGACTTTAAGAACGTGATTTTGGTCGGGACGGGAACCGGCTTGGCGCCGTTTATCTCGATGGTGAAGCAGCTGGACTTCGAGGCGAAGTCAGGCAAGAGCAATTCCGTCAAGTACACGCTGCTCCACACCAACCGGACCTACGAAGAGCTGGATTATTACCAAGACTTGCTGGACCTCGAGGCGGCGCGGCGCTTTGATTTCCTCTACGTTCCGTCGGTGAGCCGCCCGAGCCAACGGGACTGGAACGATCCGAAACTCGGCCGCGGACGTGCCAATAACATGCTGCGCTATCTGTTGGAGATGCCTCTCAAAGAAGAACAGGACTTGCAGCAGACCGTGGCAAACGGCGGAGACGTTGCAAAGGCGAAAGCCGTTCTAGAGAAAACTGTCAAGCCGGCATTACCCAAGCATCTGACCAGGGAAACTCTGCGCGACCGAATGGATCCAACCACCACAGTGGTTATTACCTGCGGCAATCCATGGTCGATGGAAGATATCAAGTATGCCGCGGAAACCGCCGGCATGCGATTCGAAAAAGAAGACTGGTAAGATACCCTCCGCTGCCGGTTCCTAGAACTGCTCCGCGAGCTCATGGTATAGAGACGGCAGCATGGACGATGACCAATTTATCGAGCTCGCCGCCTGGATCACCGAAGCCGGATTGGCAGGTCAGAGCGAATCCGCAATCGTTGCCGGTTTTTGTGAGCGCGAAGTGGCTCGCGGTCTGCCCCTCGCGCGCGCGCTCGTGCTCATCGACACGCTTCACCCGATTTACGAAGGCCGTGCCTTCCGCTGGACGCGCGCGCAGAAGGAAACGATCCTCAGCGAGTACGGCCGCAGCGACGACGATTTGAGCCGATGGCAACGCAGCCCCTTCTACCGGCTCGAGGAGTCGGGTGAGCCGTTTCTCCGGCGGCGCTTGACCGCGGACTCGGAACCCGAATTCTCCATCTTCCCCGAGCTGCGCGCCGACGGGATGACCGATTACCTGGCGATTGCCAACCGGTTCACCGGCGAGGAGATCATCGGCCGCATGGACTGCGTCTACTCTTCCTGGGCGACCGACGCGCTCCAAGGTTTCGACCATCACGATATCGCCGATCTATGCCGGCTGACGCCCTTTCTTGCGCTCGCGGTTAAATCCGCATCCTTGGCGCGCATCGCCGGGACGTTGGTCGAGACCTACCTGGGGCGTGACCCGGGCCGGCGAGTTCTGCAAGGCCGCATCGCGCGCGGCGTTGCCGAGCGGATCGAAGCCGTCCTGTGGTTCAGCGATCTCCGCGGCTACACCCGAATCAGCGATACGGCGAGTCCCGGAGATATTATTCCGCTGCTCAACGAGTACGCCGACGCCATCATCTCTGCCATTCATGAGCAAGGCGGAGACGTTCTGAAGTTGATGGGAGACGGCCTGCTCGCCATCTTTACGGCGGAGGATCGCGGCCGTGCCTGCGATGCGGCGCTCGCCGCCGCCATCGGGGCTCGCCGAGGCATCGCCTTGGTGAACCAGCGCCGCGTTACCAAGAGTCTTCCTACGACCGACATGTATCTCGGTCTTCACATCGGTGATGTTTTCTATGGCAACATTGGCAGCAAGGACCGGCTCGATTTCACAGTGGTCGGTCCGGCAGTTAATGAAGTGAGCCGCATCGCCGCCCTGTGTCGCTCGGTGGAGCAGCCCCTGCTCGTCTCTTCGGCCTTCGTCGCAGCGCTCGGCGAAGCGAGAAACCGTCTCGTGTCGGTAGGACGTTACGCGCTTCGGGGCGTCGGCCAGGCTCAAGATTTATTTACACTTGAATAGATCGGAGCATTGGAGATCCACCTACCGATTTCCTCCCTGGCGAGGATTATAACCTCCCGATAACGCGCTAGAGTTCCGGGTCATCGTTCGTTTAACCCGTGGTACTCCCTAATTTGGCCGCGGCGGTGGCCGATAAAGAGTCCCTTGACACCACGCCAGTCTTTTTGTTAGACGACCAACCGTACCGCCGCCACCGTGGCGAGAAACCAGTCCTGGGGCGAGCCGATAGTCAGAGCCGCTGCCGGATTGTCCGCCGTTTCGAAGGCGCCGGAAGCTGGTTTTACTCGCGGGGCCATAAAGTTCTACACGGAAGATGAGATGGGATTTTTAACTCCAAAATGCCGAACCCATACTTAGGAGGATGCTTATGGCCGACCTCACTGATGCGCAGAAAGAGGCTTATTGGCGATACAACATAACCCTCACTACCATCCTGCTTATTATCTGGTTCGTAGTGACCT
>DASTOD010000041.1:0-7477 GCA_035762645.1 Binatia bacterium | reverse complement strand
CGGGCGCTCGAGAGTCTCGGGACGCCCGAGGCGCGGGCTCTCCTCGGCAAGATCGCCATCGCCAATTCCAAGATTGTTTACCAACGCTTCCGCGAGATCTTTCACGGCGAGGGCTTCGTGGCCCTGCGCCAGCGCGGCGCTCGGGTGCAGCGACCGCTTTGGGCGAGCACCGGCACCAAGAATCCGGCCTATTCCGATATCCTCTATGTCGAGAATCTCATCGGCGCCGATACGGTCAATACATTGCCGCTCGAGACGCTCAACGCGTTTAGGGATCATGGCCGGGTGTCCGGCGAAACCGTGCGGGACAATCTCGATCAGGCGGCGGCTGCCCTGGCGCGGCTCAAGGGCGTGGGCATCGATCTCGATACGATAGCGGAGAAACTCCAGGAAGACGGCGTTGCCGCATTCGCGGCCTCGTTCGATCAGCTGATGGCGACGCTGGAAAAAAAGCGCGCCGCGATCGTTGGGGGCGATTTGAACCACCAGGAGCTACACCTGGGCAAGCTCCAGAGACGCGTCAACCGTCGTCTGCAAGATTGGCAAGCGCAACAATTCGGCAGCAGGCTCTGGCAAAAGGATTATACGCTTTGGTCTCCTGAGCCGGTTCCCGAGCTTACGGACCGATTGGGTTGGCTCGAACTGCCGGAGACGATGCAAACGCAAGTTGATACCCTTCGCGCCTTCGCCGACAAAGCCAAAGCCGATGGCATTCGCCATGTGGTTCTCCTCGGGATGGGCGGGTCGAGCCTTGCGCCCGAAGTCTTCCAGCAGACGTTCGGCAATGCGCGCGGCTATCCCGCATTGATCGTCCTGGACAGCACCCATCCGGCGGCGGTCAAGTCGGTGGCAGCCAAGATCGATTTAGCGCACACTCTTTTCCTGGTCTCGAGCAAGTCCGGCACAACCACTGAAACGAATTCCTTCTTCTATTATTTCTGGGACCGGTTGAAGCAATTGAAGTCAGAACCCGGCGATCACTTCGTGGCGATCACCGATCCGGGGACCCCGCTGGAGCAATTGGCAAGCGAGCGAAGATTCCGTGCCCTATTCAACGCGCCACAAGACATCGGCGGCCGCTACTCGGCTCTGACGGTTTTCGGCTTGGTGCCCGCGGCGCTCATCGGCGTCGATGTCGCTGGCGTCTTAAATCGCTCCCGCCGGATGAGCCAAGCCTGTGGCCCGAGCGTTCAGGAAGGCGCTAATCCCGGCTTGGTTCTTGGCGCCGCATTGGGAGAGCTGGCGTTAGCGAAACGGGACAAAGTGACGTTCATCTGTTCGCCGTCCCTCGCCGCATTTCCCCTATGGGTGGAGCAATTGATTGCCGAGAGCACCGGCAAAGACCGCAAGGGAATTGTCCCGGTGGCCACCGAGAAACTCGGCGCGCCGGAAAAATACAGCGCGGACCGTATTTTTGTTTACCTGAGGTCGGAAGGCGACGAGAACTATGAACTTGATCGGCAGATCGCAGCCTTGCAAGCCAACGGTCACCCGGCGATTCGGATCGACCTGACTGAAACAGCGGACCTTGGCCAGGAGTTTTTCCGTTGGGAAGTCGCGGTCGCCGCCGCCGGAGCTGTGCTTGGCATTCATCCGTTCAATCAACCCGACGTTCAGTTGGCCAAGGATTTGGCGAAGAAAGCCATGAGCGAAGCGTCTACTGGGAAGAAAAAAGGAGCGAAGCTAAAAGAAGAAGTTTCCGCGTCGGATCCTGAAGCATTGCGGCAAGCGGTTTCTTCCTGGATGAGCAAGGCCAAGGCGCGTGACTACGCGGCTCTGCAGGCCTATCTCAATCCCACTCCAGAACACGGCGCGGCGTTGCAGAGCATTTGTGATTCGCTTCGAGACCGGTTGGGTGTGGCGGCGACTTTGGGGTACGGGCCGCGCTTCCTTCACTCAACGGGACAGCTTCACAAGGGCGGTCCGAATACGGTGCTTGTCCTCCAAATCGTCGATCAACCGGCGGATGATCTACCGGTGCCGGAGACCGACTACACCTTCGGCGCCCTGATTCAGGCCCAGGCAGTGGGAGATTTTATCGCGCTCAAACAGCGACGGCGCCGGGCGCTGAGAGTCAATGTAGGGAGCGACACGCAAGCCGGATTGGCGCGTTTAGCCGAGGCAGTGCGGGGGTAGTGTTAGTCCCTCACCTCAATCCTCTCCCAGAGGGAGAGGAGGTAAGAGATCCGCGGGGAGAGGGTTAGGGTGAGGGGCCTTAACGTGGCGGCGCTTTGACTTCACAGAAGAAGGAGACACGGCGATGGAGATGGGCATGATCGGTCTGGGCCGGATGGGCGCGAACATGACCGAGCGTCTGGTGCGCGGTGGCCATTCGGTGATCACTTATGACCGCAGCGCCGAAGCCATCCAACGGGTGGTCGACAAAGGTGCGATCGGCGCGCATTCGTTGGCAGACTTTGTCAGACAGCTAGCGCTTCCGCGCGTCGTCTGGCTCATGGTTCCATCCGGCGCTCCAGTCGATGAGACCATCGAGCAACTGCTTCCCAATCTCGCTCAAGGCGACATCATTATCGACGGCGGCAACTCCTATTACAAAGATTCGATCCGGCGCGCCGACAAACTCAAAGCCCAAAGGATCCATTTTGTCGACGCCGGAACCAGCGGCGGCATCTGGGGTTTGGAAGTCGGCTACTGCCTGATGATAGGCGGCGAAAAGGAGATCGTCGAAAGGCTCGAACCCATATTCAAAACGTTGGCCCCGAAAGATGGTTTTGCCCACGTGGGTCCCGCCGGCGCGGGGCATTTTGTCAAAATGATTCACAATGGAATCGAGTACGGGATGCTGCAAGCCTACGGCGAGGGCTTTGAGCTGCTGGAGGCCTCGCGGTTCGATCTCGATCTGAGGAAGATCGCCCATCTATGGAATCAAGGAAGCGTGGTTCGTTCCTGGTTGCTCGAGCTGGCCGAAAGCGCTTTCGAAAAGGATCCGCGGCTATCTTCCATTCGCGGTTACGTGGAGGATTCCGGCGAAGGCCGCTGGACGGTCTTGGAAGCCGTCGAAAGGGACGTTCCGGCGGCGGTGCTTACCCTTTCTCTCTTTGCCCGCTTCGCCTCGCGTCAAGAGGATTCGTTTTCAGCCAAAGTCATCGCGGCGCTGCGCAATGAGTTTGGCGGTCACGCGGTGAAAAAGGAGTAGCCGCTTATGTATGGCGATCCCCACGCCTATGCGGCGACGGGCCTAAGTCAAGTCAAACGGCCACACGCGGCCGTGGTCGTCATCTTCGGCGCTTCCGGAGATCTCACCAAACGAAAGCTGATCCCCGCTCTCTACAACCTCGCGCTGCAAAAACGGTTGCCCGAGCGATTTGCCGTCGTCGGCTACGCCCGGAGCGAAATGAACCATGAGGTCTTTCGCGAGAAGATGCGCGACGCGGTGCGCGAGTTTTCCAGAATGGGCCTGGAAGAGTCGGTCTGGGAACAGTTCGCTGCCACGCTCTTTTTCGTATCGGGCGACTACAACGAAGCCAACGGATATCAGCATCTCCGGCAATTCGTCGACCAATTCGACCGCGGCAGCCGGGTTCTGCCGGTTCGGGTTCTATACCTGTCGATCCCCCCGGATCTCTATGCCCCTGTCATTCAGCACATCTCAGCGGTAGGCCTGGCGACCAAGGAGGTAGATGGGGAACCGCGGACCCGAGTGGTCTTCGAGAAGCCTTTCGGCACGGATCTGGAGACGGCCCGCGAGCTAAATCGCCGGGTGCACGAGGTGCTGGATGAAAAGCAGGTTTATCGGATCGATCATTACCTTGGCAAAGAGACGGTCCAAAACATCATGGTCTTTCGTTTTGCGAATGCCGTCTTCGAGCCTATCTGGAACCGGCGCTATGTGGACCACGTTCAGATAACGGCGGCGGAGACTGTCGGCGTCGAGAACCGCGGTGGGTATTACGACCGGGCGGGCGTGGTGCGCGACATGGTTCAAAATCATTTACTGCAGTTGCTTTGCCTCACGGCGATGGAGCCGCCGGTGGGCTTTTCGGCGGATGCGGTGCGCGACGAAAAAATAAAATTGCTGCGCGCTGTCCGGCCGATGACTGCCGATGAAGTGCTAAAAAGCGCCGTTCGCGGACAATACGGCCGCGGCAAGATTGACGGCAAAGAGGTTCCCGCTTATCGGGAGGAGCCGGGCGTCGCCAGAGATTCAACGGCTGAAACGTATGCCGCGATCAAGCTTCTGGTGGACAACTGGCGTTGGGAAAGCGTGCCTTTCTATTTGCGGTCGGGAAAGCGGCTGGCGAAGCGCGTGACCGAACTCGCCATCCAATTCAAGCGACCGCCGATGCTCATGTTCAGAGCATGCGCCGCCGTCGATGACGTCAGTCCCAACGTGCTGGTCATGCGCATCCAGCCGGACGAAGGGATTTCGTTGACATTCGAAGTCAAGCCGCCCGGCCCGGAAATCTGCGTAAACCCTCTAAGCCTGGATTTCAAGTACAAACAGGCATTCGGCGGCAGTCCCCCTGAGGCTTACGAAACTTTGCTGGAGGATTGCATCGAAGGAGATTCGACGCTGTTCACGCGGCACGATTGGGTCGAGCTCGCCTGGTCTCTCGTTGATCCGATCATCAAAACCTGGAGCAGAACGAAGCCGCCCCATTTTCCGAACTATGAAGCCGGAACTTGGGGCCCCAAGGAAGCGGATGATTTGATCCAACGTGACGGCCGGCGCTGGCGTAGGCCCTGAACAGGGCAGTAGGCACGAGGCAATAGGCAATAGTGAAATGATTTCCTTCTCATGCCTGTTGCCTAATGCCTAATGCCTATTGCCTGAATTGGTAGGAACGTTTGCTGTGGCTGAAAAGGCTGAAAACAGATCCATTCTCGCGGGCGATATCGGCGGAACCAAAACCCATTTAGCCATCTATACCATCCGGGACGGTAAACTGTTTGCCGAGACGAAGGATATTTTCCCGAGCCGGCACTATGCCGGATTGGAACCCGTCCTCGAAGAATTTCTGACGAAGCGCGAGCGGAAAATCGATGGCGCCTGCTTCGGCGTCGCCGGTCCGGTGGTTGAGGGTCAGGTCGAGACGCCCAATTTGCCGTGGGTGCTGGGCGCTAAAAGGCTCGCCGGCGTGTTAAACATCCCCTCAGTCTCGTTGCTCAACGACCTTGAAGCCGCGGCTTATGGCATCTCTACACTGGAGCCGCAGGAACTGGTTAGTCTCAACGAAGGCGCCGCGGCAGGGCGCCCCGCCAATAAAGCGCTTATTGCCGCCGGAACCGGACTGGGAGAAGCGCTCTTGTACGATGATGGGCGAGACTACCACCCGGTGGCTTCGGAGGGGGGCCACGCCGACTTTGCCCCGAGAAACGAAATAGAGATCGGTCTGTTGCGCTATTTGATCGATCGCTTCGGCCATGTGAGTTACGAGCGCGTCGTCTCCGGCCCCGGGCTTTTGAACATCTATAGTTTTCTAAAGGACACCGGTCGATACGAAGAACCCCCCTGGCTCAAAGAAAAAATCGCCGCTGCGGAAGATCCAACCGTGGCGATCACGCAAACAGCTTTGTCTGCCCAAAGCGGAATCTCTGTCGAAGCGTTGAATATCTTTGTTTCGGTATATGGAGCTGAAGCGGGCAATCTCGCGCTCAGGGCCAAGGCGCTGGGCGGCGTATACATCGGCGGCGGCATTGCGCCGAAGATACTCGAGAAACTGAAAGATGGGACCTTCATGCGCGCCTTCGTTGACAAGGGACGCTATACCGATTTCGTTTCGTCGATTCCGGTGCGGGTTGTGTTGAACGAACAAACGGCGCTGCAGGGCGCGGCTTATTACGGCCTTTTCTGCTCTAATGGCTGATCCAGAGGTGATCATCTGCCGCGATGTCGCGAACCTTGCAGAGCGGGCAGCGGAAATTTTTGTCGTTCTCGCTGGCCAAGCCGAAGGCGCCACCGGCCGAGTCAGCGTAGCGCTTTCCGGCGGCTCGACCCCGAAGAGTTTTTACGCGCTCCTTTCCAGCTCGCGATATAGAGACCGCATCCCGTGGACTCGGATTCATCTCTTCTGGGGCGACGAGCGGTGCGTGCCGCCGGATCATACGGAAAGCAATTACCGAATGGTCCGGGAAGTTTTGCTTTCGAAGATCGCGATCCCGGCGGAAAACGTCCATCGCATGGCCGGTGAGAAAGAGCCGGACATAGCAGCCGCCGAATATGAAGCCGAGCTAAAGAGATTCTTTCGGCTTTCTTCAGGCGCTCTGCCGCGGTTCGATTTGATTTTACTCGGGCTCGGCGAAGATGGACATACGGCTTCCCTGTTTCCAGGAAGCGAGGCCCTCAAACAGACGAAACGGCTGGTCACCGCCTGTTATGTGACTAAATTGAAGAGCCATCGTCTGACTTTGACGTTTTCCGTGTTGAATGCGGGTGCGGTAGTGATTTTTCTTGTCGCCGGCAAAAACAAAGCACCGATCGTGAGGGAGGTCCTTAAAGCAAAGGCCGCCTCGCTCCCAGCCGGCAAGGTCAAGCCCGTCGACGGCAGACTGATCTGGTTTATCGATTTGGAAGCTGCGGCAGAGTTAACCTGACCGGCGGACCTCAGTTACTCGCGGGTCGGCGACCGGCTTCGCCCGCGATAAACTTAAGGCCCGGTTTTCGAAAACGAAACGGAAGCCCATGCTTGACTTAAGCGAAGGGCTGTTTGAAAGCCTTACTTATCTTAAAAGGAGGTCTGCCATGTCGATCATGAAGATAACGTTGGTCTCCCTCATCTGTCTTGTGACCCTTTGGTTCACAATTCGGCCGGTTCCGGCACAAGAAAGAATGCGTATCGGTTTAACTTCACTGGCGCCCACCACCCTTCCGGTGTGGGTCGCCAAGCGGCACGGCTTTTTCAAAGCTGAAAATTTGTTTGTCGAGCCGATTGTCTTTACCAGCGGGACAATCAACTCACAGGCGGCGCTCGCCGGCGAGATCGATATCGCCCTCGGCTCCGGCACTGAGGTCTTTACCATCCGGCTGGCTGGAGAGGACGCGCGCTTTTTCTTTGGCATATCCAACTTTATGCCTTTTAAACTCTACGTTAATCCGGCAATCAAAACGCCGAAGGAGTTGAAAGGTAAGAAACTGGCCGTCAGCCGATTTGGCGCGCAGTCCGACTTCCTGACCCGACATGCGATCGCCAAGTTAGGACTCGACCCCTCGAAAGACGTGACCATTCTGCAGATCGGCTCGACGCCGGCGCGTTACGCCGCCCTGAAAAGCGGCAGTGTCGACGGAACGATAATGTGGTTTCCCGTCACCCTGATCGCAACGAACGAGGGCTACCGAATGCTGGCTGATCTCAACGATATCATCACCGACTGGCCTTATCTTGGCTACTATGCGATGGCCCGCGTTTTAAACACGCAACGCGACAAAGTCATGCGCTACCTCAAAGCGCACGTAAAAGCCCTGGAGTGGCTGCGGGACAATCCGAAAGCCGGCGTAAAAGTCTTGATCGAGGACGTG
>DASTOD010000040.1:0-2366 GCA_035762645.1 Binatia bacterium | reverse complement strand
AGAAGTTCCGCAGCTTCATCTCCTCAATCATTCGGTCACGTAAGATTCCCATAAATGCCTCCTTGAATGAATTTGATTCACGGAGGCTATCACTGCGCTCAGGGAGAGCGTCAAAGAAAAGAATCGATGAGAAAGTAACAGAGGAAAAATTATCGAAAGCGCACCGATGGAACCGGCCTCTCGCCACCACCGCGAAGCGGTTTAGTCCATCGACGCGTCAGACAAATCTCGCGGGATTGGGTCGTTGGAGAAATCAGTTCAATCCTGGCGCGCATTGCGGTGGAGCGGCGACGTTGCAGGCCCTTCTATCTGAAAAAGCTCCGCTCCAACGGCTTCGCAAGTGAGGCCTCGTGGCCGATTAGGAGACCGAAATGAATACGGGACCTACTGATTTGTAGACATAGGCCCGCGAAAAACTGGCGCGCCGTAGCCGGACTACCGCGCATTTTCAACATACTCAAGACGAATCTCACCAAATTCGGCACGGGATAGACGCGAGCACGCACCCCAATGCTAGGGAGTCCACCCGCCAATGCGGATAGTCGTAAGCACGGAGAAGATAGCGCTCTACTCCCGGATGCTGCGGGTTCTGCTGGAACAGTTTTTCCAGAATCGCTGCCGCCTTGAGCTGGTTGGCATAGCTCAGGTCGGTCTTTGGCGCGGATGCCTGAAGCATTAGCGCGTAGAACGCCCAGGCCTCAAAATCGTCGGGGTAGCGCTGGGTCATCTGCTCCATCGCCTTCGTGAAAGCCAGTAACCGATCCTCCACCGAAACTTTGTCGTGGCCACGGTAATAGGCACTCAATGCCTCTATCCAGTCGCTCTCGCGCTGCGTTTTCGCGCCCAGCGCACGGGCCTTCTCAAGCGCATACCGGGCCATCTGCGCGTTTTTGGGCGACGGCGGACCGGACAGTGAATCGCCGAGCAAACTGACGGCGTAGCCCCAGTAAGCCATGACGCAATTGGGATCCTGCCTCGCCACGGCGTCGAACACCTTCCCCGCTTCGGTAAACGAGTAGGAATGCACCATCGCCATGCCGCGCTCGAACTGGGCCTGCACCCTGGCATCGCAGGAAGTCGGAAAGCTAACCTTGCGGAGCTTGTCTTCCTGAGCTAGAGAGGGAACCCCCCTTAGCACGAGGACGACCACAGAAGCCACCAACGCGAACTTGCTTTTCATATGACCTCCTTTTTATTCTTGCACCCGATTGCTTTGGGCTCCGCTCCTCAGAGCACCGTCCTACAACGGATTAGGAAATACAGAGGCCAGCACACCCAGGCCTGAGTTGCCAGAGCGGCTGGCCTTAAACTCTTCTATGCATTCCCCTCCCTTTGGAACGGGTCGCGTCCCGTCGTTTGGCCTCAGATCATTCTAGAAGCCGTTTCGATGATGGGGGAGGCTTGTCGAACTGACAACTAGCACATGAGGAGGGTCTGTCAAGACATAATATTTTTCATCAAAATTAACGATCGCGGTCAGTTAGGTTCAGAGCGCGATTGGTTCGTCGGAGAAATCAGTTCAATCCGGGGCTTTCGGTTAGGCTTGAAAGGGTCAGTTGATCAACTTGGTCGCTCGCGCCAACACCTCAGGTGGCACCGTGACGCCGATCTGCTTCGCGGTCTTCAGATTTATGATCAGCTCAAACTTCGTCGGCTGTTCGACAGGCAAATCCGCGGGCTTGGCGCCATTTAAAATTTTGTCGATGTAATATGCGACGCGCCGGTAACTGTCCGCGAGGTCCGCCCCGTAGTACATGAGCCCGCCGGTGTCTACAGCTCGTTTGTTGCTGTACATCGACGGCAAGCGGCTCTTTAAGGCCAAGGCGATGATCCGTTTTTCGTTAGGACGCATTAGCCCCCCGCCGGGAAGTACAACGAGTCCATCCGGGCGCTGCTTGTCCATTGTAGCGAATACCTTCTCGAAATCACTTGCAGTTCGTATCTCCCAAGGCCGTCACCCGCAGCGCGCGTGCCGTGGCTGGGAGAATCTCTTTCACGTCAATTACGCTGGACGCAGTGGCTGAGTCGTAGAGAACTGCGACACGGGTAAGTTTGGGGACGGCTTCTTTGAGCAGTTCCAGCCGCTTGCCGCTTAGTTCTATGCTAAGGTTTGTGAGGCCAGTGACGTTGCCGCCGGGACGGGCAAGGCTTTCAACAAAGCCTGCCGCGACAGGATCGGACCCTAAGCCCGCCATAATGATCGGAATCGTCTGCGTCGCATTCTTGACCGCCTGTATCGTCCTGTTCGGTCCTGCTGCCACTATGATGTCAACCTTGAGGGCTACCAGCTCTGTCGCAAGCTCAGGAAGCCGATCTTGCTTCCCCTGCCCATACCGGTACTCGATAGCGATGTTCTGTCCTTCTAT
>DASTOD010000039.1:0-2013 GCA_035762645.1 Binatia bacterium | reverse complement strand
AAACAGTCATCGAGGTTGTGAGAGAGGCGGTCCAGCCCATCGTCGAAATGCTCGCCCGCTACGATGCCGTCAACGCCAAATTCGCCGAACCCGACGCCGACTTCGACGCGCTCGTCGCCGAGCAAGCCAGACTACAGGAGGAGCTTGATAGGCACGACGCCTGGAACCTGGACAGCCGCCTCGAGCTGGCGATGGACGCTTTGCGCTGTCCGCCGCCAGATATGCCGGTCAATGTGCTCTCGGGCGGGGAGAAACGCCGCGTCGCGCTGACCCGCCTGCTGCTCACCGAGCCCGAAATCCTCCTGCTCGACGAGCCCACCAACCACCTCGACGCCGAGTCCGTAGCGTGGCTGGAGCATCACCTGCGCGAGTACAAAGGGACGGTGATCGCCGTGACCCATGACCGCTACTTCCTCGACAACGTCGCCGGCTGGATCCTCGAGCTCGACCGCGGCTACGGCATCCCTTGGAAAGGCAATTACTCCTCGTGGCTCGAGCAAAAACAGGAGCGCCTCCGCCTCGAAGAGAAATCCGAATCGAAGCGACAGAAGACCCTCGAGCGCGAGCTGGAATGGATCCGCATGTCGCCCAAAGCCCGCCAGTCCAAGGGACAGGCGCGCCTCAATTCGTATGAAAAGCTGTTGAACCAGGAAGCCGAAAAGCGACGCGAGGACCTGGAGATCTACATCCCGCCTGGCCCGCGGCTCGGAGATGTGGTCTTCGAGTTTGAGGACATAACCAAATCGTTCGACGACCGCCTCATCCTGGATAATTTTTCTGCCACGGTTCCTCCGGGCTTCATCGTGGGGATCATTGGTCCCAACGGGGCGGGCAAAACGACGCTGCTGCGCATGATCGTCGGCGAGGAAGAACCCGACAGCGGCTCAATCAAAATTGGCGAGACCGTAAAGTTAGCTTACGCTGACCAGTCACGCACGCTCGATCCGGACAAAACTGTTTACGAAGAGATCTCGCAGGGCGCGGATACTCTCGAACTGGGTAACCGGAAAATCAATGCGCGCGCCTATTGCGCCTCGTTCAACTTCCTCGGCGCGGACCAGCAAAAGAAGGTCGGTGTACTCTCCGGCGGCGAACGCAACCGCGTCCACCTGGCGAAGACCCTCACCGAAGGCGCGAACGTGCTTCTGCTCGATGAGCCCACGAACGATCTGGACGTCAACACCCTGCGCGCGCTGGAGGAAGCTCTGGAAGAGTTCGCCGGGACGGCCATTGTCGTGAGTCATGACCGCTGGTTCCTCGACCGCATCTGTACGCACATCATCGCCTTCGAAGGCGATTCCGTTGCGAAGATGTATTTAGGGAATTGGTCCGATTACGAAGCGATGATGAAAGAGAAGTATGGGAAGGATCTGACTCCGCATCGGGTCAAATATCGGACATTAAAGAGATGATGCAAACTCGGCTGAACGCATCTACCTCGGCATGACGCGCATCCTCAACCCGAACATGAAATTAAGGGGGCTGGCTTGCCTTCGTGTTGCCTGGAACGGCCACGTTTGAATATCTCCAATTTTCAGGCGGGACTCCCGTCAAAACGGTGGAGTTTCGAATAACAGAGTAGCCGTCAATCGCGCATCGGCAACTGGTCTGATAGTGTCTCCTCCTCGCAACGAATGAAATTTAGCGCAAATCTTGGTAACCGAGATCGATCATCCACTGGCAGATGATAGGACCGCCGTAACGGTCAGGCGCTGGAGGGCCATACATGTCTACTGGCAGACCACTATACCCACGAAAGTAACCTGCCTCGCCCGTCAGTTGTTCCTCTGCGGCTGGGGAGAGTTCCTGATCGCCGATCGCGATGGCGTGGATATGGATGGGAGAATCGGCGTGCAGCTCGCCATACTCCCGGAGCCAGGCCGCAAAGCCCGCGACTCGCAATGCGCGCAGCAGCGGTTCCACAGCCTCCCATAGAACTGTATAAGTCCCCTCGCGCAGGACCGAGAGGTCGACTGCACCTCCGCCCGAATGTGTGCCAAACGAAGCCCCTAC
>DASTOD010000038.1:0-4591 GCA_035762645.1 Binatia bacterium | reverse complement strand
GTCGCCGCTCAGCGACGCCAACGGCGGGCTCGATCGGCCTGGTCGCCGGCCGGGGTTCGTGTGCAAGAGAAAGTCGGAGCGTGAACTCCGACCCGCATCCGGCCCCGCCGCTCGATGCCCAAACTTTACCGCCATGGAGATCAACCAGACCTTTGACCAGAGCCAGACCTAAACCCAACCCACCCCGGCTGCGGTCGATGGTGCGTTCAGCTTGAGTGAATGGCTCAAAGACTCGCTTTAGCATCTCCGGGTCCATGCCGATGCCGCTGTCCCGGACCGCTAGAACGGCGCCTCCGGCAGTCGCCTCTTCGGCCAAACGCACAGTGACTTGCCCCCCCGCATCGGTAAATTTATTGGCGTTGTCCAGTAGGTTTCCGACGATCTGTGCCAGTCGCGTACGGTCGCCCATGACCCACACCGGTCGCGGTGGCAATTGAACCGACAGATCCACACCATTTTTCTCCAGAATTGAACGGCGCCCCTCAGCTACCTGGCGCACGATCATAGCCAAATCACACGGCTCCTTTTTTAATCGGATCAGTCCCCGCCCTATGCGCGAGATATCCAAGAGATCGTCGAGCAACCGGCCCAACTGCGATACCTCCAGCTTGATTGTATTCCGAAGGTCCTGCACCTCCGCGTCAGGGGCTTCCTTTATATTCAGCAACTGCACGACGGTACTGATGACACCCAGCGGATTACGCAACTCGTGGCCCAGCATGGCCAGAAATTCATCCTTCCGGCGGTCGCCTTCGCGCAAAGCTTCCTCGGCGCGCTTGCGCTCCATGAACTGCCCGATCTGGCTGCCGATACTCTCGAACATTGCCAGGAGAGCATGATCCCGTTGACGGATCTCGCGGCTGAAGAACTCCATCACACCGAGCAACTTGCCGCGAAAGAGGATCGGGAACGCGAAACCGGCGTGGAGTCCTGCTTTAACGGCAAAAGACGCGCGCGGGAAATTGTCATCCCGTGTAATATCGGCAATCCAGGCGGCCTTTGAGCTTGTCCACACCCGCCCCGGCAAACCGACTCCCGGCGCGATCGTGCGCTCGTCGCTCGCAGATTCGAAATTATCCACGATGCCGGACGGATCATGCCAGACATTCACGCACCGTAGCCCATCCGCGTCCGAGTCCGCTACCCACAGATCACCGATTTCCCAGCCCAATCTTTCACAAACGGTCTGGAGAATTCTCGGCGTCGCTTCGTTCAGTGACGGAGACTCGGCGAGGATTTGAGCGATGGCAAAATAGGCACCGCGGCGGCGCGTTACCTGTCTGCGCTCGGTGACGTCTTGCAATAGCGCCAAGAAGTAATCCACCGAACCGTCCGCGAAACGCAGGCATTTGACCGAAACGGTGGCGTAGATCAGCCGGCCGTCCTTGCGGATAAATCGTTTGTCCAGCGAATAGCCGTCGATCTCCCCGGCGAGAACACGGTTCCATTGCGCGCCATCGGCGGCGATATCATCGGGATGAGTCATCTCCGCCCACGTCTTGCGCAACAGTTCGTCGCGCTGGTAGCCGAGGGTTTTGCAAATCTCTTCGTTGACTTCGAGTATGCCTTGGGTCGGCGATGTGATCGCCATGCCGATCAAGCCGAGTTCGAAGTAACTCCGGAACCGTTCCTCGCTTTCACGCAACTCCTCCTGAGCCCTCTTGCGGCCGGTGATATCCTCAACGGCACCGATAAAGTAAACCGGCCGCCCGTCCGCAGCGCGCCGCAGAGATACCGTAATCTCCGCCCAGACCAGAGAACCATCCTTTCGGACATAGCGCTTCTCCATCGAGTACGTTGGCAATCTCCCTGCGAGCAGGCTTTGCACGTGATCCCAGCTCTTCTCCAAATCGTCGGGATGCGTGATGTCGGCGAAGGTTTTCGCCAAAAGCTCCTCGCGCGAGTAGCCGGTAATCTCGCAGAGCGTATCATTCACCCTCAGCCACCGGCCATCCAGGCCAACGTGCGCCATGCCAATCGGTGCGTGCTCGAACGTGCTCCGAAACCGCTCTTCGCTCTCACGCAAGGCTTCCTCTGCCTGTTTACGCTCCGTCAATTCCTTCTGCACTTCTCGATAGAGCCAGGCGTTATCCAGAGCGATCGAGGCGCGCCGGCCGACTTCCTCCGCAAACTCGACGTCGGCGATCGTATATTTCCGTCCGGAATACTGCGAGGCGAACATCGAGAGTGCCCCGGCCACTCGGCCTTGCACGCGCAACGGCACGATAATCACGCCGCTCAATTCCATTTGTTCCAATAGCAAGTGGTGACGCTCATCTCGGGCGCGTTGGTCCTTCCATTTCTGATCCGGATCGAGCGTGTAATCCGAGCGGCCGGTCTCGATGGCCCTAAGAATCGGATGCGGACGGCTCAGGTCAGGCGCATAATTACGGTAAAACTCTTCCGTAAACGGTTCCTTGTCTTTTCTGCTTGTCCGCACGGCGACACGGCGGCAAATAGTTGAACGCTCTTGCAGCAGGTCGATGGAGCACCAATCCGCGTAATCGGGCACCATCAATTCGACCAGGCGCTTGAGCGTCTTCTCAAAATCAATCGATTCAGCGAGTGTGGCGCTTACCTCCGCCAGGCGTCGCAGTCGTTTCTCGATAACTGCGCGCTCGCGCTCCGCGGCCCATTCCCGAGTGGCCTCCCCTGCGGCGAGCACAGCGGAATGAAGCTCAGAGATTTCCTTCACTCCGGAAGTCTCTATCTCGACCCGCTCTCCGCGCTGAATGGCTTCGGCGGATCTTGCCAGCGTGGAAATGGGTGCTGAGATGCGCCGGCCGAGAAGAAGTGCCGTGCCGAGCGCGATAAACAGGAGCACCGCCGCGCCTACTCCCATGATCCGCGTCGACCGGTTTACCGCAGCGTTGATTGCAGCCTGCGGGACGCCTATGGCTATGCTCCATCCTGTAAGCGTCGAACGCGCAAACACGCTGTAGACTTGGACCCCGTCCCAGGTCTGGCTATCGCTCCATCCCTCGTCAGATTGGCTGAGCAGCCTACTGAGGTCGGGCGACACCGGCCGGCCCACAAACCTCTCCTGATCGGGGTTGCGCGAGATGATAGTTCCGTTCCTGTCCACAATCACCGCGTACCACTCGGCTGGAAGCCCCTGCTCCAGTAGAAGAGTCGTGAAGTTTTCCGGCAGGGTCACCATACTTAGCCCGTAAGCCACGTTACCGTCTCGAATTACGGGAAAACTAGTGGCAAGCGAAGGCCGTTGCGAAACGATTCCCATGAAAAGATCGGACGTAACGGGCCCACCGGTCTCCAGTAGCTTTTCCACGGTCGATGGACTTCCCAGCGGCAAACCTTCTTTAGTTTCTTCCGGGCTCTTCCTTCCCTCTTTTAAAATATTGGGTAGAGAAGCGCCGAACGGCTCCAGTGTGTTGATAATCTGCTGCCCCGAGCGGTCGATGAGGACAACCCTAGACCCCTTGCGTTTCTCAATCGCTCTTAGAGCAAGCTCGTAAAAGGATCTAAAGTCTCCCGAATCGAGATACCGCGACGCCGCGAGCGTTTCCAAGACGGCGTGCAGTTTTCCCACCTCGCGGTCCAGCGCAAGCGACAGCGCGCGGGCCGTATCCTTCATTCCCCGCTCAACAGCGGCGCGCTGAAGCTGGATTTCCCGCCAGAACATGACCGCGTCGAAGATCAATAGCGGCAACACCACCGCGAGCACGAGCAGGACCAGCTGGGTACGAAGAGAAAACCGGTGCGGGTTGTTACTAAGGAGGCCCTTGGAAATTGTGGCGAGAACTTTAGGCAGGCGCAACGCCATAATTCCTCCGCGCTGCCTTTGCATGTGCACTGCCGTGTAGTTGCTCTCAAAGGAAAAAGCGCAAGAACGATTGAACTCTACAACACCGGGGTACGACGTTGTCAAGAGACACTAACGAAAATGACGCAAGCGCAAGTTGTTGCCGTGAATCCGGTCGGACATACGGGACGCGCGTCTTGAGGACGGGTACACCGCGGCTACATTGGCGGCGCTAAGAGATCCGATGAAACAAAACCCAAAACAAAAGAATCACCTTGGCGGCGGTGATCTCTTGGGTAAGGCAAAGCTGAAGGTAGAGCCCTTGCCGACCTCGCTCTCCACCCAGATCTTCCCCCCGTGTAGCTCGACAAACTTCTTGGCCAACGTTAAGCCGAGTCCCGTCCCTTCTCTCTTGTGAGCGTAGTCGCCTCCCACCTGGCGAAATTCCTCGAAGATCTCTGCCTGGTCCTCAGGCGAGATCCCGATCCCGGTATCGCTGACGGAAATTTCTACGGCGCTGTTGGAGTGCCTCGCGCGGAGCTCGATCCGTCCTCCCTCCGGAGTGAACTTCACCGCATTGGATAGCAGATTAAGAAGAATCTGCTTGATCTTGCGCTCGTCGCCCGTAAATTCTCCGAGACGCTCGTCCACGTCAACGTCAACCGTGATGCCGTGCTTTATGGCGCCCTCGCGCACAAACGTGCGAGCGTTCTCGATAGCCAAGGGAAGATCAAACTTACTCAGCTCAAGCTCCATGCGGCCGGCTTCAACTTTAGAGAGGTCCAAGATTTCATTGATAAGTGACAGAAGATGGCGGCCCGAGGACAG
>DASTOD010000037.1:0-5527 GCA_035762645.1 Binatia bacterium | reverse complement strand
GCGTATGAAACGCGTTGCCGACGAACAGCGATGCGCTGCCGCCCAACATAACCATCGTAATGATCGGGCGGTTGTGTGCGACCTCACGGATCACGCCTACCGCGTCTTTCCAACCGATAGCTCGTTTGGGCGGCGCTCCCTCGCGCAGATGTCCCGTGTATGGCACCACGACGAGCCACAGAGTCATCGGTAAGTAAATAAGAGCGTTCGCCAGAAGACCCAGTGACGGTCCCAGCAATACCATCAGTCCGGCGCCCACCGCCGGACCGAAAAGTATTCCGACCTGACGGCTGGTGGCGTTTAGCCGCACTGCGCTCTGTATATGCTCCGTACCGACGATATCGTGGATAATGAGTTGTTCGGCGGGAGTCCACAACACACCGGCGATCCCATGCAGAATAAGCAGAATCGACGCATGCCATACTTGAATGGTGTTGGTGTAAAATAGAATCGCCCACGCCACCGATACGCCCATGTACAGGATCTGCGCCAATTGAATCACTCTTCGGCAATCGTAGCGGTCCGCGATTCCGCCGAAGTAAACCGAGAGCAAGAGAAACGGCGTCCAGTGACTGATATCGGCAAAACCCGCCAAGATCGGTGAGTGAAACTTCTGAAACAACAGCCAGTAGCTGATCACGTGTTCGATGTTGTCGGCCATCATGGCGAGCATGGTGGTCACGAAGAAAAAGCGAAAATCCCGGTGCTGCAGGGCCGCAAAAGCAATTTTCTGTGGCGCCACAGTCGAATTGATATCGATGGCCTTCTCCACCCTCGAAGACAACGTCACCTCCCCTGCAACCGCTGTGCACGCACAGCGTTCTACGAAAGACAATTTGTTAAAACGCAACAGTAACGAATATAAAGATACCGTGCAAACAGACCGGCCGCCAAACGCCAAGAAAGGTTTGCTTGACACACCGAGTGGCGCGGATTACAAGAAAAGCGGATCACCTCAAAGCGACTCATCAAATCTCGAGGAGGCCAACATGGCATCTGGCAACTTTGAAGACCACTGCTGGAAAGACATCGTCACTCCGGAAATACTGAAGACCTACGAGCCGTATCACCGCGACACCTACATCGGGCAGCGGCCCGCGCTGCTCGCCATCGATCTCTACAATCTGGTTTACGAAGGCGGTCCCAAGAGCCCCCACGAGCTGGTGAAGGAACACAAAAGCTCGTGCGGCGTCTATGCCTATAACGCGATCAAGCCGACACAGGAGCTTTTCGCATTATGCCGGTCGCTGAAGATCCCGGTCTTCTACACGACCACGGAAACGCGAAAAGAGGCCAACCCCGATACCGTGTACGCCACCAATCGCCAGCGCGTGAAGATCGATCCCAAGGCCTTCGAAATCCGCGAGGAGTTCAAACCGGAACGGGGGGACGTCATTATCTATAAGGAGCGCGCCAGTGGATTTTTTGGCACGCCGCTGGTGGCCCATCTAACACAAAAGGGCATCGACAGCCTGATCGTTTGCGGTGAAAGCACCAGCGGGTGCGTGCGCGCAAGTTGTGTCGATGCCTACTCGCTAGGTTATCACGTAACGATCGCCGAAGAGTGCGTTTTTGATCGCAGTCTTCTGTCGCACAAGGTGAATCTGTTTGATTTGCATCACAAGTACGCGGACGTGATGACGCTCGAGGAAGTCAAAGAGCAGCTCAAACAGGAACGCCCGGGTAAGGCGGTCTGAAGCCACCCCATCCTTCCATTCTCTATCCTCGATGTTCGATCCTCGATCGATCTTCATCTGCAAAGTGCAGAACTTCGTCAGAAGTGCTATAGAATTGAAGCGCTGCTCTGAGAAGGAGATCTCGCCATGGCGGTCAATATTGCAAAACTCAAAAGCATGACGCCTCCCAGAGGCATGGATTTTCATATCAGCAAACTGGGACATCTGGTGATTCAAGTAGCGGACCTCGAGCGCTCTACCGAATTCTATACTCGGATTCTGGGATTTAAGGTGTTCGACGTCTATCCCGGGCAGGATACTCACCTGCCCCGATGAGTCTCCCCCCTCAATCGCTCGAAGATTTGATCCGCGCCTCGACGCGCGCTCTGGTTATCGGAGTCGGCGGCGGCGGAGATGTGGTCGGGGCGCTAGCCGCCGCGAGGTTCTTGGAATTCTGCGGTCTTCAGTTTGTCCTCGGCGGCCTCTCCTGGGAGCGCTCGGTTTTCGATCCGATTCCCGGCCCCCGCATGCTGAGCGAAGTCGAAAATGTTCGAGTTCTACACCAATATGCCTGGATGGCCAACCCTCAGACCCGGACCACGACCGGCGTTTATTTTGCCGAGTCCAGGATGGCAGCGGTTCAGGGGGAGGAAGTTTTGCTCCTCGACATCGACGGCGGCGCCCAGGGTGTCATCGACGGAATCGAAGTCGCGAGCAAAGAATTCAATATCGATCTGCTGGTCGGTCTCGACGTCGGCGGCGACTCGTTGGCCGCAGGCGGTGAACCGGGATTGCGCAGTCCTCTCGCCGACTCGATCATGCTCGCCGCATTCGCCGAGTTGGAAAAACGCGGCCGGCGCACGCTCTGGGGAGTCTTCGGCTACGGCAGCGACGGTGAATTGACGGTGGCGGAAATTGAACTCGCTTTAAGCAAACTAGCGGGAGCGCACGGTCTGCTCGGATGCTGGTCGCTGACGCCGAGAATCTCGCAGGAGTTGGAAGAGGTGATCAAGACAGTGCCCACGGAGGCGAGCGCGATCCCGGTCAGATGTTTTCGCGGCGCTTGGGGCGCGACCAAGATCCGGAGCGACCAACGAAGCGTGAAGCTGACTCCGCTCACAGCGTTGACTTTCTTCGTTTCGACGACGAAGTTGTTTCAGACTCTGTCTCGTCCGGCCCAGGCGGTAAGCCACAGCTCATCCTTGGAACAAGCCAATGCCGCCCTGCACGCCATCGGCATCAAGACCGAACTGGATTTGGAACGGGAAAGGTATCAATCCACCCACCCCAGCTAACAAAAACCATGGTCGCGGAACTACAACGAGATGTTGTGGTCTTGATGGCGTCGCGCGGGGTGCGGGCCTTCGCCTTCTCTTACCTGGGCGTCATTTTCGCCATCTATTTGAATCAGCTCGGATACTCCACGATCACCATCGGCTTGGTGATTTCCACCGCCTCCGCCAGCGGAGCCCTGCTGACGGTGGTATGGGGTTTTCTTTCGGATCGCTACGGTCGGAAAAAGATCCTGATGCTCCTTGCGGGTCTCACGATTCTATCGAATACGATCTATATCTTCTTCAGTGACTTGTTCTTCATCTTTCTGGCGGTCGCGATCGCCAATGTCGGTACCGGTGGGTCGGGTGGGGGCGGACAGGGGGGCGGGCCCTTCAATCCGGTCGAGCAAGCGCTTTTGGCCGAGAAGTGCAGCCCGCAGAACAGAAATCGAATCTTCAGCACGAATTCGTTTGTCGGGTCGATTATGGGATCCCTGGGCGCGCTGCTCAGCGGCCTGCCACAATACCTTCAGGAAAGTTGGAAGTGGCAGGCCGCTGCATCTTATAAGCCACTATTTGCGTTGACGATTTTTTTTAGCATTGCGCTAATTTTCGCATACGCCAGCATCGATGAGCGTCACGTGCCGCGAAAGCGGCAAATCAAGATCTCGAGATCGGGTGGTCGTTTCGTGACCAAATTGTCGCTGCTGGGGATGATCGATAACCTGGGAGCGGGATTGGTCGGCCCGCTCATGTCCTATTGGTTTTTTCTCCGCTTTGGCGTGGAGCTCAAATCGCTGGGGTTGATGTTTTTTCTCTCTTATTTCTTCGCCGCGCTCTCCTTTCTGGCGGCGCCGGTCATCGCCCAGAAAATCGGCCTCGTCAAGGCGATGGCCTTTTCTCATGGCACGGCATCGCTCATCTACCTCCTGCTCCCGTTTGCGCCGACGTTTACGGTGGCAGCGGGCCTGACCATCATTCGTTCTTTCCTGGCGTACATGGATAACCCGCTGCGGAGTTCCTTTATTATGGGAATTGTCCGGCCGGAAGAGCGCGGCTCGGCGGCCGGCATCACGACTCTGTCCCGACACGTTCCCGTAGCCGTTACTCCCAGTCTTTCGGCTTACATGATGCAGGCGTTCTCATTAAACATGCCCATTATGTTGGGCGGGTTCCTGCAGCTTTTTCATGACTGCACGTTTTATTATCTGTTTCGCGACGTGAAGCCGCCTGAGGAGGAGGCGGGCCAGGCGCTATTTCGGAATAAGGCAAGGGTAAGCGATGCTTCGCCGTCTGCACCATGACGCTAAACTGCTGATGGCGTCGCGCGGAATCCGCGCCTTTGCATTCTCTTATCTGAATGTCGTTTTTGCGATCTACCTTGACCAGCTGGGATACTCAACGGTCACCATCGGCATCATCGTCTCTGTCGCGTATCTGAGCGGCGGCGTGCTGACAGCGCTCTGGGGCTATCTTTCCGACCGCTTCGGCCGGAGAAAGATCCTCATGCTGCTGGCTGTCCTGACCATTGTCTCCAACAGCATATTTATCTTCTTCAGTAGCCTTTTCTTCATTTTACTCGCGGTCATTATCGCCAATGTCGGCGCCGGCGGTTCGGCAGGCGGAGGGTCGGGCGGCGGACCGTTCAATCCGGTTGAGGAGGCGCTCCTGGCCGAAAAATGCAGCCCGGAAGAGAGAAACCGTGTTTTCGCCCTCAACTCCTTCGTGGGCTCGATCATGGGGTCTCTCGGGGCTCTCGCCGCGGGCTTACCGCAACACCTCCAGGACCGCTGGGGATGGGCCTCGGTTTCGTCCTATAAGCCGTTATTCGCCCTAACCATCCTCTTCAGCGTCGCGCTGCTGTTCGTCTATCGTTGTACCACCGAAGAAATTAGGCCCCGGCGCAGAGAAGAAAAGATCTCCAAAACCACCGGCGTGTTCGTGACGAAAATGTCGCTTCTCGGATTCGTGGACAACTTCGGCGCCGGCATGGCGGGCGCCCTGGTTCCCTATTGGTTCTTTTTGCGCTTCGGCGTCGAGCTCAAAGCCCTCGGAGTTCTTTTTTTCGTCTCTTATCTCCTCGCCGCTTTTTCCTTTCTGAGCGCGCCGATTATCGCCCGCTCTCTGGGAGTGGTGCGAACGATGGCCTTTTCACACGCGATCGCCTCGTTGATCTATCTCCTTATCCCCTTCGCCCCCACTTTTATGGTCGCCGCCGTCCTCTTGTCGATCCGTTCCTATTTTGCCTACATGGATAATCCGCTTAGATCATCATTCACCATGGCCATGGTTAAATCGAGCGAACGGGGATCGGCCGCCGGAGTCACCAATCTGGCGCGGGTCGTTCCTTTCGGCATCAGCCCCACCCTCTCAACCTATTTGATGCAAAGCGTTTCCTTGAGTCTTCCGTTGTTTATCGGCGGCGCGCTACAATTGGTCAATGACATCGCGTTCTTCGCCATGTTCCGGAACATCCGGCCGCCGGAAGAAATCAAAGCCGCCGCGGACCGAGCGGCGCGTCGGAGTCTAGCTTGAGCGTCTTCTGGAGAATTGCCGAAGAAAGAATTCTGGAAGCTC